>NZ_JAYGJO010000025.1:0-80248 GCF_035013185.1 Acerihabitans sp. TG2
TATTAGATCATTTGATTCGTGGAGATGTATGTCATCGGTATCGCAAGCCAGGAGCTTAGGTAAGTCTTTTTTGCTGTTGGATAATATGTTAGTTGTTCTGGGTTTTTTTGTCGTGTTTCCGCTCATTTCCATCCGATTTGTTGATCAGTTAGGCTGGGCGGCGTTATTGGTGGGGATCGCCCTTGGTTTGCGCCAACTGGTTCAACAGGGGTTGGGGATTTTTGGCGGCGCCATTGCTGACCGGCTGGGTGCAAAACCCATGATTATTACGGGAATGTTGTTGCGCGCGATGGGCTTCGCCATTATGGCTATGGCGGATCAGCCCTGGATACTCTGGCTTTCTTGCATTCTGTCGGGGCTTGGTGGAACGCTGTTTGATCCACCGCGAACTGCGCTGGTGGTGAAGCTGATTCGGCCTAATCAGCGTGGGCGTTTTTTTTCGATATTGATGATGCAGGATAGCGCTTGCTCGGTGATCGGTGCGCTTATTGGCAGTTGGCTGCTGAAATACGATTTCCATCTGGTGTGTTGGGCAGGCGCGCTAATGTTTATTCTGGCGGCTATTTTTAACGCCTGGCTGTTACCAGCTTATCGTATTTCGTCGGTGCGCGCGCCGATGTTGGAAGGGATGCTGCGGGTCTTAAAGGATCGTCGTTTTGTCACTTACGTACTGACGCTGACTGGTTATTATATGCTGGCAGTGCAGGTGATGTTGATGCTGCCGATCAAGGTCAATGAAGTGGCGGGCCACCCCTCGGCGGTGAAATGGATGTACGCGATTGAAGCGGTGCTGTCACTGACGTTGCTCTATCCCATTGCCCGCTGGAGCGAAAGGCATTTTAGTCTGGAACTCAGACTGATGTGCGGGCTATTGATCATGACATTGAGCCTGTTCCCCATCGGTTTGATCGACGATCTGCAGATGCTGTTTAGCTTGATTGGGTTGTTTTATGTGGGGTCGATCATTGCCGAACCCGCACGGGAAACCCTGGGTGCCTCGTTGGCCGATAACCGCGCCAGAGGCAGCTACCTGGGTTTTAGCCGTCTGGGTCTGGCGTTGGGCGGTGCCATCGGTTACAGCGGCGGCGGCTGGTTGTATGATGTTGGCCACCAGCTTGCCCTGCCCAGCCTGCCTTGGTTTATGCTGGGTTTTATCGGTTTGGCGACCCTCTTGGGCCTGTATCGGCAATTTCACCAGCGCCGGATTGAACCGGCCATGCTTAGCGGACGCTAATAGACTGGGCAACACGTGGGGCGACAGGACCGGCAATATTGGTTATCCTTTGACAATGACGACCCTCACCCTTTTTGGGTGCGGGCGATCGCGAGCGCATTTCCTAGCCGACTTTACGCCTAGGCCCTTTGGCGTCTACCAGGAGAAGATCGTGATGATGAAACTCTATATATATGAGCATTGCCCGTTTTGTGTTAAGGCCAGATCCATATTTGGTCTGAAAAATGTTCCCGTCGGCCTAGAGGTACTGCTTAACAATAATGAGGCCACGCCAATCAGTATGGTGGGTCAGAAAATGGTGCCTATTTTGCAGATGGAAGATGGCAGTTATATGCCGGAAAGCATGGATATCGTGCATTATATCGATCAGCAGTATGGCCGGCCGCTACTTACCGGGACCCATAATCCAGCGATTGCCGAATGGCTGGCGATGAATCATGTCAGCGCCTATCCGCTGGTATTGCCGCGCAATGCCAATGCCCCGTTTGAGGAGTTTGCGACCCCAGCTGCGCGCGCCTACTTTTCCATTAAAAAACAGACGGTTAACGGAAGCTTTGAACAGCATCTTGCTCATAGTCCGACGTTAATCAACCAGGTTAACCAGCAATTTCGAGAACTGGAGCCGTTAATCGAGCAGACCCACGCTTGCAATGGCGAACTGTCGGATGATGATATTCATTTATTTTCGCGCCTGCGTACCTTAACCCTCGTCGCCGGACTGGACTGGCCAACCCGGGTAGCGGATTATCGCGATAATCTGGCGCAACTGACCCAGGTTAACCTGTTGACCCGTATGGCTCAATAATCACCCGCCTGGTGTTACCACCCTGCGGGCCGCAACCTGCGCGATGGCCAATACCAGCATTCACTACTCATCATTACACCACCATCGGGGACACAATGAACAAGCGGACTGTTGCGGTATTGGCCATAATGTTCGGCTGCACGTTGGCCAGCGGCCTGTTAAGTGGCTGTAGCAAGCTGACGCAATACCAGATAAGTGAGCAGGATGTGAACGGTTATCTGGCGAAACATAATAATTTCAAGAAGGACATTGGCGTTCCAGGACTGGCTAATGCCCAGATTGTCGTCACTGGACTGGCCAGTGAAATTGGCCGTGCCGAACCGAATAAAGTACGGTTGACCGGCGATGCCAAGGTGAATATTGACACCTTATGGGGATCACAGCAGGCCAATGCAAAACTGACGCTACAAGCCCAGCCGGTTTTCGACAAAACGCAGGGCGCGATTTATCTCAAGGATATGCAATTGCTGGATTACCAGGTGCAACCGGCTAACGTAGAGACCACGTTTAGCGCGTTAAAACCTTATCTGGATCGTTCGCTCAAGTCTTACTTTGACAATACGCCGGCCTATACCCTGGATGCCGGACGCAGTAAGAACGAAGCCCTGGCCAAAAAACTGGCTCAGGGACTTGAGGTTAAACCAGGCAAGCTGGTGATTGACTTAGGTTATTAGGGAATTATGATTGCGGCACATCGTCCGGCGTCTCGTCCAGCTCTTCGCGCAGAGCCTGCAGTGCTTCCCGTGAGACGATCGCTAGCGTGCGGTAAAAATCACCGTTAGCGCAGGCCTCGACTTTGCCGAGGAAACCCTGGCTCCAGGGCAGTAAATAGCTATCAAACAGCTGGCGTTGCGCCGCTGTTTCATCAAGCTGTGCATGATCTTCAAGCCAGGATCCCGCCAGCAGCAATGCGCCGAAATGGTCCGCTGGGCCGTCGCCACGGGGCATGGCTAACTGCTGTAAAAAGGGTATGACCTCGGGCGCCCCTTGTGCAACCCAGTCGCTACGCAACGGGGACACGGCCGCATCAGGGCCGCCATCCGCTGCATTATTAATAAACAGTCGCGTATAGTCAGCGGCCAGCGCCGGCAGATCACAGCTTTTCTGTAACCGCTGCAATAAATCGTCCTGTTCCAGAGGCCAATGGACCATCAGCTTACCCTCGGCAATTAACGCCAGCAACGGTGCCAACGTGGCATCCTGCGGATGGCGGTAAAATAACGTGCCTAATACACGACAGACCATGGAAAAATCATTCATCTTAGTGTCCGTTTCATTTGTTCAGTACGACAAAAGTCGCTTGTTTAACATCAAATGCCATTTAATGGTACCTGAAAAAACAAGATTATTCATAATGGGCTATAGCCAACATAAAGTTAACGGGGGATTTTTAAGAATTCACTCAGAAAAAAAACCGATAAACATTCCACTCCAAGTGCTATTCCTCTGCAAAAACCTGTCAATGCCAAATAGGGTAATTTCCTCGTTTACATCCGAAGGCAGCCTCAAAAATGTTAAGCGTTAAATGGGCGGTTACTGCCAAGTAAAATATATAAAATTTTATAAAATAAAATCAATGCCCGCATAAAGATAAAATCTAACAAAAATCGTGTGATTTCACATAAACCTAATTTTTTCATGAAATTAAGAATTAGCGTCATCCAGAATGACGAACGATTTTACTCTTGTTTATGATATTTCACATAAGGTATGATAAACCTCCCATAAAAATGGGTACTCATAGGTAGAATTTTCTCGTAATATGAATCGAGGAGGTTCCAATGAAACAATCACGTTCTAGCGACAATCCGATCACCGCCATTTCGATGCAAGCTATGGCAGGCCCACAAGTTTGCGGGTTTTGCCGACAACATGGATTTTTTAACACCATAGATGGATTTTATAAGTGTCACTCGCACTTTGGCGATATGAATACATTGATGGCGTCTATAAGTGTCACTCGCGCTTTGGCGATATGAATACATTGATGATGATGTGCCTGAACGTACTTGAAGATCAAAAAGAAGTTTGTATAAGAGCGTTTGACATCTAATATCATTCAGGAGACCATGCAAAATAGTGGTGAAATCATATCACCGAAGCAAGAGGGCACAGTATGAACTACCTGCTCACAACATCTGGACTCGGCAGGCCTGTTCCATTTTTGGTCTCAGTGAATATGGCTTGTGCTAATTGCGTGATGAACATCACCAAATAGCCTGCTGGTTTATTGAGTTAACAGCAAATCATCCTAATTGAGGATGTAGCCGATAGCATTTATTTCTGCATAACATTAAAGGCTATCGTCAGATACCATAACCGGGTTTACCGAATCGATTGCGTGCTAAAGCTGAAGTTACAGACTACATTAATAAAAAGGATTATTTGTCCTCATACGGCTTGGTTAGTTGTCGTTGAACACGTAAACCCTACTTGGCCAATTGACTTTACATGATCCATTAGGTGATATAAAAAATCAATTAAATTCAATATGATAAATTATTTTTTGAAAAATTTTCATCTTGAATAACAACTTTTTTATGACGTCAGGACCGATGATCCGCTATTTTGGCCCACTGATAGAATAGCCAGGAGAGTTCTCATGTATTCGCCGTGGTAATAGGCCAGAACAGATAAGTGGTAAATGAAAAAATGGAGCATTAAATAAAAAATAATGTGACTTTATATTCAAAAAAAACAGTTCCTAGTCGGATACTTATATACAGCGATTTAGCTGTAGGGCACGTTACGTACTGGCTAAATCAATACATGTTTAGCTATATTATGCAGTGCCAAATTTTGCAACGCAATGGTTATGGACTTAACACCACAGACCAACCAATATGGACTTAAACAGCGAAACATCAATGCAACCGTTTGCATCGATGTAAATCGATTACACTAAATACTTCCGTTTAACATGGGAGGATCCCCGCATTTCATATGCGTTATTAGGAGGTGATATGAAAAAATTATGGTGCTGATTTTATAATAAAAAAAATAAAATATTACTGACTTGTGCGTTACAAGTCTTGTAAATTTTAGGTTGCAGTGTAACGTGCAAGTAGAAAATGATAATAAAAAATAAGCTTGAGGTATTTGGAAATGAAACTTACACAACCCATTACTATCAATCATCTTGATGTGAAAATTGCACCCAGCACACATAATCGTCTTCGTTGGAAAGAGTACCAGATACTCAGCGTCCTGGTTCAGCGCTCACCAGAAGCGGTTAGCAGGGCTGATTTAATTGACCAGATATGGAAAGGAACATACTGTTCCGATTCAACCATTAACCAAACAATAAAATCCATACGCCAAAAGATCGGTGATGAAAAACATGAAATCATAAAAACCATACCGCGCATCGGTTATATAATAGAAGAAAATCAAATGGTTAATATTGTATTTAATGATAATCATCATACCGGAACAAACGAGACAGAATCTTCCGTGAATACCGCACCGAAAGAGGCAATAGTGAAGGATGACATCACTGAAACTAAAAAAAACACTGTCCCTGAGGAAGACATTCATACCCAACCGATCTGGATTTTACCTTCACATTCCAGGATATCTAAAGCTGCCACGACACCACCGATGAGTGGAATACATAGGTTAATAAATTCAATAGTTTATTTTTTTCATAAATTTCAGAGGAAAAAAACAAAAGTGATATTGTATACTTCCCTATTGATTATGCTAGTGGTGTTCAGTATGTACAGCTTTCCCGCTGTTAAGCAAACGTTTGATAACCGCAACCAGGCGCGGGTGGAATTTAATCAAACTTCGGCATTCAGTGTTACCTGTCCATCAGGGCACAGCAATGAAACTAATGCGGAGTTGACCTGCAATAACATGATAGTTAAATTCGACGATGTGGCTTTTGATTGTCTTACATTAAAAAACAAATAGTTATCACCACGCGTTTTCTGCATATATCCAACGTTAAAAAGAGCAAGAATATCCATTCTTGCTCTTTTTTTATTGTATAAATCTTTCAATAACCCACATTGAGATGAAATTGTTAAAAATACCGTTACATTTTATATAAAAATTTATATTACTTTTATTATTTTGAATAAATTTTACTTTTTTTTATTTGTGTGCGAGATGAACGAAGTATATTTTTTTAATCATTCGGCAAGTTATATTCCGGACGTATGTCTTATGGTCGCCCCTGCGGTTTAGTACCCATTAATACTGCAGACAGCAAAGTTATTGCGCAATTCCATTCAATGACATCAGGGGAAGCATGAGGGCGATTATATTTAATTCGTGTTGGATTATACTGGAAAAATGTTGCTTAGCTGCTGCGGGCATCATCTCTGCAATGTATGTTGCACGTTACTTGGGGCCAGAAAATTTCGGCACACTAAGCTATTTGATTTCAATCATTGCGTTAATACTCCCCTTTATACAAATGGGAAGTGACAATGTTTTATTTAATCGCATTGCAAAAAAACCGTTTAGTGGCATGAGTTTAATGGCGGCGTCGCTTCGATTAAAATTTATTCTATTTATTATTTTCAGTACAGGTTTACTGATTTGGGCCCACTATTTTTTACCGCGCCCACAGTTAGCCATTTTGGCAGTGCTTTTATTGGGTACATTTTTTACCTTATGCGATATCTACAAATTGTACTATGACGCGACATTAGCATCGAAAATGAATCTGATCATTAACAATAGCGCATTGGTTATATTTGTTGCTGTTAACCTATCATTGGTTTATATGCATATGGGTCTGTTCTGGTTCGCAGTTTCGTTAGTGGGCAGAAGTTTTATTCCTTTTGTGGTCCGCGGGTGGATATACCAACATAGCTCAATGGCAAAAAAAACCAGCCACAGAGGACCGTTAAAAACAAAGTACCGCAATTTTTACAATTTGTATTTATTAAAAGTCGGTTTTCCCCTGACGTTATCAAGTCTGGCGATAGTGATTTATACCCGGATAGACCAAATTATGCTGGCGAAGTTTGTGGGTTACCATGCGGTAGGATTGTATAGCGCAGCCATGGCGATTGCACAAGGTTGGGTATTGGTGCCCATGGCGATAATAACCTCTTTCATGTCATTAATTGCGGCCGAAAGAGATAATAGCCGGGCCAATGACCGTATCCGTCTGCTTTATATGATTACCTTGACACTCAGTGCACCAGTCATCATTGCAATAGGTTTTTTTAGTCAAGATATCATAAAAATAGTCTACGGTGAGGCCTATGCAGCCTCAGCATCAATCATGTTGATATGTACACTGACCGCCCTGTGCGCTGTGCTAGGCACCATCTCATACCGGATTATCCTCATGTATTCCGGCTACCGTTTTGTCGCATTTAAAATGCCGGTTATTGCCTTACTTAATGTTGGCCTTAATTATCACTTTATTCCTCTATTTGGCATAAAAGGGGCGGCACTATCTACGTTGTTTTCTGAACTGATGTCTCTACTTGTACTTAATGCAATATTTAAAAAAGGGTTAGTCACTCAGCAATTATTCAGTGCCTACAAAAGCATTCCAAAATTTATAATTGAGGTGCAAAATTATGTTAAATCTTATCGCCAGACAAGCCGCTAAATTACTTCCTGATATGTTATTTCATCAATTGCAGTATACGGTGGTTTTTAAAAAATTGAGGTATAACCCCATATTACATATTCTCACCCGGCAAGCTTATAAGTTTCTTCCGGATATGTTATACCATCAATTAAGATATGCCCGCATTTTTAAACACTGGCCAAATTTTAGTAAACCCACTACGTTTAGTGAAAAAATCGTCATCCGCAACTTTCGACCAAAACCCATTTATACTAACCTGGCCGATAAATTTAAGGTGCGGAACTATATCGCCGGGGCTATAGGTGAAAAGTATCTGATTAAACTGCATGCCTGCTGTAGCGAATTGACTCCGGCGATCTATGAATCCTTACCTGACGCGTTTGTCATAAAAGCGAATCATGGCTCGGGTTTTAATTTAGTGGTACCTGATAAATCACAAACCACTTTTTCCCAACTGAGTACCCTGACCCGGTATTGGACGGAAAAAAATTTTTATAAAATAAACAGAGAAAGACATTATAAAGCGATCACCCCGTGCATTATGGTGGAAGAGTTATTGCAACAAGACGGCCATGTGCCTAACGACATTAAATTCCATTGTTTTAATCAGCAGGGTGAGATGAATATCTTTATCCAGGTCGACTATGACCGTTTTGGTGTGCATCGGCGCGACGTGTTTGATACCCAGTGGAATAAAACCGATATCAGGATGGGATTGCCCAACAGCACTACGCCGATGGACAAGCCGAAGAACCTGACAGAAATGGTTGCTCTGGCTACGAGGTTAGCCTCGGATTTTAACTATGTACGGGTGGATTTCTATGAAGCGGACGGTAGCGTGTATTTTGGTGAATTAACCTTCACACCTGGCGCAGGGTTGTGCAGAATGTATCCAGAGGGTACGCAACACCAATGGGGCAGCTTGTTTGCCGAGTAATCCTACATCACGGTTTATTAGAAGAATAAATGCATTTACTTAGGCGCCTTTTAAGTGCGCCTGAGTCACGTGGTTTTATACGGGAAATGGCGATACCCTGTGACGTTTTTTCTGGGTGCCGTTATTTCCTGTTTTTTCGACGACGTCACTACTATGCCGCCTTCTTACCCTACCCTGCCCCGCGGATCAGCGTTAACAGGCCAGAGTGCTCAAAGCCTGAGCAAACGGTACTTGCGTGAAAAATTATACTTGACCGGAATCCGGCTAATCCCTATAGTACCGCCCCGTTAGCCCTCGTGGTTAACAGCGTGGTGAGGTGTCCGAGAGGCTGAAGGAGCACGCCTGGAAAGTGTGTATACGAGAAATCGTATCGAGGGTTCGAACCCCTCTCTCACCGCCATAATTTAGCTGATACTCGTCGCTACCTTTGGTTGGGCGGGGTCAAGAAGACGTGATGTAAAAAAAGCCCGGATAATTATCCGGGCTTTTTTTTGAGTGTCAAAAATTGACGGTATGTTACGCGATAGGTTTAGCGATAGGCATTTAGCGTGCGCTGGCACAACGCCGAACGTACGCAATCCTGTTGACCAAAACGTATTACGCCGACCATGTCATCATCTTGTGAAAAACGCTCCAGCGCATCCTGCAGGCCGGATTTCACGCCTCTGGGTAAATCACACTGCGTAATATCACCATTGACGATAACCGTCACATTTTCGCCCAGTCGGGTTAAAAACATTTTCATCTGATTGACCGTCACATTCTGCGCCTCATCTAAAATAACCACCGCATTTTCAAATGTGCGACCCCGCATATAGGCAAACGGCGCGATTTCAACTTTACCGATTTCCGGACGTAGGCAATATTGCATAAAAGACGACCCGAACCGGCGCAGTAAAATATCATAAACCGGTCGAAAATAAGGGGCGAATTTTTCAGCTATATCCCCCGGCAAAAAACCCAGATCCTCGTCAGCCTGTAATACCGGACGGGTAACGATAATACGCTCAACCTCTTTGTGGATTAAGGCCTCGGCTGCTTTTGCAGCGCTAAGAAAGGTTTTCCCGCACCCCGCCTCTCCGGTAGCAAATATCAGCTGCTTGGTATCGATAGCGTGTAAGTAAGCGTCTTGTACTTCATTACGTGCCTCAATTAACGTAGTATCGCGACTGTCGCGCGCCATGCCAATCGATTCAATCCCGCTCATATGAACAAGAGATGTGACCGAGTCCTCTTCCCGCATTTTGTGGTTGCGTGACTCACGCCGGATAACACGTTTTGCTTCACGACGAGCCTTGATCACAACTTTTTGTCTTCCCATAAGTGGCACCTTACAGTTTGTTTCACCATTCACAGGGCGTGGGCCTTGTGACTACGCTTCACATTCAGATGAGGTTGTGGCTCCCTTTAAAGCCAATAATGTACTTTACATACGTTGCGTTGCCGCAAGGCGGCAACGCTGCCAATCCCCAGAAGACGGACCGGGATTGACACCGGGGGTATCATCAGAAAATAGTGAGTGCTGCGATGGCATGCATCGATTAAGTGTAATATTGAGGGGGGTGATAAAAGTGCTGCTGGAATAACAAGTGTCGGTATGGCAACCGCCGTGAATCGGTGGTGCGGTGAATAATAAAACAGGTGGTGTGATCAGCCCATAAAAGGACATTATCATTAGCATTCCCCGCGTTGAGGTTACCTTCTCTTATCAGGTCAGCCGTTTTAAAACAGATTTTTTAAAACGTCGCTGCCTTAAGAACCCGCGTTTTTTTAATCCACACTTGATGCTTTTAGTATAATGACATTGCAACATTTTGTGGGTTATATGCAACCTTTTTTTTCGATTGAACAATAAATAATCGGTATTAACCCCGAGATATCGACCCCTTTTGCCCATCGGAGGTAGTGATAAAAGAAATAATAGGTCGTCGATACCCGCGCAAATAATTGATTTATCCAACGGCATGAGGCAATAACCCTCGCGGCGGTATCGATTACACTTTCTTACACTCTTAATTCACCCACACGGGAAAGGCAACCATAAGATAAAGGAATGTTAATGGGGTTGCACAAAGTTGCAACATTGGCGATAGTGAGTCATCTTCTGCTGGCCAGGATAGCAACATGGCGACGACAACCATGGGCGTCAAGCTTGACGATGCCGCCCGAGAACGCATTAAACTGGCCGCCAGCCGGCTCGATCGCACGCCACACTGGTTAATTAAACACGCTATTTTCCTTTATCTCGACACGCTGGAGAATGACGCGGCGAGCGCTACAGTGGAGTCGTTGCCGGTCGACGATACCGACGAGGTCCAGACACGACTTTCGTCGCCGGCGGACCCACCACAACCTTTTCTGGATCTTGCCTGGCAGATTTTGCCACAGTCGGTACTGCGCGCGGCCACCACCGCGGCATGGCGGCGACCGGAAAGCGATATTATTCCGTTATTGGTCACCCAGGCCCGCCCGTCCCCTTCCCTTGATCAGCCCATCAACGCCTTGGCGTTGCGTCTGGCGCAAGGTCTGCGACAACAGAAAATACAAGGTGGTCGCGCCGGCATGGTGCAAGGTTTTTTGCAGGAGTTCTCACTCTCCTCCCAAGAGGGGGTCGCGTTAATGTGTCTGGCAGAGGCGCTACTGCGCGTACCGGACAAACCGACCCGTGACATTCTGATCCGCGACAAGATCAGCCAGGGCGACTGGCAGCGCCACTTGGGGCGTAGTCGGTCGGTGTTCGTCAACGCCGCCACCTGGGGCCTGTTATTCACCGGCCGCCTGGTGTCCACCCATAACCAAACCAATCTGTCGCACTCCCTCAACCGTATCATTGGCAAACGCGGAGAGCCGCTGATCCGCAGGGGGGTGGATATGGCCATGCGCCTGATGGGCGAGCAGTTCGTCACCGGCGAGAATATGGGCCAGGCATTAGCCAACGCCCACCGACTTGAACAGCAGGGCTTTCGCTACTCTTACGATATGCTGGGCGAAGCTGCGCTGACGGAACAGGACGCCCAAGCCTACTTCGTCTCCTACCAACAAGCCATTCATGCCATCGGCAAGGCGTCCAACGGCCGGGGCATTTATGAAGGTCCGGGCATCTCCATCAAACTGTCCGCGCTGCATCCGCGCTATTGCCGCGCACAGTATGGCCGGGTGATGGACGAACTTTATCCGCGTCTGCTGGCATTGACACAACTGGCGCGTCACTACGATATCGGCCTGAATATCGACGCGGAGGAAGCGGATCGGCTGGAACTGTCCCTCGACCTGCTGACTAAACTGTGTTTTGAGCCGGACCTGGCGGGCTGGAACGGTATTGGTTTTGTTATCCAGGCGTACCAAAAGCGCTGTCCATGGGTGATTGACGAGTTGGTCGATTTGGCGCAACGAAGCCGCCACCGCCTGATGATCCGGCTGGTGAAAGGCGCGTATTGGGATAGCGAGATCAAACGCGCACAGGTGGATGGGCTGGAGGGTTATCCGGTATATACCCGTAAAGTCTATACCGACGTCGCTTACCTGGCGTGTGCGCGCAAACTGCTGGCGGTGCCGCATCTGATCTATCCGCAATTTGCCACGCACAACGCCCAGACCTTGGCAGCGATTTATTACTTCGCTGGTGAGAATTATTATCCTGGACAGTACGAATTCCAATGTCTGCATGGCATGGGCGAACCCTTGTACCATCAGGTGGTGGGGGCTACCTCGGCGGGAAAACTCAACCGACCTTGCCGAATCTACGCCCCGGTGGGCAGCCATCAAACCCTGTTGGCCTACCTGGTGCGGCGACTGTTGGAAAACGGCGCCAACACCTCGTTTGTTAACCGCATCGCCGACGCTAACTTATCCCTTGAGACGTTAATCACCGATCCGGTGGCACAGGCCTTGGCTCTGGGGGAACAAGAAGGACAACTGGGCCGGCCACACCCCAAAATACCGCTGCCGCGCCAGCTTTATGGCTCATCGCGCCTTAATCCGGCCGGCATCGATTTGGCCAATGAGCAGCGCCTTGCCTCGCTGTCCACGGCATTGCTTAACCATGGTGCCCAAAGTTTCCATGCTGGGCCGATCTCCGATGACCCGTCGCATGACGCCCCCCCCCAAGACGGGACACACCAGATCCTCAACCCGGCAGATTCCCGGGACAGGGTCGGCGTTTGCCGGGATGCCGACACCACCGACGTGCAACACGCGCTGGCGAGCGCAGCGGCCAATGGTGAGCTGTGGTCGGCAACACCACCCTTGCAGCGGGCGACTATTTTGTGCCGTGCGGCGGAGCTGTTTGAACAGCAGATGCCGCTGCTGATAAGCCTGTTAATCAGAGAAGCGGGTAAAAGCCTGACCAATGCGATCGCGGAAGGACGCGAAGCAGCGGATTTTTTACGCTATTACGCCGGTCAAATTCAGTATTTTGAGCAAGAGGACTGCCGTGCGCTGGGTCCGGTGGTCTGCATCAGTCCGTGGAATTTCCCGCTGGCGATCTTTACCGGCCAGGTGGCCGCCGCACTGGCCGCCGGCAATGCCGTGCTGGCCAAACCGGCGGAACAGACGCCGTTGGTGGCGGCCCAAGCGGTCAGGTTGCTGCTGGCTGCCGGAGTCCCTGCCGGTGTGCTGCATCTGCTGCCCGGCGCAGGTGAAACCGTGGGCGCCACGTTGGTGGCAGACGCACGGGTACGCGGTGTGATGTTTACCGGTTCAACCGCCGTGGCGCGGTTATTACAGGCTTCTTTGTCCACCCGCTTGGATCCCGATGGACGCCCGGTGCCGCTGATCGCCGAAACCGGTGGCTTGAATGCCATGATTGTCGACTCTTCAGCCTTAACCGAACAGGTGGTGAACGACGTCATTGCCTCGGCGTTCGACAGCGCCGGACAGCGCTGCTCCGCCCTGCGTCTATTATGTCTGCAGGACGATGTGGCCGACCACACGTTACACATGCTGCGCGGTGCCATGGAGCAATACCAATTGGGCGATCCACAATATCTGTCTACTGATATCGGCCCGGTGATTGACGCCGACGCCGCGTTGTCGATCACCGCGCATATCGCCGCCATGGGGCTGGCCGGACACCGGGTATGGCAACCGACGACGGCGCAGGCCACTGCGCAGGCCCTTAGCGCATTTGGCACGTTTATCCCCCCGACGCTGATTGAATTGGATGACGTCGCGCAGTTAACGCAGGAGGTATTTGGTCCGGTATTACACGTGGTGCGCTATCAAGGTCGCGATTTACCGGCGCTGCTGACCCACATCAATGCCAGCGGCTACGGCTTGACCCTGGGGCTACATACCCGTATCGACGAAACCATCAATCAGGTGATCGCCCACGCCAAGGTCGGCAATTGTTATATCAATCGCAATATCGTTGGTGCCGTGGTAGGGGTGCAGCCGTTTGGCGGCGAAGGCTTGTCTGGTACCGGGCCAAAAGCCGGCGGGCCGCTTTACCTCTATCGTCTGCTTTCCCGACGCCGTTGCGACCAGCAGTTGGCAGCACTGCGCGCACTGGATGCCGGACGAGAAACTGCCGGTGCGCCGCGTCCGCTACCGCCGGCGCATCAGGCGCTGATCGCCTGGGCGCAAACCCGACGCCCCGCGGAGCAACTCGCGCTCTGGCAACGTTTTGGGGCCCTGTCGGAAGCCGGCACGGTTCGCCCGCTCATCGGCCCCACCGGCGAGCAAAATACCTACCGACTGCTGCCCAAGGAACGGGTGTTATGCCTGGCTGACGAGGAACATGATCTGCTCAATCAGTTGGCGGCGGCGACCAGCCAGGGATCAACCGTGCTCTGGACCGATACACCCGTCACTCGCGCCCTGCTTCCAACCTTACCGCCTGCGGTACAGCAACAGATCGCAATAAATACCGACTGGCTGGCCGCCGACCGCCCGATTGACGCGGTTCTGTTCCATGGCGATGCGGATCGGTTGCTGTCGTTATGCAGTCAACTGGCGCGCCGCCCCGGCCCACTGGTTCAGGTACAGGGTTATACCCGTGGTGATACGGCTATTTTGCTAGAGTCGTTGCTCATTGAACGCGCGGTAAGTATTAATACTGCCGCCGCCGGTGGCAATGCCAGTTTAATGACCTTGGGATAATATAGAGTGGAGGTAATAGCGATAATATGCCGTTGGCAATGCCCTGTTGATAATAATGTAACAGGAATTGTCAATGTCCCGCCATTGCACTAACAGGTTGATAGCGTTCAATGGCAGGGCACAGTCAAGGTTTTCAGAACTAAAACGTACTAGAAATTACGTTGCCAATTCAGGTACTGATCATATTTACGCAGCGCTATGCGGTAATTACTCCGTCCAGCGTCGGGGACATCCTCAATTAACGATAACGAACCACTCGGCTGTGAAAATTTATCATGCGGGTAGTTACAGGTCGCCAATATTTCATCCAGCCGCCTCAACCGCACCACATATTCCCGAATAGTACTATGGCTCATTGCCGTTTGTTCAAATAGATATTGCTTGAACGCTTTAATATCAAAATAGTTGGTCGCACTATCACAAGATATGACACTGCAAAACCGACACAGGGCGGTCAGCTCTTGACTAAGTGTGAGCCACACAGCATCGTCCACCAGTTGGTCCATGCCGGCAATGGCTTCTTTGTTGATAATCTGTCCGCGAAATACCAGCGTCATTCTGTCCAGTGGCTTACCGCATTGGCAGCAGTGGGTCTGAGTATGTTTAAAATCTTTGAGATAACGGCTCAGAGGCCGTTTCTTTTCCACTTTGGCTAACATGTCGTTTTCCCTAGTGCTAACGATGTGCTTAAGAAAATACGTCTCCACTTATTCTAACGCCTTAGAGATCGTTATTTAATCGAGCACGCAAGCGTTTAATTGCCTGGCTGTGCAACTGACTAACCCTAGATTCACCGACTTCCAGCACGGCACCGATTTCTTTCAGGTTCAGTTCTTCTTGATAATACAAAACCAGAACCATCTTTTCCCTTTCCGGCAGTGCGTCAATTGCGTCGATTACCCGTTCACGAAGTTTGCCCTCCATTAATAAATAAAGGGGGTTAGATTCTTCATGTCCCGGCATAAGGTTATCGGCACTATCGCCATGATCTTCACACCATTCGTCATAAGAAAATAACTGACTGTTATTAGTATCGAATAATATCTGCCGATACTCTTCCAGGCTGATATCCAGCGTCTGGGCCACTTCCTGTTCGGTCGCACTGCGGCCGAGCTGTTGTTCAGTCCGGTGAATAGCCTGCGCCACTTCGCGCCCATGGCGTCGCACGCTTCTGGGTACCCAGTCGCGGCTGCGCAGTTCATCAAGCATCGCACCACGTATGCGTTGTACCGCATAGGTGGTAAACGCCGTGCCCTGCAATGAGTCATAACGTTCCACCGCGCTCAGCAGGCCGATCCCCCCCGCCTGCAGTAAATCATCTAATTCTACGCTGGCAGGCAGACGAACCTGTAGCCGCAAGGCCTCGTGACGGACCAAAGGAATATAGCGTTGCCATAGGGACTGTTTATCTATTACGCCCGTGGCTGTATACAGATCGTTCACCATGACCACCTTACTTTGACCGTTTTATCGCCGTTATTATCCGGTTAGCGGCGAAGATCAATCGCTGGAATAGTCGTGTTATTACCCCTCTATTTGATAATGCCAGGCCAAAAAAAAAACCCCGCCGACGCGGGGTTTTGTGCAGCATAACGTGAAAACTAACTTATTTCAGCAGGGACAATACGGTCTGCGGAACCTGGTTAGCCTGTGCCAGAACCGAGGTACCGGCCTGTTGCAGGATCTGCGCTTTGCTCATATTTGACACTTCCGTCGCGTAGTCAGCATCTTGAATACGGGATTGCGCTTCGCTCAGGTTGCTGGTGGTGCTGGTCAGGTTATTGATTGTAGAATCAAACCGGTTTTGCACCGCACCCAGGTTGGAACGCAGGGTGTCAACTGTGGCCAGTGCGGTATCCAGTTCTTTCAATGGGTTTTTGTCAGCGGCCTGAAGTTTTTTGCTGGAATCATAGCTAACAGCAGTAATGGTCTTGGTACCATCGGCAGCGGTGGCAGTGGAGACGTCAGCTGCGTAATATGCACCATTACTGCTATCTTTAACAAATGTATGTCCGTTCTTGTCCTGTACCAATGACATATTAGTATCGCTGTAGGTACTTGGCGTTGTCTTATTGTTGTCTGTAGCTACAGTAGAGACTTTCGCATCCACGCCAGCAGCAAAGACTGGTTGTGCCGTACCTGCGGCTGCGGCAGTCGTTTCGGCGCCAGCAGTTTCAGCTGTACCGCTAGCAATGGTATAAGTTTTGTTCCCATCAGTGTCTGTCGACAAATCTGCTTGGAAATAATGCACTCCTGCGGTGCTGTCAGTAATTTTGACGTAATAATTACCGCTAGTGCCGTCCTTTAGGACTGCTGGGTCTATGGTACCGCCGGTAGCCGCTGTGGTTGCTGCAGCATTACCACTTGAAACTATAGCCCCATTGTCTTTGGTGCTGCCGGTAACTTTCGTTGTTATTGCTGTGATATCACCAGCGTCACCTACCGGGCCGTTAACATTAAAAGTATTCAGTTTCAAAGTACCGGAATCGATTTGTTTCAAATTAATATCGATGGTTTCGCCATCGTTGGAACCCACCTGAATCGACAGGTTCTTATCGGAGCTCAATACTTTCACGCCGTTGAAGTCGGTTTGTTTGGAGATACGGTCAACTTCAGACAGACGTTGGGTAACTTCGTCCTGTATGGACTGCAGGTCACTGGCGGAGTTGGTGCCGGTCTGCGACTGCACGGTTAGGGTACGAATCGCCTGCAAGTTGGTATTGATTTCGTTCAGCGCGCCTTCAGTGGTCTGCGCCAGGGAGATACCGTCGTTAGCATTACGTGATGCTTGGGTTAACCCGTTAATGTTGGAGGTGAAACGGTTGGAAATCGCTTGACCGGCGGCATCATCTTTTGCACTGTTAATACGCAGGCCAGATGATAGGCGTTCGATAGCGGTGCTCAGTGAAGCCTGAGATTTGTTCAGATTGTTCTGAGCCAGCAGGGAAATGCTGTTAGTATTGATAACTTGAGCCATGGTAATGTTCCTTATAAAGCATCGGGACTGAGTAAAATAATTCGGACATTTAACTGGGAAGCGTTGAATGACCGTCCCCCTAGGTATCGGCTAGGCCCGGACAACCTTTAATGAAAAAATCAAAATTCGATCGCATTGTCAGCCTTAAGGGGCCAATAGCGGGAATTACCCCCATGAACGCGCCCTTTCCTCCCTATCGCGGTAAAAATATTAAGGTAAACTTCTTCGCATTGGTGCCGATAACCGAATGGCTTATCGCGCATCAGGAGAGGATTAATCATGACAACTGCAATCAGTTCATTAGGTGTTGGGTCGGGTCTGGATCTCGGTGGATTACTTGATACCCTGCAAGCCAGCGAAGAAAAACGGCTCACGCCCATTACCACCAAACAGACCAGTTATAATGCCAAGTTGACCGCTTATGGCACGTTGACCAGCGCGCTATCGACTTTTAGTACCGCCTCTAAAGCGTTAACCGACCCGACGCTTTATACCGAAAAGGTGGCCAGTACCAACGACGGATTTACCACTAAGGTTGGCACCAATGCCACCAGCGGTAGTTACAGTATTTCCGTACAGCAATTGGCGGCGGCGCAGTCATTATCGTCGAGCCATGTTTTTACCGATACCTCTACCCCGGTGCTCGATTCCACGACCAGCAACAGCACCGCGCAGTCACTGAGCATTCAGGTGGGTACCGCCACGGCGGTAAAAATTCCGCTGACCGCAGCGCAAACCAGCCTGACCGGTATGCGCGACGCCATTAATGGTGCCAATGCCGGCGTGACCGCCAGCCTGGTTCAGACCGGGGACAAAGCCTATCAATTGATAGTGACCTCCAATACCAGCGGTACCTCCTCGGGCATCACCATGGGTGTCACCACCGACGGCACCGGTGCCGGAGATACCACCCTCCAACAGATGCTAAGTTATGACGGTACCACCACCACTACCGGCATGACGCAAACCGTCGAACCGTTGGATGCGAAGTTGACTTTTAACGGTGTGGCGATCACCCGCAGCAGCAATACCATCGATGATGTGCCGCAGGGTGTCACGCTGACCCTGACCGCGCCCACAACCACCACACAAAATTTAACGGTGCGTCAAAGCGTTACCGATTCCACGAAAGCAGTGGAGGACTGGGTCAGTGCCTATAATACCCTGCTGAGCACCTTCAACTCGCTGAGTCAGTTCACCGTAGTGGCCGCTGGGGCAAGTCAGTCGACGACCAATGGCGCATTGGTGGGAGATAGCGTATTAAGTTCGGTTAAAAACCAGATTCAAACCGCCATCAGTTCCGCACAAAGCAGCTCGTCCATTAGGGTATTGAATCAAGTTGGCATTACGCTGAACAAAGACGGAACCTTGGCCACCGATGAAACCAAGTTAGTCAAAAACCTGGCGGACAATACCGCTGCCGTCTCGGCGTTTTTTGTCGGTAACGGCTCTACTACCGGGTTGGCCAGTCAGATGGTCTCCATTGCCGACACCTTTACCTCAAGCACGGGCGTCATTACCGGTGCCACCAACAGTATTAACACTGTACTAACCGGGTTGACCAAACAGGCTACGCAGGTACAAAGCAGTATCGACGCCAATATTGCCCGTTATAAAAAACAATTTACTCAACTGGATGTATTGGTGGAAACGTTAAACAATACTAAGACCTTTCTGACACAACAGTTTAATACGATGAACAACACGTCCAGCTCGAGTTCATAGTTATAGCGCGACCCTTTGACAACCCGAACAATGCCAAAAAGAGAGAGTACCCCTTATGTACGGTTCACAAGCTTATGCCGTGGTCGGTCTGCAAAGCAGCGTGATGAGCGCCAGTCCACATAAACTGATCACCTTATTGTTTGACGGGGCGCTTAGCGCGCTGACCAAGGCTGATATTTTTTTGGAGCAGGGCAATATCGCCGCCAAGGGTAATGCGATATCCAAAGCCATCGACATCATTACTAACGGATTAAAAGTGGGTTTGGACATGGAAAAAGGCGGTGAGCTTAGCCATAATCTTTCTGAGCTGTATGATTATTTCTGCCGGCAATTAATTCTGGTTAATCTGCACAACGATCGCCCGCTACTCAAGCAGATTCGTGAGCTGCTAAGCGATATTGCCGACGCCTGGAAATCAATTTCACCGGATGCAGTTCAACCATAATCTGGCTAATCTTAAGCATATTTGTATGTTTGGTTTCTAATCACGATTATCGGTACACAATCAAACGTGTCCGATAAAAATAGCTAGAAAATGAACAAGATTAACCCACTTTTGATGTTTTATACTTTTAGGATAGCCATGATGGATGCTTGCCCTTCCCTTTTAGCCCATTATCAACACATTATCGCGCTTAGCGAAAATATGCTGTTGATGGCACGTCAGTCAGAGTGGGATGCTTTAGTTTATATTGAAGAAAAATATGTGCAGGCGGTGGCAAAGATCTCAGAGCTCAATGCCACCGTTGAACAGCCGCTGCCCGCTGTATTACAAGAAAAAATCACCTTGTTGTTACGTCAACTGTTAAACAATGAAGGTGAAGTTAATCAGCTGTTACAGTCGCGGATGACTGAGTTGCAACAGTTAATCGGCCAATCTAGCCGGCAACAGTCGTTGAATTCCACCTATCAAAAATTTGCTGACCGGACATCGGTTCTGTCGGGCGAAATAAAAAGTACCGATTAAAGGGATGATAGCATATCGAGCATCCAGGCCGGCGCACCTTCTCCAGCCTTCAGGTTGGTTGCCAACGCTTGGGCCAAAATCGTACAGGTGGCGTGACGGCAAGGGCGTATGATTGCCGTTTATCCCTTGGATAACCGCCGCCGTTGCGCAAAAAGCACCGCGAGCTATCCCCCGCACTAAGTGGTATGATCAAACCTCTAGTACAACTGCGGCGGATGTTATGTCTCTATTTGATGCGCTAAAAATGTTCGGCAATACGTTGGTAAAAGTCAGTTGTCCGGAATGCAAACATGTATTCCAACAACCCGCAGAGAAAATACGTAAAAATACCACCTTGGTTTGTCCAAAATGCGGTCATTATTTTTTACCGAAAGATAAATAATCGTAGCTACCACCACACCTTCAACCAACCATTTACGCTCTGCCAGCGGGCGCCAGCCTCTTTCGCAATAAACATCATCCACTGTTATAGTGACAATAACCGCACAGCCAAAGCCAGATAACATCGTTGGATTTCATCCGGTTCGGTTTCTTGCCGCTGGCGCAGAGAACTTACAATCGTCGGCTGCTGTATGATTTTGCCATGCTTATGCAGATCAAGAATAACTTGACCGACAAGCTGGCTGATAATTTCCGCAGCCGGCCGTTCGGGTACATCGACAGAGTGCATAACGCCCCCTCCCCCAACCTTGACACAATAATAAGAACTATTATGTTGCCGGTATATGTCAGAAATATGACTTGGTGTAGGGTGAAAAGACACCAGCGTGGTTATTTTTCCGCTACCGTGTCGGCGTTTGCCTCGATAAACTGGCTTACCGACATCAGTCGGATAAAATGCGACAACAGCAAATCGGCGTCGGACTGCAGAATTATTACGGTTTAAAACTGCCGAACCTATCACAGCAGTAAAAAAGCAAAACGGTGAAGATAAAACCACTTCAGCTGGCGTGAATGAGGGGGTAGTGATGCGGGTCAAATTCGATTGGCATATGTTCCTATTGGGTGTATTCACGCTGTGCGTTCTGATTGCTCTAGCCGTAGGGTGACCCTCGCAGTGTCCCGCACGACAAAAAGCCCCAGCATGCTGCTTTTGAAATCCCAAAAATATTGACCAACATATTGATATGTGTATACTGTGACTATACAGTATACATGGTGGTTAGTATGATTAAGAGTTTCCGGCATAAAGGACTAGAGAAATTTTTTGCTACTGGAAAAACTACCGGGATCCAAGCGAAACATACCGTAAAGCTACAAATCCAATTAACTGCACTAAACGCCGCCAGACGCCCCGAGGATATGAATGCGCCTGGTTGGAAGTTGCACCCACTGAAAGGCGCTGATCTTGCTGGACATTGGGCGATATCCGTTAATGGCAACTGGCGACTTACGTTTAGATTTGACGCAGAGGACGTTATCCTCGTTGATTATCAAGACTATCATTAAGGAAGGATCATCATGGTCAGAATGCATAACCCAGCACACCCAGGCCTGGTTTTACGCGAATATCTTGGTGATGTTTCTGTCACTGAGGCGGCAAAAGCGTTGGGCGTTACCCGTGTTACATTGTCGCGGATACTCAACGGCAGTACAGGAATTTCCGCTGATATGGCGTTACGTTTAGAGGCGGCGCTTGATACCAGCGCAGAAATGTGGACGAGCATGCAGTCACAATATGAGCTTTGGATCGCTTCTCAGACTGAGCGGCCAGCTATCAAACATCTTTTGGCGCAGACATAACCTGCAGCAATCAGCATGACCCGCGCGCTTTTGCTGAGCACGATCTTAAAAGTGCTCGATTTTTAATTTGGATCAACAGCGAAACGAATGGGCGAGATAAAACCTGGCCTGTTCGGCAAGGTTTTATAAGTTGATAGTGTGTTTTAACACCACCACTACACCGACATGTTCATGACCGCTTGATAAGCCGCTACCATTTTATTGCGAACCTGTACTCCGGTTTGCAATGAAATTGCCGATTTTTGTATATCGACCATTACATCATTTAATCCCAGCGACGACGTGCCGGTGGCCAGTGCTTGCGATTTTGCACGGGATTGGTTTTGCGTATCGCTGATTTTATCCAGCGCCGCGCTAAATAACGTTGAGAAATCATCACCCGCAACCGGGCTTGCTTTGGCACCACTTGCTGCCAGGGACATGTTTTGCAACTGCTGCAGCGCGGATTCAATACCCACAATAGCCATCATCCTGCCTCTACTTTTTTACGAGGCTGCCACCTTAACAGAACCTTACCTTAGCTAAGGCGCTAAATAACGCCAAAAAACCCGGCTATTTCACCCATCGATTTACTCTCTAAAGGCAAATAATGCACTCACATTTATAAGATGACCGCCGGCACGTTTATAAAACTCAGCAGGGAGTGTGTTTTGTTACCAGTAATTATACAACTCCGTTCGATAATAGACGGGATTACACGATGAGTACGGCTAAAAACGGTTCAGGCGTTCAGGGAAAGAATCTGTTTGCGCCGTTGCTCGAACGTTTGCGCATCCATCCTAAGGTTTTTGCCGCCATTGCCGCCGCGGCGACCATCGCTATTGTTGTGGTCTTGGCCTTATGGGCCAAAAGTCCCGATTACCGCGTGTTATATAGCAATATCAGCGATCGTGATGGCGGCGATATCGTCACGCAGCTCACGCAAATGAATATTCCCTTCCGTTTTGAGCAACAGGGTACGGCCATTTTGGTACCGGCGGATTCGGTACATGAAACCCGGCTCAAACTAGCAGCCTTAGGATTGCCAAAAGGCGGCGCGGTAGGTTTTGAACTGCTGGATCAAGAAAAATTCGGCATCAGCCAGTTCAGTGAACAGGTCAATTATCAGCGTGCGCTGGAAGGCGAACTGGCCCGCACCATTGAGACCTTGGGTCCGGTGCTGTCGGCGCGGGTGCATTTGGCTCAGCCGAAACCCTCGCTGTTTGTGCGGGAGCAAAAAAGCCCTTCCGCCTCGGTTACCCTGAATTTACAGCCGGGAAGAGCCTTGGACGACGGTCAGGTTAATGCCATCGTTTATATGGTATCGAGCAGCGTCGCCGGATTGCCGCCAGGCAACGTCACAGTACTCGATCAGCAGGGTCATCTGTTGACCCAAAGCGACAGTACGGGACGTGGGTTAAACGCCTCGCAACTGAAATTTACTAATGAACTGGAAAGCCGCTACCAACGACGGATTGAAACCATTCTGGCGCCGATGGTGGGCAGCGGCAATGTTCACGCGCAAGTTACCGCACAGATCGATTTTGATAGTCAGGAACGCACGGAAGAACAGTATAAACCCAACGCTGCCGAAGATGCCGCCGCCATCCGCTCCAAACAAGTCACACAAAGCGAGCAGCTTGGCGCATCCTCGCAGGGTGGCGTGCCCGGCGCGCTGTCTAACCAACCTTCTGCGACCCCTACCGCCCCGATTAACCGTGCCGCCCCGGCCACCCCGGCCGCAGGCCAGGGTACGGCGGCCAATGCGCAGTCAGGACAAAATGCGCCGGCCACCGCCGGTGCGCAAACCGGAACACAGAAATCGACGCCATCCAATACGCGTCATGAAGAAACCATCAATTATGAACTTGATCATACTGTTCGCCATGTCAAGCGCAGCGAAGGCAACCTGGAGCGCCTGTCGGTCGCGGTGGTAGTGAACTATGCACCGGGCGAGAAAGGAAAAGCGCCAGTGCCGTTATCGGCAGAACAGCTTAAGCAGATCGATGACATTACCCGTGAGGCGATGGGCTTCTCAACCGAACGCGGCGATAGCCTTAATGTGGTGAATACCGAGTTTGTGCAGACCGACGATCTTGGCGGCGCCCTGCCATTCTGGCAACAAGCCTTCTTCATTAATGGCTTGATAAGCGCCGGGCGTTGGCTGCTGGTGCTGTTAGTGGCCTGGATACTGTGGCGCAAAGTTGTCAAACCGCTGATGCCGTCGAGAACCTCCGCGGCGGTTGCCCCTGCCGCCCCGCCGACGGCAGCGCGCACCGTTGACGATGGCGTAGCAAAACAAACCAAAGATCAGCAAGAAGAGAAAAAACGTTCGCAGCAGCGTGAGAATACCGAAACCCGCGTCCAACGCGTTCGCGAGATGACGGATCAAGATCCGCAGATCGTGGCGTTGGTTATTCGCCAATGGATGAGCACTGAACAATGAGTATGACCGGAACCGAAAAAAGCGCCATTCTGCTAATGACCTTAGGTGAAGACCGCGCGGCGGAAGTGTTTAAACATCTGTCCTCACGGGAAGTACAGCAGTTGAGTACCTCTATGGCCAGTATGCGTCAAACCTCGCAGGCCGAGTTGCTAGAGGTGCTGCAGGAATTTGAAGATGAATCCGAACAGTATGCAGCGCTGAGCATAAACGCGCCGGACTTCCTGCGCTCGGTGTTGATCAAGGCCCTCGGAGAGGAGCGCGCCTCCAGTTTGTTGGAAGACATTTTGGAAACCCGCGAAGCCACCACCGGCATGGATACCCTCAACTTTATGGAACCGGTGGTCGCAGCCGATCTTATCCGCGACGAGCATCCACAAATTATCGCCACGATTCTGGTGCATCTGCGCCGCAGTCAGGCTGCCGACATCCTGGCACTATTTGATGAAAAAATGCGCAACGACGTGATGTTGCGTATCGCCACCTTTGGTGGTGTACAGCCCGCCGCTCTGGCGGAGCTTACCGAAGTGCTGAACGGCCTGCTGGATGGGCAGAACCTCAAACGCAGCAAGATGGGCGGCGTGCGCACCGCAGCGGAAATCATCAATCTGCTCAAGACCCAACAAGAAGAGTCGGTTATCAGCGCGGTACAGGACTTTGACCGTGAGTTGGCGCAAAAAATTATCGACGAAATGTTCTTGTTCGAAAACCTGGTGGAGGTGGACGACCGCAGCATCCAGCGCTTGTTACAGGAAGTGGAATCGGAGTCTTTGCTGATCTCGCTGAAAAATGCCGCCGAACCATTACGCGAAAAATTCCTCAGCAATATGCCGCAGCGCGCAGCGGAAATCCTACGCGACGATTTGGCTTCCCGCGGGCCGGTGCGTATGTCGCAGGTAGAAAACGAACAGAAGGCCATTTTGCTGATTGTCCGTCGTCTGGCGGAATCTGGCGAAATCGCCATCGGTGGAGGCGAGGATACGTATGTCTGATGCATTTAACCAATTGCCATGGCGCCCCTGGGCCTTAAACGACCTGGCCCGTAAAGCGCCGCCACTGGCCTTGCCGTCCTTAGCCGGTGAAACCGAAGATCGGATCATGGTGCGCCAGGCAGCCCTGGAGGAAGCACACAATAAAGCGCTGCAAGAGGCCAAGCGCAACGGGTTTGCTGAAGGTCATACCCAAGGACAGCAAGAAGGCTATCAGGCCGGGTTGCTGCTTGGACAGGAGGAAGGCCGGCGGCAAATACAGCTGGAGCAGCAGCCCGTGGTTGCCCAGTTGCAAATGCTGGTCAGCGAATTTCAACATTCGCTGGATGCGCTCGATAGCGTGGTCACTGAACGGCTGGCGCAGTTGGCGCTTTCGGCCGCCAAGCTGGTGCTGGGACAAACCAGCGATGAAGGTAACAATGCCATGCTGCAGCAAATTCAACAATTTTTGCAGCAAGAGCCAACGTTTACCGGCAAACCTCAGTTGCGGGTGCATCCCTCATTATTGCCGCTAGTGGAACAGCATTTAGGGGCAACCCTGAGTCTTCAAGGCTGGCGCCTGATCGCCGATGCCGATCTGCACCCCGGCGGTTGCAAAGTGTCCGCGCCGGAAGGCAGCCTGGATGCCAGTCTGGCCACCCGCTGGCATGAGTTATGCCGCTTAGCCGCCCCAGGTGAGCTGTAATGTCCGCCCGCCTCGGTCGCTGGCTCAATACCCTTGATTCGCTAGAGCAACGCCTGGCGGCCACGCCCATGGTGCGACGTTATGGTCGCCTTACCCGTGCCACTGGCCTGATCCTTGAAGCAACCGGGCTTCAGTTACCCCTTGGCGCGTCTTGCCTTATAGAGCGGCAAAGCGGTGTCAACCTTGAGGAAATTGATTGTGAGGTGGTGGGGTTTAACGGCGACAAATTGTTTTTGATGCCACTTGAGGAAGTGGAAGGCATCGTACCGGGCGCACGTGTGTATGCTCGCATGCGCCCCGATGGCCAGTCCGGTAAACAGCTGCCCTTGGGGCCGGAACTGTTAGGACGGGTACTCGACGGTGCTGGTCGGCCGTTGGATGGGCGCCCGGCGCCCGATACCGGGTTTAGCGCACCACTGATCACCGCGCCGGTGAATCCGCTGCAGCGCACGCCGATCACCCAGGTTTTGGACGTTGGGGTGCGCGCCATTAATGCACTATTAACCGTCGGCCGAGGCCAGCGTATGGGACTTTTTGCCGGTTCAGGGGTCGGTAAAAGCGTGCTGCTGGGCATGATGGCGCGTTATACCCAGGCAGAGATCATTGTGGTGGGGTTGATTGGCGAACGTGGCCGTGAAGTGAAGGATTTTATCGATAATATTCTCGGCAGCGACGGCCTGGCCCGTTCGGTGGTGGTTGCTGCCCCGGCGGATGTGTCGCCGCTGCTTAGATTGCAGGGTGCCGCCTATGCAACACGGATCGCCGAAGATTTTCGCGATCGGGGTTGCCACGTGCTGCTGATCATGGACTCTCTGACCCGCTATGCCATGGCGCAGCGGGAGATCGCACTGGCGGTTGGGGAGCCTCCGGCCACCAAAGGGTATCCGCCTTCGGTGTTTGCCCGCCTTCCCGCGCTGGTGGAACGCGCCGGCAACGGCACCAGCGGCGGCGGGTCCATTACCGCTTTTTATACCGTGTTGACTGAAGGGGACGATCAGCAAGACCCCATCGCTGACGCTGCACGCGCCATTCTCGACGGACATGTGGTGCTCTCGCGTCAGTTGGCCGAGTCCGGCCATTATCCGGCCATCGATATCGAAGCCTCGATTAGCCGCGCCATGACCGCGCTGGTCACACCAGAGCAAGAGGCACAGGTGCGCTTACTCAAACAACTGCTGTCACGTTATCAACGTAACCGGGATTTGATTAGCGTGGGTGCCTACGCCGCCGGCAGCGATCCACAGTTGGATCAAGCCATTGCTTTATACCCGTCCATGGAAGCATTCCTACAACAAAGGATGGACGAACGCTGCGATTATTTGCAGGCCTGTGAACGCTTACAGGCGCTTTTTGTACATACCCCATAACTTGCGAATCGCAGCCAATGCAGCTGCAGCGCGAAAGAAGAAAGGTATAGGCATTGTTTTACGGCAGTTAACGAGGTCAGATGAAAAGAGAAACACCGCTGGATATCCTACGCGGACGGGCTAAAGAAGATATGGAACAGGCGGCGATCCGTCTGGGACAGATTCGCCAATCTCATCAATTGGCTCGTCAACAGCTCGAACAACTGCTGACGTATGAAACGGAATACCGGCAGAAATTACAGCAAAGCATGACCGACGGCATGCCCTCTTCCAGTTGGTATAACTACCAGCAATTTATTATTACGCTCGAGACCGCCATCGAACAGCATCGCACGCTATTGGCACAATGGGTCCAGCGGTTACAACAAGCGATGCAAAACTGGCAGAATAAGCAGCAGCGCCTAAACTCGTTTGTTACGCTGCAAACCCGTGGTGCACGGGTATTGCAGTTGAAAGCCAATCGACTAGACCAAAAAAGCATGGATGAATTCGCCCAGCGGGCCGCTATGAGGAAACAGTAATGTTGATACCGTCTAACGTAGGCCAAACCCACTCAAGCAGCGCCGCTGGAAGTCACGGCAGTAAAGCGCAAACGGATAATACCGAGCTTAATCAGGATTTCGGCAATCTGCTCAACGCCAAAGTTGGCGGTAGCACGCGCAACGCGTCTACTTCCGCTGGCGACGCGAAAGCCTCTTCTGCCAGCGCGGATTCGCCAAGCAAAACGGTGGTCGATGACGCCGCCCAAGGGCAGGATGACGATCATCTCACCGCCAACGTCACCCCTGACACAGAGGCGGCGATAGCGACACCGCCTACCCCCACCGATGGGGGGAAAACCGGGGTAAAAACCGCCACCCCATCAGCGGATGATACTGAGCCCGCACTGGACACGTCAGCGGCACAAGCGCTGATGGCCCTGCTGGCGCAAACCCAGCCCACACTCGCCTCAAACCGCGCCACCGGCACCCGTGCCGATGGCGCCACTACCGCTGGCGATAAGAATCAACTGGCCGGCGTTTACGCCGCCAACGGCGACCAGCGTCAGGTTGCCAACACTGATGCAACCACCGGCGACCAGTCGCTGAATGCCGCCGACAAGGCACTCACGGCGACGGCCAATGCCGCCGGTACCCTAGTCGACCAGGCCGCCCTGCTGAGCACCATCAAAGCACAGGGTAGCGATAAAACCACCACGAGTACCTTGGCGAGCACGGCACCTGCGGGGAAAACCCTCAAGAGTGGCGTATCAACCGAAAGCGACCAGCACCATAAGGCCGCCGATAGCAATGACTCGGCTCGTGCCGCCGCTGCAGTACAGGGACTCACCGCCGTGATCCGTCAGGACGCCGGCGAGGCTCAAGATGCCACCACCTTCTCGTTCGGATCGGGCGCGACGGTCTTGGACAAAAAAACCGCCGGGAACGTTGACGCGACCACCGCACCAACCTCACCTATCGCTACCCCGACGCTGAGCGCCGCTGGCAGTGCTGCCAACGCCACCCCGGCGCCGGCCGCCGCCCTGATCAGCGCCCAGTTGGGCAGCGACGAGTGGCAACAGGCCATCAGCCAGCAGGTGGTGATGTTTAGCCGCAATGGTCAGCAAAGCGCGGAGCTTCGCCTGCACCCCGACAATTTAGGCGCACTGCACATTAGTTTGCAGGTCGATAACAACCAGGCTCAGATCCATCTCGCATCCGGGCATAGCCACGTGCGCGCCGCACTGGAAGCCGCACTGCCGCATCTGCGTACTGCTCTGGCCGACAGTGGTATCACGCTGGGACAAAGCAGCGTTGGCAGCGACGCCACGCCCAACTGGAGCGGTAATGACGGCTCGGCCAACAACCAGAGTTCAGGACAACGCGCGTTTACCATGACGCACACCGTGACCGCTGCCGATAATGTCACCTCGGTCGCCAGCGCGAGTCGCAGCCTGTCCGGCATCGATACCTTTGTGTGACGACTAAAAAAACAAACGCGTAAGTTAATGCAAATTACCTCGTCTATTCGCCCTATTGAATAAGGCAATAGGCGGGATAATCCTCGTCAATCATCGGTATTTTTTTGGTTTACGCAATGGAAAGTGCCGTCATGCTTACAGGAATACCAAAACGTTATGTCTGAGAATGCGCTGTCTAAGCCTCGGAAAAAAAAGTCAAAATGGAAACTCATGGTGGTTCTGCTGGTGCTTATTTTGGCCGGCGGAGGGGGTGCGGGCTACTACTGGTGGCAACATCAATTACATAACAGCGCCTTGCATGCCGTTGTGGTACCGCCGCCGCCTATTCCTATTTTTTTGCCGCTTGACACCTTTACCGTTAACCTGATTAATCCGGCGAACGATCCCGACCGCGTACTCTATATCGGCATAACCCTGCGTTTGCCTGACGAAGAAACCCGTAAAATGCTGAATAACTTTTTGCCGTCAGTACGCAGCCGATTGCTATTATTACTTTCCCGGCAAGACGCGGGGACGTTATCTAACGAACAAGGTAAACAACAGTTGATTGAGCAAATCAAACAGGTGTTGAGTGAACCGCTGGTAGCCGGTCAACCGCGACCCGTTATTGACGACGTGCTGTTAACCGCTTTTATTTTGCGCTGATCCCATGGGCGATAGCATATTATCTCAAGCGGAAATCGATGCGCTGCTCAATGGCGACGATACCGTACCGACGGCACCCATCAGCAATAGCGTGGTTGGGAACAATAGTGACGTAAAACCCTATGATCCCAATACCCAGCGCCGGGTGGTTCGAGAACGACTTCAAGCGCTGGAAATCATCAACGAGCGTTTTGCCCGGCAATTTCGTATGGGGTTATTTAACCTACTGCGTCGTAGCCCGGATATCACCGTCGGGGCTATTAAAATCCAGCCGTATCATGATTTTGCCCGTAACCTGCCGGTGCCCACCAACCTCAACTTGATTCATCTAAAACCGCTGCGTGGCACGGCATTATTTGTCTTCTCTCCCAGCCTGGTATTTATCGCGGTCGATAACCTGTTTGGCGGTGACGGACGTTTTCCGATTAAAGTGGAAGGCCGCGAGTTTACCCATACCGAACAGCGGGTGATCAGGCGCATGCTAAGCTTGGCCCTTGAGTGCTATGAAGACGCCTGGAACGCCATTTATAAGCTGAGCGTCGAGTATGTGCGTGCTGAAATGCAGGTGAAATTTACCAATATCACCACCTCCCCCAACGATATTGTTGTGACCACCCCGTTTCATGTGGAAATCGGCACTATGGTAGGTGAATTTTATATCTGCATCCCGTTTTCCATGATTGAACCCCTGCGTGAACTTCTGGCTAACCCGCCGCTGGAAAGTTCTCGGCAAGAGAACCAAGGGTGGCGCGAAAACCTGGTCAAGCAGGTTCAGCATTCAGAACTGGAGCTGGTGGCCAATTTTGCAGAAGTGTCAATGCGGTTATCTGAGATCCTAAAACTGGCTCCAGGTGATGTATTGCCCATTGATAAACCCGATTACCTGATTGCCCACGTGGACGGCGTGCCGGTACTAACCAGCCAGTACGGCACCATAAATGGCCAATACGCCCTGAGCGTAAAACAACTGATCAATCCCGTATTGAACTCCCTTAATGAGGAACAGCCCGATGAGTGACCCCAAGAAACCGTCTGATGAAAATCCATCCGCAGACGATCTGTGGGCTGAGGCGTTAAACGAACAACAGGCCGTGACCAATGAACCACCACCGGCTGCTGCTCCCGCCACCCCGGCCACCGAGGGTATTTTTCACCAATTAACCGCTGAGGACAGTGCCGGTCCCCTACAGGATATCGACCTGATCATGGATATCCCGGTTAAGCTGACCGTGGAATTGGGCCGGACCAAAATGACCATCAAAGAACTGCTGCATTTGTCGCAAGGTTCCGTGGTGGCGTTGGACGGACTGGCCGGCGAACCGCTGGATATTCTGATCAACGGTTATCTGATTGCCCAAGGTGAAGGTGAAGTGGTGGTGGTGGCTGACAAATACGGCGTACGCATCACCGATATTATTACCCCATCGGAACGCATGCGTCGGTTAAGTCGTTAAATGAGCACAACTCAATCTGGCACGGTCACTGCGGTTGTCGCCGAACCCGCACCGGCATTTAGCGCCGCTGGCGCGCTGACTCAGGTCGGTGGTGCTCTGGGTGGCATCTTACTGCTGATTATCATCGGCGCTTGGATCGTGCGTAAACTTGGCCTGGCTCCGGTAGCAAAACGCTCTGGTCGTTTAACGTTGCAGGCCAGTTGTGCGTTGGGACAACGGGAAAAAGTGGTGATTGTGCAAGTCGAGGGAACCTGGCTGGTCCTGGGTGTCACGGCACAACAGATTACCCCGCTGCATACCCTGCCCGCACCACCGGATCTCGATGAACCCACCGCCGCGACCGAGATGAATTTTCGTCAACGTTTGCGCCAGGTGATGGGTCATAAGGACGAGCGCCAATGAAACACACATTCCTGCGGCGGTTATCTTTGCGTCACGGTTGGACCGCGGTGTTGGCACTGGGGTTATGGTCGCTGACCACCAATGGCTGGGCGCAATTACCGGGTATCGTCAGCCACCCGCTCGCGGGCGGCGGACAAAACTGGTCGCTGCCGGTACAAACCCTGGTATTCCTGACCTCGCTGACCTTTATTCCGGCGGCGTTGTTGATGATGACCTGCTTTACCCGCATCATTATCGTGCTCGGTCTGCTGCGCAGCGCCATCGGTACCCCCTCCGCACCGCCTAATCAGGTGTTGCTGGGCATGGCGCTGTTTTTAACTTTTTTTGTCATGTCGCCGGTGTTTAATACCATTTATGACCAAGCTTATTTACCGCTGAGTGAAAATAAGATCACCATGCAGGCCGCCTTGGAAAGAGGTGCCAAGCCATTGCGCACCTTTATGTTGCGTCAAACCCGTGAAGCGGATTTAGCGCTGTTCGCGCGCCTGGCCAATGCACCGCCGATGGACGGTCCCGAGGCGGTGACCATGCGTATTTTAGTACCGGCCTATGTGACCAGTGAGCTCAAGACCGCTTTTCAAATCGGCTTCACTATATTTATTCCTTTTTTGATTATCGATTTGGTGGTAGCCAGTGTGTTGATGGCTCTAGGCATGATGATGGTGCCGCCGGCCACCATTTCGTTACCCTTCAAACTGATGTTGTTTGTGCTGGTGGATGGCTGGCAATTGATACTGAGCTCGCTGGCGCAAAGTTTTTATAACTAGTGTCTTACCCAAGACCTTATAGGCGGAATATGACACCCGAATCGGTAATGGCCCTTGGCCATCAGGCAATCCTGGTGGCGCTGGCGCTGGCTGCGCCATTATTGATGGCCGCCTTGTTTAGCGGACTGATTATCAGCCTGTTGCAAGCCGCCACACAGATCAATGAAATGACCCTGTCGTTTATTCCCAAAATCCTGTCCGTGGTGGCCGCCATCATCATCGCCGGGCCCTGGATGCTTAACCTGATCCTTGATTATATGCGCGCACTGTTCGCTAGCCTACCCGGCCTCGCCAGTTAATATGCTTGAAATTGACACGTCACAGTTAGCCGGTTTGCTCAGCCAATATTTTTGGCCTCTGGTGCGCATTCTGGCGTTAATCGCCACCGCGCCGTTATTTGGCGAAAAATCGATCCCGGTACAGATCAAGCTAGGACTGGGCATTATGATCACCCTACTGCTGGCACCGTTGCTGCCGCCGGTGGTCACACCGCTGTTTTCCGTGGCCGGTTTCTGGCTGGTCATCAAGCAGATACTGGTGGGTTCGGCGCTCGGTTTAACCATGCAGTTCGCGTTTGCGGCGATTCGCATGGCGGGCGAGGTGATCGGATTGCAAATGGGCCTGTCCTTTGCCACCTTTTACGACCCGGCCAGCGGCCTGAATATGCCGGTATTGGCCCAGCTGCTCAATTTGCTTGCCATGCTGGTATTCCTCAGTCTTAACGGCCATTTGTGGATGATTTCACTGCTGGCGGACAGTTTTCATAGCCTGCCCATTTCCGGGGATATGCTAAACGCCAATGCGTTTATGGCGCTATGCCGCGCCGGGAGCTTGATTTTTATTAACGGCCTGATGTTGGCCTTGCCGATGATCACACTGTTATTGACATTGAATATCGCTCTGGGTCTATTGAACCGCGTTTCGCCGCAGTTAACGGTATTCGTGATAGGTTTTCCCCTTACACTGACCCTCGGTATACTGACCTTCGGCCTGTTATTACCGTTATTGGCACCGTTTTGCGAGAAGCTGATGGGTGAAAGTTTTGATCTGCTTGGGGATATTCTTAGTCAAATGCCGCAGTGATAAAAAAAGGTATGTTACCCGTTGTTACCCGAATAACATACCAAAGAGTACCGAGGGCAATCCATCGATACTCAAGGCGGTGTACCACCCGACGTGCGTTACGAGTTGGTCTGGAACAGGGAGAGCTTTTGCATGCTGTTAAACGTGCTGTAGGCCGCCTGTAGCGCCACCTGCTGCAAACTATAGTCAGAGACGGTGGAATACCAGTCCGCGCCGGTCAGGTCGCTGATGCGCGTTTCGTAAATGGTCGATCGATCGGTACCGACGCTGTTCAACGCATCCAGTTGATTAAGCTTGCTGCCTAACGAGGACTGTACCGTGAGCATATTGTTCAGGGAATTGGTCATGCCCCGCGCGGCCTTGCCCATATCAGCACTATAAGCCGCAGTGGTGGCGGCATCGGCGTCTTCCTGCGGCGTATTCAATGCGCCCAGGGCGGTATCGATACTGTTAAAAATATTGCTTTCACTGGCGCTGCCGTCCGGCTCCACCGTATAACCGGCAGACAGATGAGTAAACACTTGGTCGCCGGTGTCGCCGATGGTCATTTCGCTGCTATCATCCACCTTCTGACTGATGGCTTTGGTACCGCCAACGTAGCTGACCGCACCGGTGGTAGCATCGGCAACAAAAGGCGCCGTATCGGTTTTGTATCCGGCAAAGATGTAGTTACCGTTGCCGTCCTTGCTGTTGGCCAAGGAAAGGAGCTGGTCTTTATACGATTGCAAGGTGGTGGATAAGGATTGGCGATCTTTGTCGCTCAGCGTGCCATCCCCTGCCTGTACCAGCTTGGTTTGTATAGCATGAATCACATCGGTGACCTGACTGACTACCGTGGTTTCAAGAGAGACACTGGCGGTGGCGTTACTGCGTGCCGCGCTATATTGGGTGCCAAGTGCTTGTGAATTTTGCAGCCCAATCGCCTGCGACGAGGCAATAGGATCATCCGCTGGCGAGTTTACCCGCATCCCGGTAGCCAGTTGTACACCGGTGGTCTGCCATTTGGAATAGGCGTTGGTGATACTGGATAAATTCTGCTGATAAATCATGCTGGTACTAAGACGCATGGGGTTTATCCCTTTAACTGTGAATTTTGGCGACAACCCGCCGGGCGCCGGTTAACCATTAACGGCCGACAGAATAGTGTTAAATAACGTACCGGCGGTGCTAAACACCTGAGCATTAGCCTGATAATACTGCTGGTAACGCTGCAAATCGGCATATTCCTCATCCAAATTGACCCCTGAAATCGACTGTTGTTTGGTGGTCAACTGGGTGACGATATTGGTTTGTGAGGTTGCCGTAATGGTGGCATTGCTGGCGTCGGTACCGACGGTACTGACCAGTGACGCATAGGCGGTTGATAAGGTGGAACTGCCGCCGACCACTTTGCCGGTCTGCAGCGCCAACAGCGCCTGGGCGTTGCGGTTATCACTGTCGCCGCTGTCGCTATCGGCCTGGCCGGCGGCGATGGCGCTCGGATCGGTTACCGCCACCGACATGCCGGCGATGGCATTGGTCACCGGGTTAAGTGTGTATTGGTCATTGGCCACCGGGGTGCCGCCGCTGATATTCACCGCCAGTCCGTCAAAACCCAGGGTGGAGGTCCCATCACCATTGGCCGTCGTGGTGTAACTCACGCTGGTGCCGTCGCTGGCACGCGTCACTTGCCAGGCGCCGCTGGCGTATTTCACGTTATAACTGCTGGCCTGGACCGCGCTGGTATCGGCAAAGGAGGCGGTTAACGTCGCACCACCCACGCTATTTTGGGTATTGGCGATCACCGAGGGCGCTGCGATGTTAAAGAAATCAGCACCCGCATTGCCATTCAAATCCACCCCTTGGGCGTGCTGGGTGTTAAAACTGCCCGCCAACGCCACCGCCATTTGCCCCAGTTGGTTACGCGCGTCGTCCAGCGCGCCGGAACGAAACGCCAGCACCCCGCCAACGCTACCGGTCGTCAGGGATTTTTCGTTGATGACGGACGCCGAACCGGTACCGTTATCATAGGCCAGGACAGTGCGCGACGCATCGGCCTTGGACGCCACTGCTTTGACTTGGGACGCGGTACTGCCCTGGACCAAGGTCAAACCACCAGCGAAGGTGACGGTCAGCGAATTGTCCTTCTGGGTCGTGGTGGTCACCCCAACCAACTGGTTAAGATTGTTCACCAGTTCATCACGCTGATCGAGCATTGAATTGGAGGCGCCATCGCTACCCTGGCGGACAATTTGGTCGTTCAGATTGGCAATTTGTTTAGCGTAGGTATTGATCTGATCGGCGCTGGATGACAGCTGTTTGTTTACCGCATCATCCAGGTTACGCAGATAGGTATCATTACTCTTAAACTGACTCACCAGACTTTGAGCACTGCCGATCACGGTTTGACGTGCTGCAGAGTCGCCCGCGTTGCTGCTTAGCGACTGCAGGCTGCTAAAAAAAGTGCTCATCGAGGTGGACAGGCTGCTGGTACTGTTCGACAGCAGCGAGTTAATCTGTGAAATCTGGTCGGAGTAACTGGTGGATGCAGCGGAGGTGCTGGATGCGTTGCGCAATTGTCCCATCAGCAACGCATCATAAGCCCGGCTAACCCCGGTCACCTGAACACCTGTGCCCGTGCCCGTGGCACCATTGGTGCCCATCTCGGCCAACTGTGTGGTCTGACGGTTATAACCGCTAACATAGACATTACTGATATTGCTCGCCACGCTATTGAGTGCGTTCTGACCGGCATTCAACCCGGTCAAGGCAATGTTACTCAAAGAACTGGACATTACGTTTCCTTTTATCCGGATCCGTCGGTGAGCCTAAGCATCACGGCAACGACAGACGTCACAACCTCTGTATAGTATCGTCCGCAACCGCGTAAACTTGAGCCCGTTGGCTAAAAACATCCCAACGTAAACCTGAGATTAAAATAATCCACCAAGATCGTGTGTATAGGCGCCGGCCGCCCGCTGGGCAGAATGTTTTAACTGCGAAATAATCTGGATAAGCTTGGTGGCGTAAGCCGGATCGGTAGCATAACCCGCCCGCTGCAGGGCATAAGCCCCGGCTTCCGGTTGCTCGGCGGCCACCACCTCACGGTAACGCGGATTGGTGGTCAACAGATGGATATAGTCCCCCAGAGCATCCATATAGGAGTCGTAGACTCTAAAACGCTGCTGCACCTTAACCGGCTGACCATTTTGGTATTCGGTGGTGGTCACGGTAGTGGTTTTACCCTGCCAATCACTTGACGCCTTGATGCCGAACAAGTTGTAACTGGGTTGGCCATTGCTGGTGGGGATTTCATTTTTACCCCAATTCGATTCCAACGCGGCCTGGGCCATGATCAAATGGTGAGGGATACCACTTTGCTGGCTGGCGAGCATAGTCGGAATCGACAGGCGATCGGTAAAACTGTTGCCGGTACGGGAGGCCACCGCCGCTGGTTCAGCTGACTGTTGCCGTTCACGCCGCCAGAATTCCCCGGCCAGCGCCGGCGACATATATTGAGCATTAATGGCGTTGGCGCTCATCGGGACATCCCCCGCCGCCAGCGACGCGGTTTTCACCGCTGCCGGATCGCCAGGCGTGCCAGTGAGCGCATCGCCATTGGCTCCCGCGCCCGGTTGTCCTAGCTGCTTCACCATCATATCCGCCAGCCCCAACCCCTTGGCCGACAACTGCTGCGCCATCTGCTGGTCATAAAGACTGGTATAGAGTTCAGTTTGATTACTGCTCAACAAGCCGCCTTTGGGCAACGCTGCGCGCATGCTTTTCAGCATCATGGTCACAAATACCCCTTCCACCTGTTTGGCCACTGCTTTGAGCGCGTCGGGTGATGATGTCACCGCCTGATTGTGCAGCTTTTGCAATGATTTTGCGTCAAACGCAGCAGAGGAGACATCAAAAGCGTCATTATTAAGCTGCATCAGATAACCTCCAGCGTAGCCTGCAGACAGCCGGCGCTATGCATGGCCTGTAAAATTGACATCAAATCATTAGGTGTGGCGCCCAGCGCGTTTAAGGTCCGAATGACGCTATTAAGATTGGCGCTTGAATTGACTTTTTGTAGCGAGCCGCCACCTTGGTTAACCGAAATCTGTGTTTGTTGGGTGACCACGGTCTGACCACCGCCAAACGGCGTATTAGGCTGGCTGACACTTTGTTGGTTGTTCACCACCACCGACAGATTGCCCTGAGCCACCGCGCAGTTATCCAGCATAACGTTACGGTTCATCACTACCGATCCGGTACGGGAATTAATAATCACCTTGGCATCCATTTCGCCCACTGTGATGTTGATATTCTGGATCTGAGCGAGAAAACGTACCTGACTGCTTCTACTGGCGGGCATTTGCAATTCAATGGTGCGGGAATCCAGCGCCCGGGCGACACCCATGCCATTTTGGCCATTGATGGTATCGCTGATACGCTGGGCCAGCGTGAAATTTTCATCTTTGAGCTGCAAGGTAGTGGTACGGCTGGTACCAAAGGTACTCGGCAGTTCCCGTTCTATCACCGCGCCGTTGTTGATACGACCACCGGACAACTGATTGATTTGTACTTTGCTGCCGCCGGAGGACGCCCCTGCGCCACCCACCAGCAGATTGCCCTGCGCCAGCGCGTAAACCTGGTTATCCGCGCCCTTTAACGGCGTCATCAGCAGCGTTCCGCCGCGCAGGCTTTTGGCCGACCCCATGGAGGATACCACCACATCGATATTCTGGCCGGCGCGCGCAAATGCGGGAAAATTGGCCGTCACCATCACCGCGGCGACATTTTTCAGCTGCATATTGGTGCCGGATGGTACCGTGATACCCAGTTGCGACAGCATATTGCTCAGACTTTGTTTGGTAAAGGGAACTTGGGTGGTTTGGTCACCCGTGCCGTCGAGTCCTACCACCAATCCGTAGCCAATCAGCGGATTGCTACGTACGCCCTCGATATCCACCAAATCCCGCAGACGCTCCGCGTGGGCCGGTAGAAGTCCCAAGCCCAACACCAGCACCACACTCAGAGATAGCGCCCAGGCATAACGCCAACCGCGCATGGCACCGGCGGCGAGCCGGCTTAGTTTCAAAATTGAAATCCACATACTGCTGGCTACCTGTTTAGAAAGGTGAAATGTTGAGGAAGAAGCGTTGTAACCACCCCATTTGCTGCGCTTCATTGATATAACCTTTGCCGACATACTCGATGCGCGCATCCGCCACCTGGGTAGAAATGACTGCGTTGCTGCCGTCCACGGTGCGTGGGTTAACTATGCCGGAGAAACGAATATATTCAGCACCCTGATTAATGGCGATCTGTTTCTCGCCCACCACCCGCAGGTTGCCATTGGCCAAGACCTCCGCCACGGTAACGGTAATGGTACCGGTAAAGGTATTTTTGGCGGTGGCGCCGCCCTTACCGTCAAAGGTATTTTTGCCGGAGGCGTCCAGATCGGCCTTGCCGTTACCCAGCAGCCCGGTGAGCATACTGGGGGTGGTGGTCAGAGAAACCGCATTACTGCCATCACGCGCCGCGTTAGCGGTGGAACTTTTACTGGCACTGACGTTTTCTTGCAGCGTAATAGTCAGGATATCACCTACGTTGCGCGGCCGTCGGTCTTCAAATAGCGGCTGATAACCGTAGTTCATTGGCTGCACCGCCTGAAAAATCGAGCCGTTGACCATCGGTGCGCTGGCGGGTGCCGGCTGGGCAGTTGTCACGCCTTCGACCAGATTTTTGTGCGGCATATAAGCACACCCATTCAGGGTCAGCGCACCGACAGCCAGGATCCAGACCGCTGGCGACAAACCCGCCACCTTGCGCTTGGTCGGCCGGGTCAGAGCGATGCTATTATATTGATTCATATTAAAAATTAATCCTGGCAGACCGGATAAACCCGGGTCGCGACGGGCGGGATTTACCGGTATGACTCCTGGTTATTCACGTCACTGAGGTTAAAGTGACATCGTCACTAAACGCGTCCCCAAGGATGACATGTCGCCACACAAGAGGTGACGGTGTCACATTAATGTATTACATGGTGGTGAGTTTCTGTAGCATGGCATCTGATGCAGTCACAGCTTTACTGTTGATTTCGTAAGCGCGCTGCACTTGGATCATATCGACCAATTCCTCTGCTACGTTAACATTCGAGGTTTCCACATACCCTTGGTATAACACCCCAACGCCGTTTTGCCCTGGTGAGGATTCATTCGGCGCGCCCGAGCTGTCGGTTTCCTGATACAGATTTTCGCCGAGACTTTCCAAACCCGCCTCATTAATAAAATTGCTCAAGTTGATTTGACCTACCGAACTGCTGGCAGTTTGCCCGGGCACGGTCACGGTGACCGCCCCGCTGCGTGCTACGGTCACCGTCAGCGCATTGGCGGGGATGGTGATCGCCGGCTGCACCGGGTAACCACTGGAGGTCACCATCTGGCCATTCTGGTCAACCTGGAACGAACCGTCGCGCGTATACGCCGTGGTACCATCAGGCATCTGCACGGCAAAAAAACCTTTACCGTTGATCGCCAGATCCTTAGTGTTTGAGGTTTGCTGCAGGTTACCCTGGCTGTGCAAACGCTCGGTAGATACCGGACGCACCCCGGTGCCCAACTGCAAGCCAGAAGGCAACGTGGTTTGATCAGAGGACTGCGCACCCGGTTGACGCACGGTCTGGTAGAGCAAATCTTCGAATACCGCACGCTGGCGTTTAAAACCATTGGTACTGACGTTGGCCAGGTTATTGGATATCACATCCATGTTGGTCTGCTGCGCATCCAGACCGGTTTTGGCAATCCACAAAGAACGGATCATCCGTTTTATCTCCGATTGAGTTAACTCATTGACAGCAGCTGATTGGCCGATTCAGCGTTTTTATCTACATCAGAAATTATCTTCATTTGCATTTCAAAACGTCGTGAATTGCCAATCATATCCACCAGGGTTTCAGCGGTATTGACGTTACTGCCTTCCAGTACGCCAGGCATGATTTTTATGGTCGGGTCGGTCGGTAAGGTATTGCCGTTTTGCGCCTGGGCACTGGCGGTCAGGTGAAATAAGCCATCGTCGCCACGCTCCAGATCGGTAGGCGCGGGTTTGACCCGCTTAAGCTGACCCACCTGGCTAATCGAGTTCGGCGCATCACCATCGCCTAGCGCCGAGATCGTACCGTCAGCACCCAGAGTAATGGAGGACTGCGTCGGGACCACCAGCGCGCCGGCATCACCCACTACCGGGTAACCCTGAATGGTCAACTGTCCAGTGGCATCCACCTCAATATTGCCGTTGCGGGTATAGGCTTCGTCGCCGTTAGGCATCTGCACCACCAGCCACCCTTGATCTTGCACCGCGGCGTCCAGCGGACGCCCGGTATCGTTAAGCGGCCCCGGGGTCATCAATGCACCCGGCGTCGACGCCACTACCAGGGTACGGGTGGCCAGCGTCGGGCCATCAATCGGCACCGCGCGCATAGCGGACAGCTGTGCCCGAAATCCAGTGGTGGACGCGTTGGCCAGGTTATTGGTGATCACCGCTTGCTGATTGAGCGTCTGGCTAGCGGCGCCCATCGCGGTATAAATTGCATGATCCATAGGGCTACTCCGTCAAAATGTTAACTCAGGCTGACCAGCGTTTGCATAATGGCATTTTGCGCTTTGATGGTTTGCGCATTCGATTGATAGTCGCGCTGGGCCACAATCAGATTGACCAGCTCTTTGCTCAAATCGACATTGGAGCTTTCCAATGCGCTCGCGGTCAGAGTACCGAAGTTACCGCTGCCGGCGGTGCCGACAATCGCCTGGCCCGAGGTCGCCGTGGCGCTCCAGGTATTGTTACCGTCGGATTTCAGCCCTTCCGGGTTGGCGAAATTGGCCAACACCACCTGCCCGAGCAATTGGGTTTGGCCATTGGAATAGGTGCCGGTAATGGTGCCGTCGTTATTGATGGCGTACTTGGTTAAATCCCCGGCTGAATAGCCGTTGACATTCTGACTGCTGACACTGCTGGTGGTGGCGTACTGCTGCTGGGTCCCGGTGAAATCCAGAGTAAAGGCGGACCCGCTGGATCCGTTTATCGAATCCATATTAATGCTCACTGTAGCAGCACTGGTCAATTGGCCGCTGGCATCAAAACTCATTGTACCCAGGTCTTGTACTGCAGCAGTACTGCTGCTGCTGTCAAGACCATGTACCTTCCAGGTATTATCGGCGGTTTTAACAAAATACAGGCTAACATTGTGCGGATTGCCCTGGCTATCGTAGCTGGTCATTGGCTGCGAAAAACTGTAGGTAGACGAATCGGCAGTACTGAATTTGGTGTCATCCAAGACAGCGGCGCCGGAGGTTAATTTGACCACCATGGTCCCGCTGGTAGTGGCCTTGGCCGTCAATCCCGCCGTAGGGATGGTCAGGTCAACCGGCTGGGTGCCCTGCTGAATGGTCGGCGGTGCACCGGTGGCCGCATATCCGGTCACATGCAGTCCGCTGTTGTTGACCAATTGGTTATTGGCGTCTTTGGTAAAATTACCGTCACGAGAGTAATGCACCGCGCCGCTGTCATCCGTCAAACGAAAAAAACCACTGTTGGAAATGGCGACGTTTAACGAGTTGCCCGTACTGCTGACGGTGCCATCGCTGAAATCCTGCGTGACGGCAGCCACCTTGACGCCAAGGCCGACCTGAGAGCTGGCGAATACATCGGCAAAGGATACTGATCCGGCTTTAAAACCCGTGGTTTCGGAGTTGGCAATATTATTACCGATAACGTCCAGGTTAGTGGACGCGGCATTCATCCCGGTGACCGCTTGTGAAAAACCCATTTGACTCTCCTGTGGTAAGGCTGGCAAACCCGCCATGCGGGCATCGTTAACTGTTAAATAATCTGCCGCACCTGATCGAGGCTGACATTGCCCGACAAGCCGAGATTGAGCTGTGAAGCACCGGTAGACGAGGTATTAACACCATAGACCTCGGCATATTTAAGTGGCGTAGCGTTCACTGGGCTACCGTTGGACGAGGTAGCCGCCACACTGAATGTATATGAACCTGCGGCGAGTGCCGCGCCGGCGCTATCGGTGCCGTCCCAACTGAAGGTATGTACGCCAGCCGTTTGCGCCCCAAGATCATCAGTGCGCACAACGTTGCCGTTAGCATCCTTGATGATAACGGTAGTATCGTTGCTGGCGGCATCCAACGAGAGGCCGAAGGGCGTTGCGACACTCTCGCTGCCCACCAAAATGGTGTTGCCGTCGATCATCACGCCATGGCCTACCAGGGTTGAAGCCTGTAAGGTCTGTCCTGTGGTGATTTGCCCGGAAATAGAGCCCAGGGTAGTATTGAGGTTTTCAATGCCGCTCAGGGTGCTGATCTGTGCCAATTGGGTGGTCAACTGAGAGTTGTCCATCGGGTTGGTGGGATCCTGGTTTTTTAACTGTGCCACCAGCAACGTCAAAAATTGACTTTGCAAATCAACACTGGTACTGCCAGCGGCACTCGCGGCGGCAACAGTGTTGTTGTCGACCGGGTCATTCATGTTAACGGAAACGCCCATCGTATCCTCCGGTTATTGGCCAAGCGTCAAGGTTTTTTGCATCAGAACCTTGGCGGTATTGAGCACATCAATGTTGGCCTGGTAACTCCTAGAGGCCGACATGCTGTTCACCATCTCTTCAACCACATTAACATTCGGCATGCGCACATAACCCTGCGGATCTGCCAACGGATTGCCTGGCTGGTAAATCAATTTGTCCGGCGCCGATGATTCCACAACGTCGCTGACCTGCACCCCGCCAATCTCTTGACCCGCCGGAGCCGCCACCTGAAAGACCACTTCTTTGGCTCGGTATGGTTGACCATCCGGCCCAGTGACGCTGTCTGCATTCGCCAGGTTGCTGGCGGCGACATTCATGCGTTGCGATTGGGCGGTTAACGCCGAACCGGAAATCGCGAAAATCGAAGTCATACCCACGGGCTATTACTCCTGTAAAACCGACATCATGTTTTTGATCTGCCCACCCAATACTGTCAGGTTGGTTTGATATTGCAGGCTGTTCTCAGCAAACTGGGTTCTTTCCCGATCCATATCGACGGTGTTGCCGTCCAACGCGGGTTGGTCGGGTACCCGGTAAAGCAGATCCATCGTCGGCACGGTGTCCCCAGCGGCGGCAATATGGCGCGCAGACGTGGTATTGAGCGACAGCGACGTTTCACTGGCTCGACCCTGGGTCAGCGCCTTATTCAGTTCGCTGGCAAAATCAATATCCCGCGCCTGGTATCCGGGTGTATCCGCATTGGCAATATTGGCAGCAAGAATCTCCTGGCGCTGCGCACGCAGATTCAGGGCCTCCTGCTGAAATTGCAGGGCAGCGTCAAGTCTATCTAGCATCTTGGGTTCCCAAAGTAGTGAGGAAAATTCGCAGCATTGATGACATGGACGTCAGCTTAGACTTATCAACCACCGGGCTATCGCTGGAATAAGCATGAGTTATGGCGCTAATTTAACCATTGGAAAGAAATGGACCTAGGTACACTGTGACTGCCGGATCGGGCATGAGGTTTGGTTCTGCAAAAGTCAGTGCGCGATATCTGCGCAACATAAAGGATGAGGATGGTGGCGTGCGAAAATCTATTGTGACCAACGCTAACCTCGGCAATGCCTGCGGTTGGTTTCATCAGTGCGGTAGTCGGGCCGGTCATTGGCTATCGACGATGTTGGTGAACCTGGGTGGTTATCGCGCATTAGCCGGCAGTTTGCTGCTGCTGAGCGCCGCCGCCGCCGCCGATCCATTGACACAACAGCTTACCGACTTTATGCAGCAGCAATACCCAACGGCGCCGAAGTCGCTGCTGGTGGTGATCAAAACGCCGTTAAATCGTCAGTTACATTGTGAGCATCCACAATTTTCTTTGCCCTCGCGCAACAGGATTTGGGGCATGCTCAGCATTGCTATGGTGTGCAATGGCAACAAACGGTATTTACAGGCCGACGTGCAGGTCACCGATCGTTATTTGGTCGCAGCCCGATTTATCGGCGCGCATCAAATGCTGACCGAGCAAGACATCGCCTGGCGTACTGGCCGGCTGGATATGTTAAATACCCTGCCGCTTAACGATATGTCACTGGCACTGGGCAGCGTAAGTGAACGGACGCTGGGCAGCGGGCAACCATTAACCAGTGCCATGCTGCGTCGGGCCTGGCTCGTCAAAACCGGTCAGATGGTACGGGTGACCGCCCAGGGTGACGGTTTTTCCGTACAAAGCACCGGCAAGGCGATGAATAATGCGGCGATAAACGATCAGATCAGGGTGCGTTTGGATTCTGGTCAGATAGTGAACGGACAACTGATGGCAAATGGTGACGTCGACGTGGTATTTTAAATTAAAGCTTTAGTGAACCGGGCCGATACCTTAGGTATCCGAAGGCTATGTTAGAACATAAATTTAAGCGAGGCTGTATGAGTATTGATAGTACCCGTCCAATTTTGCCGCTGTCCCCTTTAAAAGGGTCAGATGCTGGTACTGTTCAGCCGCAAAAAAGTAAAACAACCGCCAGCACCGAAGCCTCCGGTCAACAGACCCAGGTCAATCTCAGCGATGCACAAGCACGCTTGCGTGAGCCAAGCGATAAGGATATCAATACGGACAAGGTAAACAATTTAAAGGACGCCATTCGGCGTGGTGATTTACAGGTTAATACCGGCAAAATCGCTGATGCAGTGATTGCCAATGCGCAATCGATGGTAGATGAGTAGACGCAGCCATGAATGAACTGGGAATCACTTTTGCAAAAATGATGGACATTTTGCATGAGCTGGCGCTTTCTCTTACCCAAGAGCAGGACTTGCTGAGCGAAGGGCAGGTTAACGCCGCGCTATTGCATCGGGTGACGGAAAATAAAAACGAGCAGCTTGCCACGTTGCAGTATCTGGATCATCAACGCGAGTCGTTGGAAAAGCTCAGTGGTGTGAGTCGTCCCCCTTATGATGATAATCCGGCGCTGAAACAGCAATGGCAAACCATTATGGACATGACCGAACAGCTCAAACAGCATAACTACCGCAATGGCCTGTTGCTGGCGCAACACTTGGTACTGAACCAACAAATGTTGTCTTTACTCGAACAGCACCAGACCCAGCGCCGTCTCTACGGTCCCGACGGTCAGGCCTGTACGGGTCAGATCCTGGGCCGTAAAATCAGCGTTTAACGCTGCTGGCGACCAAACCATGGTACTACGACACCTCAATTTACACCTCCAACGTTGCCTGCAGGCGACGTGCAGCGCGTTGCCAGGCGTTTATACTGGAGAATAACGGGGGTGAGCGAAGACAAATCAGCAGCAGAAATGAGCGCGACCTGTCGCTGACCTGGTGGGTCGAGCCCAGGTAAGGGGCATGTAGACTACGCACCTGCAACGTGAAATATAACGGGTATACTGTCAAGGAGAGACATGATAATTAACCAACACCTGATAACGTGTCAGCAAAATCGGCGGATAAATCGCACCTCTGCCATTAACGTTAATTTGCAACGTGAGTGGATTATCCGCCGGCAACCCCGCCAGAGCATCACTTCTCCCCGCCAGCCCATGCAACACCACACACTTTCCCGATAAGCAAATAGCCATCGACGCACCCGGCGGCAAAGGTTGTTGGTTTTCAATACGCCAAATGATAGAGGTTACCTGCGCTCCGGACGTTAACGCATCGGCTGGTCGCATCGGCTCGCTGGTTATTATGCTGCCGCGACGTGACACGCGTAGCATATGTCCCATGGCCTCCCAGCCACCATCCGCCAACACCCGCCGCCGGGCCGGTTGCCCAATCGATGCCGTAGGATGCGCAGTGGCATTCATTATCGAGCGCGAATCAACAGTACTGATGGCCTTTATCGAGGGAGGTAACACCGGCAGTCTGGTGACGGGACCCGCGGTGTCCGGCGACGATACAGCGCCGCGAACCTGTAATGCTGCGGCAATGCCCTTGGGTGCCATGGTCAGCATGAGTGCGAACAACGCCATCGTGCTGCAGTGAAACCTATCGCAATGAAAAATCAATTGGGACCGCCCAACACTGACGTCATACGAATTTGCCGTTGGTCACTGACCTCCAGATTCGATAGCACAATCAACTGCGGCAAACTGCGGCGCAGGAAGCGCGCCAACAACGGTCGCAGGGCATGATTGACCAACAGTACCGGCGGCGCATTCATCTCCTCCTGCTTTTTGAGGACATCTTTCGCCTGCGCCAGCACCCGATCCGCCATACCTGGTTCTAAACCACCACCGCTTTGCAGCGCCTGCAACAGCACCCGTTCGAGCGCCAAATCCAGACCGATAGCCTGAATCTCCCCTTCGCCGGGGAACCAACGCTGAGTGATTGCCCGGCCCAGCGCGATTCTCACTACCACCGTCAATTCCGCCGGGTCTTTTTGTATTGGTGCGTGCTCTGCCAGCGTTTCGATAATAGTGCGCATATCACGGATAGGCACATTTTCCGCCAGCAGGCTTTGCAACACCTTGTGGAAAATCGTCAACGTCAGGGTGGTAGGGATAAAGTCTTCGGTAAGTTTTGGCATCTCTTGGGTAACGCGATCGAGCAGTTGCTGCGTTTCCTGACGCCCCAGCAGTTCACTGGCATGAATACTGATGAGATGATTGAGATGGGTAGCGACCACGGTACTGGCCTCAACAACGGTATAGCCCTGAGTTTGTGCCTGTTCCTTGAGCGCACTGTCAATCCACACAGCCGGCAGGCCAAAGGCGGGATCCTGGGTAACATCGCCCACCAGATCGCCGGCCGCGCTGCCAGGGTTTATAGCCATCCAGCGACCTGGAAACGCTTCACCGCGCCCCATCTCCACGCCCTTAAGCAAGATACGGTAACTGGCAGGCTGCAGCTCCAGGTTATCGCGGATATGCACCACCGGCGGCAAAAACCCGGTCTCCTGGGCGAATTTTTTCCGAATGCTTCTAATGCGTCCCAGCAGTTCGCCGTTTTGCTGAAAGTCCACCATGGGAATCAACCGGTAACCCACTTCCATGCCGAGGGGGTCTTCGAGCTGCACATCATTCCAGCTGGCTTCCTTATTTTGCGTACTGTCGGGTTTCTCCAAAACGGCGGTTTCCACCGGTGCCAGATCAATATTGCCACGCAGCCACCAGGCTAACCCCAACAACATGGCAGTAAACAATAAAAACACAAAATTAGGCATGCCCGGCACCAGACCAAGCAACCCCAACACCCCGGCGCTGAGTAGCATGACCCGCGGATTATTGAACAGTTGACCCACCATTTGCTGGCCAACATCCTGGCTGGTCCCCACGCGAGTAACGATAACCCCGGCGGCAGTGGAGATCACCAGCGACGGAATCTGCGCTACCAGGCCGTCGCCGATGGTGAGTAGCGTGTAACTTTCAGCAGCGTCACCCAGCGCCATACCATGCTGCATCATGCCTACCAGCAGGCCCCCGATGACGTTAATCACCATGATCATCAGCCCGGCAATGGCATCACCACGCACGAACTTGCTGGCCCCGTCCATCGAGCCGTAAAAATCCGCTTCCTCAGTTACTTCGCTGCGGCGCTGCTTAGCTTCTTCTTCGCCGATTAAACCGGCGTTCAAATCGGCGTCGATGGCCATCTGTTTACCCGGCATACCGTCGAGAACAAACCGCGCCCCCACCTCGGCAATGCGCCCGGCCCCTTTGGTGATAACCATAAAGTTGATCACCACCAGAATAATAAATACCACAATACCAATGGCAAAATTGCCGCCGACTAAAAAGTGGCCAAAGGCCTCGACCACTTTGCCCGCCGCCGCCGTGCCGGTGTGACCATACAATAAAATAACCCGCGTTGAGGCCACATTCAGCGACAGGCGCAGCAAGGTGGAAAACAACAAAATGGTAGGAAATGCCGCGAACTCCAAGGTTTTGCGAGTGAACATCGCCACCAGCAGCACCATGATCGATAAGGCAATATTGAAGGTAAACAGCAGATCCAGGAGAAACGGCGGTAACGGCAATACCATCATCGACAGGATCACCAATATTAATACCGGGCCAGCCAGAAACTGCCATTGAATGGTATTAAAATTGGTGGGCAAACGTAATAACGCTACCAGCTTGGCCATATCACTTGTTCTCTTGGGCAAAATCCAGTGCCGCCGGCACCGGTAAATGTTCAGGTTTTTTCGGGATCAGTCCGCCCTGCTGTCGCCAGCGTTTAAGCTGATAGACCCAAGCCAGTACCTCAGCCACCGCAGAATATAGCGTGGCGGGGATCGCCTGCCCTATTTCGCTATGTCGGTACAAGGCCCTGGCCAGAGGGGGGGCTTCCAGTTGGGGGATCCGATGGCTATCGCCAATCTCGCGAATACGCAATGCAATGTCCCCAGCGCCTTTGGCGACCACCTTAGGCGCGCTCATTTTGCCGTCCTCATAACGCAACGCCACTGCATAATGGGTCGGGTTGGTGATGATGACGTCAGCGCTCGGGACATCACTCATCATCCTCCGGCGCGACATGGCACGTTGCCGCTGGCGGATCTGGCTTTTAACCTGCGGATCCCCTTCCTGATCTTTAAACTCGTCGCGAATCTCCTGGCGGGTCATGCGTAATTTTTTCACATGGCTCCAGATTTGCCAGAACACATCAAAAACGACCATGGGAGTCAGCGAGACAATATCGAACAGCACACAGGTGGCGATAAGCCTTAATGCATCACCCAGGGCAGCGACCGGTGATTCCATTACCAGATGCATCATGGCCGGCCAGTTGTGCCAGAGGAAAAAACCGGTCACCCACCCGATCAACAGTGCTTTGAGCACTGCCTTAAATAATTCCGACAGCGCCTGGCTGGAAATAACCCGCTTAAGCCCGGGCAATGGATTGACCTTAGTCAGGTCGAACTTGATCGAACCTGGGTTAAACATGATGCCGCCCAATAGCATCGGCGCGGCTATTGCGGTGATCACCAGACCAGCAAACACCGGCAGCAACGCCAATACCGTCTGCTTAAGCAGCGCTTCGACTCTGAACAAGATTTGCTGGTCGTTACTAATAACCCCATGATCAAAGCGCAATCCTTGGGAAACCATAGCCGCCAGCTGACGAGCCAACAGCTCACCGCCCATCCAAAGAATGGCCAGCCCCACTAACAACATCAGTACCGATGTCAATTCGCGGGAACGCGGAAGCTGTCCGTCTTCACGGGCTTTTTCCAACTTATGGGCGGTAGGGTCCTCGCTTTTCTCTAGATCGCTGTCTTCAGCCATCAATCGTCCCGATCGCTCTACGCTATAAGTTTAATGGTGCCTAGCATGACAAAAAGCGGTCCAGCCGATGGTGGGAATAACGGGCTAAAGCGGTGGGTATTTAACGGATAGCCGTTACCCGGACGATCGGAGGATCGCCGGGTCCAGGGGGAGGTATTTAAAAACCGAGACTATCGAGCAAATCGTCAACCTGGTCTTGGTTGGCAACCACACCTTCAGCGGTATGATCCATTTGCGGTCCATTAAGCAAACCGTCGTTCGCCCGTTTCGCCTGTACGGGTTCCGGCATATTTTCCAGTAACACCATCAGCAATTGTTTTTCAATTTCCTGGATCACATCCATCATGCGTTTGATGACCTGACCGGTGAGATCCTGAAAATCCTGCGCCATCATGATTTCCATCAGCTGCGCGTGGGTGAACGCGGTGTGCTCCGGAACCTCGCCAAGAAACTGACGGGTATCCGTCACCAACTCACGGGCGTCGCCCAGCTCAATAGGTTGTTCGAACCAACTGTCCCAGCGCGCGGTCAGGGCTTTGGCACCCGAGGCCATCTGCGTTTGTCGGGGTTGCGCTGCGTCGACACAGTTGAGCGCCCGTTCTGCTGCTTGGGCCGTCATTTGTACTACATAATCCAACCGATCGCGGGCGTCGGGAATTGCTTCGGCAGCCTGGGCAATTGCTTGATCCAGACCTAATTCTTTCAGGCTGTCGCGCAACATCCTGGTCAACTGGCCGATGCGGGAAATAATATCCGTAGCGGCTATGGTTGTCGGCATGATAGGTGTTTTATTCATATCCCCTCCTGATTACATCCCCAGCTTTTCGAATATTTTGCTCAGCTTTTCTTCCAATATGGCCGCCGTAAATGGCTTGACCACATAACCGCTGGCCCCTGCTTGTGCCGCAGCGATAATATTCTCTTTTTTCGCTTCTGCCGTGACCATTAATACCGGCAGCTTGGCCAACGCCGCATCGGCACGAATATTTTGTAACAAAGCCAACCCATCCATATTCGGCATATTCCAATCGGAAATGACAAAATCAATGGGGCCGGCACGCAGCTTATTTAAGGCATCCGCACCGTCCTCAGCTTCATCGACATTATTAAATCCCAGTTCTTTCAGTAGATTACGGACAATTCGTCGCATTGTTGAAAAATCGTCAACCACCAGAAATCTGAGTTCTTTATCCGCCATACCTACTCCTGTTATGAATAATTACCCAATGAGGGTTGCTAAATACGTAACGCCTGCCCCACGCTGATCTGGGTCATCATGCGCTGGCTAATCTGGTGTAACGGTACGGTTTCGTTAGTGCCGCCCATGGCAATAGCTTCCCTCGGCATGCCGAAAACCACACACGTGGCCTCGTCCTGCGCGATGGTATAGGCGCCGGCGTTGCGCATGGCCAACATGCCAGCCGCGCCGTCGTTACCCATACCAGTGAGGATCACGCCCACTGCGTTGCGTCCGGCATATTGGGCTACGGAGTGAAACAACACGTCCACCGATGGCCGATGGCGATTAACCGGGTCTGCGTCGTGCAGCCGGATTTGGTAATTAGCGCCGCTACGAGCCAGTTCCATATGGCGCGCACCGGGGGCGATATAGGCATGCCCAGGCAATATCCGCTCGCCATCTTCAGCTTCCTTTACCGTAATCTGACATAATTTATTCAGCCGATCGGCAAACGAACGCGTGAATCCCGGTGGCATATGCTGAGTGATCAGCAGTGCCGGACTGGTCGGTGGCAACGGCTCCAGTACATGACGAATCGCTTCGGTTCCACCGGTGGAGGCCCCGATAGCGATCAGCTTTTCACTGCTTAACAACGGGACCTTTATCATCTGCACCGCAGCGGATACATGATGGTGTTGTGGCAATCGGGCGCGTGCTGCCGTGCGGATTTTTTCAGCGATGGACTCGCTGTAGGCCAACATGCCGTCCCGCAGACCGGTTTGCGGTTTGGTGACAAAATCTATCGCCCCCAACTCCAGAGCGCGTAGCGTGATTTCCGATCCTTTGCCCGTGAGTGACGAGACCATCACCACCGGCATTGGACGCAAACGCATCAGTTTTTCCAAAAAATCCAGCCCGTCCATGCGCGGCATTTCCACATCCAACGTGAGGACTTGCGGATTTAATTTTTTAATCAGATCACGTGCCACCAAAGGATCAGGCGCGGTTGCCACCACTTCCATATCGGGAAAACCGTTGATGATTTCCGTCATCAACTGTCGCATTAGTGCGGAATCATCGATACAAAGCACCCTGATTTTGCTCATTTTCTTTCCTTAGTAAGCTGGTATACCGTTTGCCCGCGCAGTTTGAATTCTTGGCTGATTTGGCTAAAATTCTCAGAATGCCCAGCAAACATCAAACCACCAGGTTTTAACAACGGTACAAAACGGCGCAGGATCCGCTCCTGGGTTTCTTTATCAAAATAAATCATTACGTTTCGGCAAAAAATAGCATCAAAGGGTCCGGGAAGCGCCCACTCCCCCGCCAACAGGTTCAAGTACTGAAAACGCACCATATTGTTCAACTCTGGACGAACCCGTGCCAAGCCTTCATGGGGGCCGGTGCCGCGCAAAAAAAAGCGCTGCCGCTGTGCGGGGCTTAACCCACGTAACTCTTCATGCCGATAAACCCCAGCGCGCGCCTTCTCCAAAACCAACGTATTGATGTCACTGGCAACCACCTGCATCTGGCTGGCCCCCCCCGGCCGCGTTTCCAGCAATGTCATGGCAATGGAATAAGGTTCTTCTCCGGTGGAGGCTGCGGTGCTCCAAACGCTATAGGGCCCTGGTCGTTCGCTGACATGCCGCGCCAGAATAGGAAAATGGTGCAACTCGCGAAAAAACGCCGTCAAATTGGTGGTTAATGCATTGATGAACACCTCCCACTCTTCACCGCTGTTGCTCCCCTCCAGCCGCGTTAGATAGGTTCCAAAATCAGCAATACCCAGCGTCCTTAACCGCCGCACCAGTCGGTTATACACCATCTCGCGTTTATGGCTGGCCAGCACAATGCCGGCCCGTTGGTAGATTAACTGGCAGATGCGCTGGAAATGAGCATCTGTTAACGGCACCTGTTGCGCCCAATTAGACCATTTTGCGGCAATTTCAACTTGATTCGACATACGTTTTCTCATTGCCCGCGCAAGCGCCTGGCGTTAGGTTAATGACCCAAGTTGCCGGACGCTAAGGTCAAGTGCCCCGGTGACTTTCTCATGATCTTGCGTTGTATGCTGTTCCAGCCGGAATACCCGCACCGCCTGCATCAGCGATTCGGCCTGAGACTCCAGCGCATTAGCGGCAGCGGCGGACTGCTGTACTAACGCCGCATTTTGCTGGGTCGCACTGTCCATTTGATTAACGGCCACGGCCACCTGATCTATTCCCTGACTTTGTTCATCCGATGCTGAGGCAATTTCAGCCATAATGTCGGTCACCCGTGCCACTGAGCGAACGATCTCATCCATGGTTTCACCGGCGGACGCCACCAGGTCGGACCCCTGCTGAACACGCGTCACCGATTCGTCAATTAACGCTTTGATCTCTTTTGCCGCCTGGGCGCTGCGCTGCGCCAGACTCCGCACTTCGCCGGCTACCACCGCAAAACCTCGGCCCTGCTCACCGGCTCGCGCCGCTTCTACCGCTGCATTCAACGCCAGGATATTTGTCTGGAACGCAATGCCATCAATGACGCTGGTGATATCACTGATTTTGCGTGAACTGACGGCAATATCAGCCATACGTTGCACTACATTGCCGGTCAGCGTACCCCCTTTGTGGGCAGTCAAAGATGCATCGCTGGCCAACTTGCTCGCCTGCCGGGCATTTTCGGCGTTCTGTTTTACCGTTGAGGTCAACTGCTCCATACTGGCGGACGTCTCCTCTAGGGAGGCAGCCTGCTGCTCGGTACGCGAGGACAGGTCGTGGTTCCCTGAGGCAATTTCTTGTATGCCGCTTAGCATGGCGTCAGTGCCCTGGCGCACGGCGGATACCGTCTGCACCAGCTCATCTCGCATCACCTCTAATTGGTGAAACAACTGACTGATTTCATTACGGCCTTCAACGTGAATAGAACTTGCCAGATCGCCACCGGCAATCGCGCTAAAATGACCGCTCATCACCGATAACGGCTTAAGCAGCATGCGTTTAAGCCAGATCAACGCCATCAGCGCCAACCCCACCGTCATGGCTGTCATCATAGCCAACATCCATCCAGAGCGGTTATAGGCAGAACGGTTTCCCTCGCCGGCCGCCGCAATCACGCCGGAAAGATGGCTCATATTGGCGTTATATTGTTGCTCAAACGCATCCTGAAAACGCTGCGTCGGTTGCGACATGAAAGCCTGATAATTACCGTTCTCAAGCATCCCTATAGCTTCATGCAACGTCTGGTCGTATTCTTTGAACGCTTTATCTGTACTGACACGAAGTGCCCGGTCGCCATCGCTGTCAGTGTCATACGTGCTAAATTGCTTATAAATCGCTTCCGCATTTTTCAGCTTGGTCTTGGCACTGTCCATAATCGGTAAAATCTGTTCTAACGGCGTATCAGCCGCAAAACGCGTTGCCGCGCGGTTCAGTGAATTGCGGGTCTGCAATAATTCCGACCAACTCATGCTGAGGGAGTTACGTTTAATATTGTCCGCTTCAACCTGGTGAAAATTGTTACTGCTGCGTCTGAAATTCTCAAACGACAGCCCGCTGCTGATTAACTGCATCAGGCCAAAGATCAAAACGATCAAGATCAGGCTGGTGGAGATTCGTATACGCGATAACATCATTAACCTCATGCCAATATTGGCTATTTTTTACCAAGCAGAATTAAAAAGTGTCCCAATTATCCGTTAACGCATTTGCTCTGGTAGAGTCCGGGGCCCGCTCGGCTGGCTGGCCCAAACGGGGCGAGCTACTGGCTACCACCGGGCTAACCATCGAATGGGTGGGCATAATTAACCGGAATACTGATACGGCCTGGGTCAATAACCCGGCCTGCTTTTCCATGGCGCTGGCGGCATGTGCTGCTTGTTGCACCAACGCAGCATTTTGCTGCGTGGTGCGATCCATCTCGGTCACCGCCTCGCCCACCTGATCAATCCCTCGGCTCTGTTCATCCGAGGCTGACGAAATTTCGCCCATGATATCGGTGACACGCGTTACGGCAGTGACGATTTCCGACATGGTTTCACCCGCACTTTCAACCAGCGTTGAACCTACCTCCACCCGATTAACCGAATTCTCAATCAGCGCTTTAATCTCTTTCGCCGCCTGCGCACTACGTTGTGCCAGGCTGCGGACTTCACCAGCCACTACCGCAAATCCACGCCCCTGTTCACCTGCCCGCGCAGCTTCCACGGCCGCATTAAGCGCCAATATATTGGTCTGAAAAGCAATGCCGTCAATAACCCCAGTAATATCGGCAATCTTCTGCGAACTACCGGCAATATCAGTCATAGTACTGATGACGTTAGCCACCACTTTGCCACCCTTTTGCGCGGTTTCTGACGCACTTAACGCCAGCAATTTGGCTTGACGGGCGTTTTCCGCATTCTGTTTCACGGTGGCAGTGAGCTCTTCCATGCTGGCAGCAGTCTGTTCTAGCGCCGACGCTTGCTGTTCGGTACGCGAGGAGAGATCGCTATTGCCGGCAGCGATCCCACTGGCGCCGCTGAGAATGGAGTGGGCGCTTTGGCGTACACTATGTACCGTACCCGTTAACGAAAGTTGCATCTCACACAAACTCTCCGCCAGCATCCCCATCTCGTTATGACTATCAATGCTGAGTTTCTGGGTTAAATCCCCTGCAGCAATACCGCGTATATGGCTCATAAGATAGTTCAGCGGATGCAGCAAAATACCGCGAATACCTATCCAGGCCAGTAGCGAGAGCAATAAGACCATGACCAGGGCTGCACCCAACACGCCTATCGACTGCACATAAGATTGTCGGTTTTGATCAACCGCGTAATTATATAAACCGGTATTTACCGTGAGGAAACGGCTATAGGCCGTTTCGAAATTGTTTTGCAGACCTTGAGTGGGCTGGGCAAAAAACGCATTAATCTTGCCGTCGTTAAGCATAATATCCAATTCAACGAGTGCGGCATGCAACGCGTCATAATGCTGTTTAAGCGCCTGCTGGTTCGATTCATCCTGTCCATCAATACGGGGCATCGCCAGGAAAGTCGCAAACATTTTTTCCGAACGCGCCAAGCTGCCCCTGGCGTCGGTTAATAATTCCTTCACCGTGGCGCCACTGCCGATGTTGTTGCTATCCATTAAATAACGCACCGCCGCCCGGTTCAGGGTATTGCGGGTTTGTATCAAGTCAACCCAGCTGGCGCTCAAGGCGGTCTGTTGTTTACGCAGGTCTTGGTAAACGCCAAAATGATACTGATCTTGCTTTAAAGAGTGATAAAACACTCCACCCGAGAAAATTTGCAATAAACAAAATACAGTCAATAAAATAATTAACCCGGTAACCACTCTGATTCGCTTAAACATACCTGTTTTCCTACTACACCTAGTGTTAGTTTTATCGGCACAGGTATGGCAAACTTTATCGGTAAATGCAGAAATTAACGGATAAGCAAAACCGGCAGATAATGATGCCGGTTTTGCCATTTTAGTGCAGTTAACACGCCATCAGGCATTGGTTACGGTATCAACCAACGCCATCTCATCACTGTTTAATAAACGCTCAATATCGACCAAAATCAGCATGCGTTCACCCAGCGAACCCAGGCCGGTGAGATATTCCGTGGCCAAGGTGACGGCAAACTCTGGCGCTGGACGAACCTGGTCCGCCGTCAGGGAGAGAACATCCGACACCCCGTCGACCACGATGCCCACGACTCGCTCAAAAAGATTAAGGACAATCACGACCGTATTGTCATCATATAACACGTCTGATTGGTCAAATTTAATCCGCAAATCCAGTATCGGCACGATGACACCGCGCAGATTGGTTACCCCTTTGATAAACGGCGGTGTATTGGCGATCCGGGTCACCTGATCGTAACCTCGGATCTCCTGTACTTTCAGTATATCGATACCATATTCTTCATCGCCAAGGGTGAAGATCAAAAATTCTTGCCCTTCATTTTCCCCGGTCAGCGCGGTGATATTTGCAAGTCCTGCCATGGTTTTCACCTTTTTTTAGTCGGCTAAATATAAAATTAAGCAGCACCGCCCTGCCGTTTGTTACGGTTAAGGGCCTGTAATGCGGAAACATCAATGATCAACGCCACGCTACCATCACCAAGAATGGTGGCGGCTGAGATTCCCGGTACTTTGCGGTAGTTGCTTTCCAGGTTTTTCACCACAACCTGATGCTGGCCGATCAACTGATCCACCAGTAAGGCGTAACGACGGCCTGCGCTTTGCAGTATCACGACAATCCCCTGGGTAGGGTCAGTCTTGGCACCGGCCACATCAAACAGTTGGTGCAATTCCACCAACGGTAAATACTCACCACGAACCTGCAGCACTTGTTCACCGCCGGCAAGAGGATGCAGATCTTCCGACTGCGGTTGCAGTGATTCCATCACCGTATTCAGCGGCAGAATAAACACATCCGAGCTTACCCGCACCGACATGCCGTCAAGAATGGCCAACGTTAAAGGCAACAAAATACGGATGGTGGTACCTTTGCCGGACTCAGAAATAATATCCACATGGCCGCCCATGGCCTGGATATTACGTTTGACCACATCCATGCCGACGCCACGCCCCGAGACATCAGTAACCTGCTCGGCGGTGGAGAATCCCGGCGCAAAAATCAGCATGCCTACTTCGGTATCGGTCATACTATCGTTGACTGGCAGCCCTTGAGACAGGGCCTTGGCCAGGATCCGCTCCCGGTTAAGTCCAGCGCCGTCATCGATAACCTCGATACAAATGTTGCCACCTTGATGTTCGGCTCGCAGTTGCAGGTTGCCAGCGGCTGGTTTACCCATCGCCAGCCTGGTGGCCGGCGTTTCGATGCCGTGATCCAAGCTATTACGCACCAGATGGGTCATCGGGTCGATAATGCGTTCGATCAGGCTTTTATCCAATTCGGTGGAACTGCCTTCCAAAGTAAGGTTCACCTGTTTGTCGAGCTTGGCGGCCAGATCGCGTACCAAGCGGGGAAAACGGTTAAACACATATTCCATCGGCATCATCCGGATCGACATCACCGATTCCTGCAGATCCCGGGCATTTCGCTCCAACTGACCCATACTGATCAGCAAGTCACTGTGCTCTACCGGATCCAGGTCGCTCGCGCGCTGAGCAATCATCGACTGGGTGATGACCAATTCGCCCACCATATTGATCAACTGATCGACTTTTTCTACTGCAACTCGAATGCTGGTGTCAGCGGGTTTTACCCGTGCGCTGGCCGCATCAGTTGGACGGTTAGCCGCCGAAACCGCAGTGGACGTATTCTCCGCATCACCTGACACCGGCTTCGCCATCGGCGTGGGGGTCACCATGGGTTTTAACGTTTCAGCACCGCCCTCGCTGGCATTGGCTTTAGTGGGCACAACCGCTGTAGGTTCAGGTGGTTTTGCCGCCGTCGGTTGGTCGTCAAAATGAATCTGGGCAATATCCAAGACAAAGCAAAGCACCGCACAGATATCATCCTCACCCACACTGGTTTGCAAGTGGGCGCTGAGACTATCATCCGTTTGCTGATGATCCAACACCGTGCCAAGATTACTGAGCTCTTCAAGCATCAGCGAAATTTCGCTCGGTTTCAACTCGCTTAGCCTGATGAATATGACTGCGTCAACCGCCGCCGTTTTTGCCGGTTCGTCAACGTCGGGCTTAGCACTGTCGTCGTTGGGAACGGTTTTAGACTCTAACGCCAGTTGGCGCAGCGCTTCGCAAATATAAGCAAAGCTCGCTGCATCGGGTTCGCTCGCCGTTTTGTAGGCATCTAATTGATCCTGCATGATATCTTTGGTTTCCAAAAACAGGTTAACAATTGCCGTGCTGAGGGACATCTCCCCTCGCCGCGCCTCGTCCAACAAATTTTCCAGTAAATGGGTGGTTTCCTGTAATACAGTAAAACCAAATGTTCCCGCCCCACCTTTAATCGAGTGCGCGGCGCGAAAAATAGCGTTCAACTGCTCGCTATCTGGTTTTAGCGGATCCAGAGCCAGCAGATGCTGCTCCATATCCGCCAGCAGTTCAGCGGCCTCATCAAAAAATGTTTGGTAAAAAGCGCTTAATTCCATGCTCACGAAATCACCTCTGCTGTGAACCAGGTTGTTTGGACGACGAGACAGCCGGGTTCGACGTCCCGGTTGGCGTAGTGAGTGGCACGGTTTCCGGTGTTATTATCGGGGTAACCACCGGGTTGCCCGTGGCCGTCGGTTTCGTTACCGACTTTGCCGAGGGTGCCACAACGTCTTGCGAATTGGCCGATGTAGGGCTTTGCGGGTTTGTCGGCACCGTAACCGATGACACCGGCGGCTGTGCCGAATTAACCGGTTTCCCCACCGTCGGATTTTCCGCACTGGCCGGAACCTTAATCACGCCAGCCGACGGTGCCGAAGCCGGTGCCGAATTAACCGGTTTCCCCGCTGCTGGATGTTCTGCGTCAACCGGGACCGCGCCTGCATCTGTGCCAGTGGCAGCTTTGAATTCAGGATGTTGCGTTAACTGCTCAGAGTTATTCACATCCAGACCCGGCCCTGCTTGGTTTTCCTGCTCAATACTCAGTTGTGTTTTCTTATTTAGCACCAGCAGACTAATGCGGCGGTTGATGGCCGCATCAGGTTCATTAGGCGCGAAACTCATAGTGGATGACATGCCTATCACGCGCATGATTTTATCGTCGGCCAGTCCGCCGGTTATCAACTCGCGCCTTGAGGCATTGGCGCGGTCGGCGGAAAGCTCCCAGTTACTGTAACCACGTTGGCCATTGGCGTAAGGCACCGCATCGGTATGGCCCGATATGCTGATTTTATTAGGAATATCATTAAGCACCGGCGCAATGGCTCTTAGCACATCACGCATATAGGGTTCTACCCTCGCACTGCCGTTTTCAAACATCGGCCGATTCTGGCTGTCGAGAATCTGTATACGCAAACCATTCTCCACCAAATTGATTAATAGTTGTGGGCGTAGCGTTCGTAGACGCGGATCCGATTCAATCAATTGATCCAGATCGCCACGTAACTTGCTGAGGCGATTTTTCTCCAGTTTGTCCTTCAGATCGGTAAGACTTTTGATGCTTTTACGCACTTCACCGTCTGCACGGGTAGGGTCGTCCCCGCCACCAGGAATTGGACTGGTGCTCGTACTGCTGCGATTGCCGCCGGTCAGCGCTACGCTTAATGGCGTACGAAAATATTCAGCTATAGCGGTCAACTGCTTCGGACTGGCAATTGACAGCAACCACATCACTAAGAAGAACGCCATCATTGCGGTCATAAAGTCGGCATAAGCAATTTTCCATGCACCTCCGTGCGAACCATGGCTTTTAGTGCGCCGCTTGCGTATGACGATAATTGGCTGGTTCTTCATGCATCCTCTTCTACCGGCTGTTTAATCGGTTCGCGCGCCAGTTTAACGTGCGCCTCCAGTTCGAGAAATGATGGCCTTTCCGCTGAAAAAAGTGTCTTGCGGCCAAATTCCACCGCAATCTGCGGTGCATACCCATGGATACTCGACAGCAGGGTAATTTTGATGCACTGCATCATTTTTATGCTTTCATCTTTCTTTTGCCGCAGCAGTGAAGACAATGGCGTAATAAAACCGTAAGCCAGCAGGATGCCGAGAAAGGTCCCCACCATGGCCTGGCCAATCAGTGCGCCCAACTCAACCGCCGACCGATCCGCCGAACCTAACGCATGAACCACGCCCATGACCGCCGCCACAATACCAAACGCAGGTAGTGAATCGCCTACTTGGGCAAGACTGTTCGCAGGTATTTCACATTCATGTTCATAGGTTTCAATCTCTTCGTCCATCAACGCTTCAATTTCAAACGCGTTCATATTGCCGCCAATCATCAGACGCAGGTAATCAGTGATAAAATCCACTAATTGCGGGTCGGCTAACAGACGCGGGTAGAGCTTGAAAATGTCACTTTCTGCCGGAGAATCAATATCAAATTCCAGTACTAACATTCCATGCTGACGCGCTTTTGCCATCAAACGAAACAGTAGCGCCATCAGATCCATATATAGCGATTTATTATATTTTGACTTATGGAATAATTTAGGGATGGAATGCAGTGTAAGTTTGATTGCCTTACCGTTGTTACTGACGATAAAAGCCCCAATGCCCGCGCCAAAGATCATAAATAATTCGGCAGGTTGAAACAACGCGCCTAAATGGCCACCGACTAATGCATAACCGCCAAATACCGCAGCAATGACAACAAAATAACCCACGATTACTAACACGCCCGTTCCCCCGGTAAAAAAATGTCGGCTAACGAGTGGTGATATGAGAAAGGTCAAAAATCGCTAACCTTGGTATTTTTCTACCAGGGAAACGTTGGACAATATCGTCCGGCATCCAAGACCCGTCACACGGCACACGTCACCTGCTCATCTAGCAGCTTGGGGTTAATATCGGCTGTGTTGGGTAAAAGTTTACGTCTTTTTACCGCGCGAGAAGGTGGTTGGCACAAACTACAAACGAATCCATAGGCTGGCTGATGAGCATAGGTGATAAAATGACCATGGCAATGGCTGCAGGGTGTCAATTGCAACATACCGCTTTCGACAAACCTTATCAGCGTCCAAGCGCGGGTCAGGGCAAGAATCGGCGGTTCACCTTCCTGCTGTGGGCACTGCTCAAGGTACAGACGATAAGCGCGGATCACCGCCTCAACGCCACTACTCAGGTTATTTTGTTGCAACACTTGAAAAATGTTGTAAAACATCGATGAGTGGATATTTTGTTCCCAGGTCATAAACCAGTCAGTGGAAAACGGCAGCATGCCTTTTGGTGGCGGACTACCGCGCAGCTCCTTGTATAATTTTATCAACCGGCCCCGGCTAAGCTGCGTTTCACTTTCCAACATTTGCAGTCTGGCACCCAGCGTGATCAATTCCATGGCAAGCTGGATATCTCGGGCTTCCTGGACAATGCTTTTCACTGCCATCTTTATGCCCTTTTCTTCGGCAAAGCATTATCTTTCGACGCTAGCCGTTCTTGTAATTGACTGGACAGTAATATCCCCGTATGTATTTGTTGTAGCTCATCCACACGCGAGTCTTGTGTTAATTGTGTAATGGTTTTGTGATCATCAAAACGAAACAAGCACAACAGTTGGTTAGTTTCAGCTAATTTCACCATCTGTGACAATGTTAATTTCATCAACACATCCGCCATCGTTTCATTTATCCCTAATCGAAACATTGCTGACGCTTTTTCCTGATTTATTAGCCGTTGCGCCAATAATAAATATGATAGATTTATATCGTAAATATGCTTGCATATTTCATTCGTATTCATTTTCCCATCCCTATAGACTATGTTTAAAAACATAACTTGGGTGATAAAATTTCGCCCGGTATCTTAAGAACGCCCCTAGGTGGCTAATGAAAACAACGGGACCAGATAAACCCCTTATATTCCGGCGACCGAAGCGGCTATGTAATAATGCCGTACCGTTAAATATTTTACGTATCAACAATGTCAGAACCTGACCCGATTCATTAACGCTTCTTCCGTGAAACATTTTTACAATTTAGTGAGATTATTCCTAATTGCGAGGCAACTCTAACGCCGAATCCGTCGTTCATACAATCTACCCTCAGGCAAATTTTAGATAAAGTGTGATGTAGATCACATAAATTGAGTTTACTTGATCAGATTTGCTACTGGTCTGACATGTTAAGCGGTTAAAAAACAACCAAAACCACCAAATACATTCAATCCACATGCCATATGCCTGATAAAACAGTGTAAACCACTAATTTCGGCTATTTTGATAGAATATCATTCGTTATACCAAATTTTCATTATAAAATAATATATAATACACTTTTACATAGCATAAATGCTGTTTATGCCCAAATCCATGCATCAACACCCCCATAACATTGCAGAAACAATCTGCTAAAACCTATCGCAAATCGAGTAGATCCCATGGGTATTAAATGACCAAATCATAAAGGAAAAGTTAAGATTGCGATTATTACGACAGTGAGCTGATATGATAAGTAAAGAAGTGTGTCGATGTTTTTAGGGCGAAAAAAACCCCACAGCCATATTAGCTGTGTGAAAATAATATCGGCATTAATATTCAAAACTTGAGCCAAAAACGATCAAAATTTTATCACCCATTTCAGCAAGTGTTTAATTTAGATCGTTTTTTGTACCCATTGGACAAACCGTACCCTACAGTTATCGCATGAGTAGGAATAGGGTCAAGTAAACGAAAGCAAAGCGTAAAGGGGTGAGTCAAAAGATGATTAGACACCGCGGAATCTATTCATGACTTAAGCCACAACAATACTCGTAGTGTGTTTTTTTTCACTAAGAAAAAAATTTAACCTATCTTTAACATCAGGTTACCCTCCTAAAATCCAGCCTTTGTCACTGTCCAGCCGATTTATAGCCTAAAACTGTGGATAGCAGGAAGGTGGCGACACGGCGACACACCTGTCTGACGCAGATTTGAACGGTGCTGACGGCATATCATGGCTAGAAAATCAGTACTGCTAGTCGCATCGGCCACCTGACTACAGGTTTCCCATGTAGGTAAACAGAGGGGCACACGTCGTAATGGCATTAAAAAAGCCATCACAGCCGGCAAACCGGACGGTGATGGCAATGTAATGGAGACTTTAGGGTTACTGCGCGTACGCAACTGGCGTTTGCTAGCGAATCAACTGCCAGCGTGTCATCACCCTACTAGCATCAATGGAACTGTGCAAAACAAGACGACTCACCGCTTGGCCTTATTTGGCGCAATGGGCACGGCTTTAAGGTCGCTTAAAAATGTTTGGCGCCAGTGGACAATATCATTTTTGGTGATCACTGACATCATATCCTGATAACGTGAGATACGCTCGTCTAATGGCATGGTTAATGCCTTATCCAATGCGCCAGCAACACCATCGCGATCGTAAGGATTGACCAATAGAGCAGAGGTTAATTCATTGGCAGCACCGGCAAATCGGGACAGTATGAGTACGCCGGGGTTGGCCGGATCCTGTGCTGCGACGTATTCTTTGGCCACCAAGTTCATACCATCTCGTAGTGGCGTCACCAGGCCAACTTCGCAATGGCGAAAAATTTTCATCAGCAGGCTACGTTCATAGTGTTGATTCAAATAAAACAACGGAGTCCATTCCAGGGTCGAAAAATGACCGTTAATCCGCCCCGCCTCCATTTCAAGCTCATGTCGAATGTCCTGATACGCCTGAACATCCCCACGCGATGTTGGTGCAATTTGGAAGTAACGAATATTGCCCCGGTGCTGGGGGTAATTCTCCAATAGCGTTTCAAAGGCTTGAAAACGTTCAGGTAAACCTTTGGAATAATCCAGTCGATCGACACTGATAATTAATTGGCCACTTAATTTATCCCGCAAATGCGCCAGTTTCTGCGGCAGTGCGCCTTCCGCCAGATGGCGAATGCTGTCCGGCTCGACGCCGATGGGGTAGACGCGCACAGTGACGTCTTTTCCATAAGCGGAAAAACGGTCTTCATCCAGATCTTCTACTTCGGTGACCAACGACAGGTTTTCAATAAACGCCAGTCGGTCGGTGTCTGCTTGAAAACCAATCAGATCGTATTCACACATCATTTCAAGTAGCTCTTTACGCGGCGGCAGAGCGTTGAATATTTCTGATGTCGGGAACGGAATATGCAGGAAGAAACCAATTCGATTGGCCATGCCCAATTTGCGGCAGGCAGCGGCAAAGGGTAGCAGATGATAATCATGTATCCAGAGGATATCGTCGTTTTCCACCAACGGTTGCAAACGCTCAGCCAATCGTTCATTCACCTGGCAATAACCATCGTAGTCCTCACGTTGGTATTGCACCAAGTCCAGTCGATAATGGAATGCGGGCCAAATAACGGTATTCGAGAAATGAAGATAATATTGGTCATATTCGCTTTGTTTTAAACTGAATGACGCGAATGTAATGTTGTCTTGTTGATTCTTTTCAAGAGGTAGCTCTTCTTCGCTAATTTTCCCGTTCCAGCCAAACCACATGCCGCCGGCATCTTTTAAAGAATCCATGATACCGACCGCCAGGCCGCCGGCGCTTTCTTTCTTCCCTTCCATAGCCGCAATACGATTCGACACTACCACTAAGCGACTCATAAATCCTCCCCAGACGAGACTTTGGTTTTAATAGAATAGTTCTCTTGTTGTTTAACCAATGATAATATCCAATGGTGGACGGCGGCGACATCCTTAAGATGATAATGGGCTGCCGTATTCCCCGGTCCAACTTTAATGCTAATTCCCTGCAGCGCGTTTACCTGGATAAAACCAGCTTCATCCGTTAGGTCATCGCCAATGAACAGCGGTGTTCTGCCGGCAAATGGCGCTTCATCCATAAAAACCTTTATGGCCTCACCTTTGCTCACCCCTTGTGGCTTCAACTCAACCACACATTTACCGGGCTGCAAAGCCAATTCCGGATAACGAGTGACAAACGACTCGGCCACCGTCAAAATATTTTTTTGGTAGTGCTGCGCCTCGCGGTAATGCAGAGCAAAGGCCATGCCTTTGGCCTCAACATGGCAGCCTGGTAAATGTGCGATGGCTTGGGTCAGTTCCCGTTGCAGTTTGGCAGCTAAAGCAGGTGAGAGTTCGGTACGATGAATCTGTCCCTGACCATCACGCCGCTCAGCGCCATGAACGCCGGCTGCAGGGCCATGAAACGGTGCGCTCAGTCGGTCCAATTCTGCTAATGACCGGCCAGAAACCAGTGCCAATGCGCCATTGGTCGCGGTAAACCCGTCACATAATGCTTGCTTGATTTCATCGGGAATCGAAACCCATTCCGGCTTTTCCTCAATCCCGGCCAAGGTTCCGTCCACATCAAAAAAACAGGCAAATGTCGTCAATGATATTGGGGGTGGTGATTCACTGTCAGTCATACCTGTTATCCTCGTTTATAATCGCCTGCGAGTTGCATTCAAGGCGCATCGCTGGATAAGTGGTTGCATGCTAACACGCTGCCGAACAGCGCTTGCGTGTGTAGGTGAGGCAACATCAATACCTTACCTGCACACGCTAGCCCGGTACTGACAGATGGAAAACAGGTAAACAACAAGGAGCGGAACAAAAGGAGGAAAATGATGCTAATCGTCGTTCTCCTTGCAACTGCGCAGTCTTATTGTTTTGAACAGAAGTCACAGATCACAATTTGCTGAATATAAGGCGAGGTAATTGCAGTTTCACGCTGCTACGCCTTACCGTCCCAGCTGTCCTTCGGGCGGCGGTGCACACATTAGTCAGTATAGTCAATAATTATGGATCTGTCATAATTGGTCACTAAAGTCTCATTACCTCCCATTGGACGCCACACCACCGGGATCGCGTTGGTTTAAAAAAATGCACTAAACCCCAAGTGTGTTGCAAACGGGTCCCTGATCACACCAGGCACATTGTAAAGTTCATTACTCACCGATACTTCAACATATTCGATAAATCAGTTGTCTGCTAGAGTAAAACCTTTGCTTATATGCTATAAAAATGTTCATTTTGCGCAGAAAATTGTATAAGAATTTTATATTTTAGCCGCATAAATGACCATTAAATACACTTTCTGCACAACATAAGCCGGTGAAAGGATCAGTATGATTATTACAGATTGTAAACATGTTATTTAATGTACTGATAAAGTGAAGGAAAAACCATAATTGTTCGTTACATTTTGCAAAACAACAATTTTCGAACATTAAAAATAAATATATAAAAAATGATTAATTTTTCTTATGTTTTAAATTACTAATTTGTAACATGGTTTTTCAAATATAGTGCTTGTCTTTACGAAGAAGCCCATTGCTACTTGACATTTTGTACTGCCGACGGACCTGCTATTGACGCCCCCGGTAGCGCTAACCGCACCTTCGACGTCAACAGACATAAGTCAAATTTATCGATTTACTTTTGCGAAAGCGATCTCAAAAAATTTTCATTGAACTCATTCATAGATTGTTGTTAAAACATGAGTCAACTGTAAATCTTTATGAAACCTTAAGGCCAAAGGAAAGCATTTTATCATTGATTAAATCAGATAAACCAATTTTAATGAGGGTGCGCTATGCCAACAATTATTATGGATACATGTAGTTATACCCGTCTTGGTCTAACGGGTTTTTTAACGGATTTCGGCGTAAAACGGCGTAATATCAGCATAGTACCTGACATCGGCCAATTGCAGAATCGATGCTCTCGCATCAAACCAGACGTAGTCTTTGTCAATGAGGCGTGTTTCATTCACGAGCAGGATGCCACTGAACGAATCAAAGGGATCATCACCCAACATCCAGAAACGCTATTTTTCATTTTTATGGCGATGACTAACATCCATTTCGAAGATTATTTGTTTGTACGTAACAATCTGATCATTACCTCAAAATCGATTAAACCTACTATCCTAAACTCGCTGCTCAATGGCTACAACCAACACAAGTGTGCAGACACTGATCATAAATCAGTACTAGACCTTAATCCTGTAAGATTAAGCCAAACCGAGTCAGATATGTTGCGCATGTGGATGTCAGGTCATGACACCATTCAAATTTCCGACAGCATGCAGATCAAGGCCAAGACGGTTTCCTCCCATAAAGGCAATATCAAGCGCAAGATCAAAACGCATAATAAACAGGTTATTTATCATGTTGTCAGGTTGACAGACACCGTGACCACGGGTATTTACGTTAACGCGCGCTAGCGCCCTAACCATTTGGTGCCCACCGATATATACCCGTCATACTTCAAGTTGCAGGTACGTTGGCAATACTGGGCCCTTCCCTGGGCCTTGCTCTAACGGGGGTCGCGACACGTCGCGTTCAAATCTGCTTCTGCAGACAGGTTTGCTTATGCGTCGCCGCCTGCCTGCAACTCGAACTATTTAGGCTATAGATGTCCGCGCCGGGACATTATTTAGCGGGTTCAGTCAACGGCTCCACAAAAATTCCATCCGGATGACTGGTTTCGTTAAAGAACCAGATTCCGGTTGGGTATTCATCAAGCGCCACGAGATACATCACACCTTCGCTGAACTCTTCAATTGCCTGGATAGTCCCTATTCGTCGTGGTCCACCGTCGGTTTTAACCGTCACCCGTTCATGTAATTTCATGCCTAACCTCATTAAATGCCTAAAGGACAGTTTAGTACAAACGCACTCATCAGTCAGCCAATCGCATTCTGGTACACGCATAATTTAAAGATTAACCTTTGATTTATAAATGTAAATTCATCTTTACGGGTTAAGGAGTAACCACCACCACGGTGAATGCCGGCTAAAACCGTCGCTTTATTTAAGCATCGTATATACTCTTTTCTGCAAACAACATTCATCACTATGGTTATCACAGGGCGGAAAACATGCCGGATTTGCAAGACCCGTTGGTTGTTATAACCGATTTGGACGGTTCATTATTGGACCACCATACTTACAGTTGGCAGCCAGCGGCACTATGGCTTGATAAGTTAATCGCCGCACAGGTACCGGTGATCCTTTGTTCAAGCAAAACCACCGCCGAGATCGTACCACTGCAGGCCAGCATGGGTTTGCAGGGATTACCTTTCATCGCCGAAAATGGCGCTTTGGTGCAATTAACGTCGCCCTTATTCACCGATGCGTCGCCGATAAAAATCAGGGGTTATGATTACGACACCATTCGCACAATCATACAGCGCTTGCGGGACGTGAAAGGGTTTAGGTTTCTGGGCTTCGGTGATGTCGATGAGAAGGTGATCGGAGAATGGACTGGCCTCGCACCGCAACAAGCCATGCTTGCCCAACAGCGGGAAGCCTCAGAGGCGTTTATCTGGCGCGACAGCGATGTGCGGTTAGCTGAATTTACGTCCTTACTGGCTACAGAAGGGCTGAGCGTGACGCAGGGAGGACGTTTTTATCATGTGATGTCCGCCAATAGCAGCAAAGGCGCCGCAGTTCGACAATTGTTGCAACATTTTCATCAACAGGATGGGCGATCATGGCGATCGCTGGGATTAGGCGACGGCCCAAACGATATTTCAATGCTTAACGAGGTGGATTATGCAGTCATTATCAAAGGGTACAGCAATAGCCCGATGGCACTTGACCCGCGACAACAGCAGATTTATCGCACCACAGCCTATGGACCAGAGGGATGGAGCGAAGGAATGGATCATTTTATCACTCCGACCTGAGTGCAGTGCGGATAACAATAATTAAGCCATAACCCGGCTTGGGGAGACTCTATATGAGCGATTTTCATCAAAATGGAATTATTGCCAACTTTCATAATTTATCTGATCGTAAGGTCGAGGCGCTAGAAGCTGAACTGGTGGGTTTTGCCAAAAAACGCAAGATGGGTTTGATTTTACCTTCACTGTTTTCTGAACTGGAAGGCCCTGCTCTGGCGCATATTATCGATGAGATAGCCAAGGTGCCCTACCTAGAGGAAATTGTGATTGGTTTGGATCGCGCCAACCGCGACCAATTTCTCTATGCCCGTGATTTTTTTTCGCGTCTGCCGCAACATCACCGCATTTTATGGAACGATGGTCCACGTTTAAAATCTATTGACGCCGAACTGGAAAAAGAGGGGTTATCCCCCACCGAACCCGGCAAGGGGCGCAATGTTTGGTTTTGTACCGGTTATACTCTCGCCTCCGATCGTACCCTGGCGGTGGCACTGCATGACTGCGATATCGTCACTTATGAACGTGGCATGCTAGCCCGGCTACTCTATCCGGTGGTGCATCCAAAGTTCAACTATGAATTTTGCAAAGGTTTTTATGCCAGGGTAGCCGACGGCAAAATGAATGGTCGGGTGGTGCGTCTGCTGGTCGGCCCGTTGCTGCGTTCGCTGGAAAATGTTTATGGTGGATCACCCTATCTCGACTACCTGAACAGTTTCCGCTACCCCCTGTCCGGTGAATTCGCCATGCGCACCCGGGTGATGCATGATATGAAGATCCCCGGCGATTGGGGATTGGAAATCGGACTATTGTCAGAAATTTATCGTAACTATTCGCCCAATCACATCTGTCAGGTAGAAATCGCCAATAATTACGATCACAAACATCAACCCTTGGCAGAGGAGGATGGTTCAGGTGGGCTAAAAAGGATGAGTAATGATATTATCCAGTCGCTCTACCGTAAGATGGCCACCATGGGTGTTAATTTGACCAGTGACTCCTTTCGTGTGCTGAAAGCGACTTATTATCGTAATGCGCTCGATATTTTGGAATTCTACCACCACGATGCCATCATGAATGGCCTGAAATTTGATCAGCATAGCGAGGAAGCCGCAGTAGAGTTGTTTATGCAATGTATTCTGGATGCTGGCCAGGCTTTTATTGAACGACCCAATGATAAACCCTTCATTCCAAGCTGGAGTCGGGTACAATCCGCTTTCCCGGATATTATGCAGCGCATCTACGATGCTGTCGAAGAGGACAACCATGGCGACGTGTAAGCACGAATGCGCTATTCGCCGTGACTCGCAGACCCGTTCTATCGAACAATAATCATCGATCGGCGCTCATCCGTTGGTGGGCGCCAAGAGTATGGGTTTGCAATAGGTTTTTTCTTGCCCCCGGTAGAATGTTCTCTAAAATATGCGCCACGGCCCATAGATTTGTATAGGGTCATTACGGCCACGGGGATAGAATCACAGTATGCGCGAAATCAAACCGAACGAACCATTGGTCGCCGCTCTCGCGCAGTGGATAGAGGATCATCTTGATCGTGATATTGCCCTACCTGAACTTGCAGAACGCTCAGGGTACTCGGTGTGGCATATGCAGGGCGTTTTTCGCGCAACGACCGGCATGGCGATAGGACGTTACATTCGCGAGCGTAAATTAACCGAGGCAGTGTACCGCTTGCGTAACACCGATAATCGAATCATTGATATTGCCCTGGATTATGGGTTCAATTCCCAATCGCAATTCACGACATTGTTTAAAAAATATTTTGGCGTAACACCACAAATGTGCCGGAACAATCTATCGCTTGCATTACGTTTAACCGCGCCGCTGAGTTATGTTTAGCAAGAAACGAGTATTTTATTTACCTCAGGAAAATCTTATTATAAAAAATAATTTTGTATGAAAATTATATTTTAAATTTCTCATGTACAAGTTTTTCTTAAAATAAATACTATTAATCAATAGGATAGCATTCTCTCGTTTGACATGTTTTTCACTGTTTAATTTAGTTAGCTTATTCGTATTATTTCACTTTAGTAAAATATTATTTAAACATCTAGTATTTACGCTAATTTAGCGTAATATGCGAATGTAAGACTAATTTCCCTGGTGTAACTTAAGAAGTCATTTTACCCGCTGTTTTCAGCGGGTTTTTTTCATACGCGTTGATAAATATCAAAATAATTTTCCTTTTATAATCACCATGTGTTTTTTCAGTTAAATAATGAGTTAACACGCTCCCGAATTCTTCCTGATAAATTATCCCCACATTAAATTTACTAATAGATGTTTAAATAGACTTATTGATTGAAGGGTTCTGATACCTCAATGGGTGTGATTCACGTCATATCCCCCTCTCGACATTGATCGTTGCGTTGTTGTGCTCACTTCGCCCTGTTTTGTTCTTGAGTGGGCGACTGTAAGGCGTGGTCAGGGCATGACGAACAAAAAAAACCCGGCGGATGAGCCGGGTATGTCTGTGAAGGCAAAAGAACTATAACTTAGATATCAACGTCCTTTTTGCTCTTTTTGTCTGCACGTTTTTCCTTCAGCGTTTTCTCTGGCCTCTTCTTGGCTGACTTATCCTTACCTCTACTCATAAACACCTCGCTTATTTGTCAGATTTAGGGGCTTACCAAAAGACTCCCCGATAACGCCAGGGGGAGTCTTAGAGTTATCAAAACTTGCCGAGAATTGCAAGCGTACATGGCGTTGCATCGCCCTCAACAGATCTTTCTTTGCCACAAAGTACGAGACTTTTCAGGATGCTGAAACCTGCGCTTGGCTTATCACGAAGGCTTTGAACTGTGGCGACATCCAGGTGGTAAAACCATCCGCAGTTTTGGTTATCAGATAGACCGCCAACCCTTCGCGTAGGGCCAGGTCCTTGGCCTTCTGAGTACCTAGCACCATCAATCCAGTGTCCCAACCATCGGCTTCCAGCGCGGTGGTGGCAATCACCGTGGCGGAGACCAGTTTATGTTCAATAGGACGACCGGTAGCAGGATCAATGATATGTGACAGGCGTTTACCGTCTAATTCATAGTAGTTGCGATAACTTCCCGAGGTACTGATCCCATGACCTTGTAAATCCACAATCGCCTGAGCAACGTCCTCCTTGTCGGTTGGGCGCTGAATAGCCACCCGCCAAGGCCGTCCCGTTGGCGACACACCTCGGGTGATGACCGCCCCGCCCACCGAAACCAAATAACGGTTCACGCCTCTTTTTTCCAACAATCTGGCCACATGATCGGTGGCATATCCTTCACCCAGGGTTGATAAATCCACATACAAGTTGGGCAAATCCTTTTGCAACCATTGGCCTTGTACATTTTCACTCAACGTCAAATGACGCAACCCGACAAGACGCCGGGCAGCGTCGATTTGCTGTTGATCGGGCATCTTTATCGGTTGTTTGTCAGGTCCAAACCCCCACAAATTGACCAGTGGACCCACGGTAATATCCATCGCCCCTTCAGTTTTCACACCAATACGCAGTGCAGTACTGATGATCTCCGCCATTCCGGTGGTAATGCGTTGGGGATCGGTGCCGGCATATTGATTGAAATGCGACAAATTGCTATCAGATTGGTAGGTAGATAACTCATGGTTATCCTCTTCAAGCAATTGGCTGATTTGTTGTTTCAAACCCACCAAGGCCTCGGGCGGTGCATCCGCCACCGTGACCCGATAAAAGGTCCCCATGGTCTTACCTTCCGCCGTCCAGGCCGGTGCGTCGTGCTGTACCTGGGGCTTGTCACACCCGGTAAGCAACAACGCGCCGCTCAGCGCGAATACGACTAATTGGTTCATGTACTGACTACTCCCGCGAAAAGGCTATGCGCCGTCGGTGTCCATGTTAATACGTTAACACTGCATCGCAAAAAGCAGTTGCAAAAACCAGGCCGGATAGCCCAAAACCCGCGCGATAGGGTCAATAATTATTCGAGGTGATTGCCCCCCTGGGCAAAATTAAACATTCGCTGCACGATTTCATCGGCGCCCTTGATAACCTCGGACAGCCTTTTATCGCGACGATTGACGGCCTGTGAATAGGCGATTTCATGGGCTTCATCTACCATAGAAATAATCCGGTCACGGGTTTGTGTATCAATAGTTCCTAGGATGGTGGTGATCACAACCTGATAGGCGTGGGATGTCACGGTTAACTGCTGTTCTCGTGCCTCCAATGCCTCAATGCGGGCGAGCAGGGCCTCATAAAGCGGATCTTGGGCCATATTTACCTCTCTTATCCCATTCTGGCTGCGGTCCACCGGGACGCAATGTCCCGGTGGGCATTTGAGTTTCAGCAGCGGGTACTGACATCACGATGATGATTGAGCACAACGTCGGATATGCTAACCATCATAAGCAATGATACCTTACTTATAAACCGGCCGGACGCGGTACTTCAAAATATTGTCCGTTAATACTACGACGGTAATAGTGCCCCTGATTGACGTAAAAACGCTCACCATTGATATCCACTACTGACATATTGCCGTTGATGCCACCAGATTCATATACCCTAGGCGCAGGGGGCGCATCAACAACAACATATTGGTTATTCTGGCGCTGATAATAAATGCCATTCAACACATAATAGGTCAGTCCAGCCACCAGTACAGTCGCCGCGACACCTGGCAGGAAATCGAATCTGGCCCCACGATGCGGCGCGCCGCCAGGGCCCCAACCACGATGTCCATCATACCAATCCGGTCCACCATGGCCATGGTGATCCCAGCCCGGGCCAGCAAAACCGGCTACCGGCGCCAAGAGGCTAAGCGATAAAATAAAGCTAAGTAATTTTTTCATAACACACCTTTATAAAAACGGCCGCCATACTCTAATAACAGACCTACTTCAGCCCTTCAGCAAGCCGATTTACCGATCTTTAGTCGGCCATAACGTATTATTTACGCTACGTTAATACATTTTGTCATTCCAAATGCGCGGATATAAGCCGCTTTAAGGCAAAGCACGACAAAGATACGCGATATTGTGGTAACAAAGTGAAATACGTTGTAACCGCATAATTTATTTAAATATTACAGCTGATAAGATTAGCTTTTCTCATTGGATGTCCAGCTGTCTTGATGTTATTTTACTTAAGTCAGTTCGCTCCAGAACTGACTTACGTGATGTTTGACACCCACGGTTGTTTGGTGGGTGTTTTTTTTATACCAAAGTGTGTAATGCCGAACTCGACCACCAGGTTATTTAACCAAATCGTCAAGGCGTTCATCGACAATGCCCGCCGGTTCAAGATGCGCTAGCACTTCAGCCGCAGGGAACAATCGCCTAACCGCTGCTTCAGCCGCATCACCGATATCATGGCCGACATCCACCGAAAGTTGACCCGCCACTTCCACATGCAGTTCGACAAATACCCGGTCGCCCCCGTTGCGTGTGCGGATATCATGCACACCGCACACACCTTCGCAACTCATGGCGGCAGCGCGGATCCGCTGACGATCCGCCATATCCAACTCCTGGTCCAAGAGTTGCCTGAGGGCGGACAAGGCCATGCCGCGCGCATTCCACACCATAAAGCAGGAGATGGCCAACGCGCCAACGGCGTCCGAGCGCATCCAACCAAACAGCCCATATAGCACCAGAGCACATAATACCGCCAGATTCACCGCAATATCAGTCAAATAATGCGCACGATCGGCGGAAATCGCCGTTGAACCGGTGCGTTTGACCACATAAGTTTGCATGGTCACTAATGCCGCGGCACAAAGGGTACTGCCGATAATCACCCAGATACCGATGCCATGCTGCATCAAGGGCTGTGGATGCAACAACCGCCCAATCGCCTCGAAACCCAACACCACACCGGCCCCCCCCAATAGCAGCGCTTGTACGAATGCAGCCACGGCCTCGGACTTGCCATGACCATATCGGTGGCCCTTATCGGCAGGGCGTTGAGCATAAAAAACACCAATTAAGGTCACCATGGACGCCATGACGTCCACCAGACCGTCGGCCGCCGACGTCAGCATCGCTATGGAGTCGGTCAGCAGCCAGGCCCATATTTTAACGCCGACCAACACCAACGCGACGCCAAGCGATAGCAAGGATGCCCATCGAGTCAGCTTTTTATAGGGTTGCTCAATAGCCATGACACCCTCTCCCGAGGGGGAGCGCAACGTGCGCCAAGAATAGAATGGCTCAAGTTTAGACGTAAACGGCCAAGATAAAAACCTTAGTGTTCAGGTGTGATTACGTTATCTGCTGGCCTATTCCTCATCCGTAGACCGGGCCACCAGCAATGCTATAACCTCCGACGGCCTGATTGTCATGAGCCTGTTGCGCGAATTATCCAAACAAGCAACACTGATGCCAGGCAATGTGCCAATATATCGCACAAATAACAAGCAAGGCCGACCGTTTAACGTCTTGGTCGACCATGACGTATCCTGTTTTGAGATCTATTGTTCTATTTCCCTGGAGACACGCTATGCGCGTTGCGATTGTTGAAAACATGGAAAATACCCGGTTGGGCGTGGTGCTACAGGCGTTGAAGGAGGTCAATGCCGATATTGAGTGGTTCAGACCCTATCTGGACGGACGTTTGCCTGCAGGCGTAGACCAACATGATGCCCTGATTGTCCCCGGCGGCTGGCAAAGTGCGCTCGATGATGATGACTATCCTTTTTTGCCCTCGCTCGCCAGTCTACTGCGCGAATTCGGCGATGCCAGCAAATCAGTGCTGGGCATTTGCCTGGGTGCTCAACTCCTGGCACGCGCTTATGGCGCAGAAAATAGCGTGGGTACGGCGCGTGAATTCGCCTGGACGGCACTCAACATCACGCAAGAAGGACAGCATGATCCCCTATTTAGCGGTTTAGGGGCACAGTTCCATAGTTTTGAGTGGCATATGGACACATTCTCACTTCCCAGACATGCCGTGAGACTGGTGTCCAGTTCGGCGGTGACAAACCAGTGTTTTCGGGTCGGTCGCGCCGCCTATGGTATGCAATTCCACATTGAGGCGGATGCCGCCACCGTCACCGCGTGGTCCGCAGAATGTCGCCACAACCTAGAACTGATAGCACCGAACTGGCTTGAGCATCATGCGCAAGCTGATGCAGCACAATTTTCCGCAGCAGCAGAGTGCGCCGGTTTGTCCATTGCGCGGGCTTTTGTTCAGACCATTACACCATAATGATGGTCCCGCCGATGAAATGACTCTCCGAGGTATCCCCAGTAGTTCCGTCCAGGTTTGCCGCCGAAAAAAACGGCGGCTGACCCACACTCAAAGCGCAAACCCACACCGATAATACCGTCGTTTTTTTGCCTGGAACGATTATTACTCAGGAGGATAATCAGGCGGGACCCCACTATCCGATGGCCCCTGGACATCGTCTGGCACCGCACTATTTACTGGGCGTGCCGGATAATAGTCTGGTGGAACCGCCGACGAAAATTGATTGACTTGGCGATAGCGGTCATCAATCGGAATTTTATTCCCCTTGGCATACATACATTGGGTGTAAATACGGTCAAAGGTGTCCTGCAACGATTCTGAACTCCTGCCGGCAACATCATTACCCATCGAGCTGCCGACCAGTAAACCGGTACCCGCCCCCACCATCGCCCCTGCACCGGCATTATGCGACGCCGCACCGATCAACGCTCCCGCCGCCGCTCCGACAACCGTACCCGCCGCGGCGGTACCGGCCGCGTTGTTGGCCGCCGTCTGCGCACTGCCGTTAACACTGTTCTGCGCCAAATTTTGACATATTATTTGATCCTGCCCAAAGCGCTCATAACTCTTGCCCGAACCGGGTAGCACCATCACGCTAGGCTGAGTTGGTGGAGATACGCAGCCGGTTAGCAGTAGACTGAAAACCCCGGCAGCCAGATAAAAAGGTCTACGCATTTTGTTAATCCTCCGCTCAACGTGAGGCTGGCGCATCGGCGGCAACTTTCATCCACCCATTCGGACAGCGTGGAATTTGTGGATAATAACCAGCCGGGTTCCGACAGTAGTAGGCATATTGCGGTGCTTTCTCAATATAAATTTGCGCCGGTGGCGGTGAGAGATATATCGGCGGCGGCACGTAGTAGACCGGCGGTGGCCCCCACGGATCACCTATGATCAGCGGCGGACCATCCCAGCCATGATGATCATAACCGTGACCATAATAGCCCTGGGCAAAGGAACCTGAGCTGAACAACATCATCGCTCCCGCCGCAAGTAATATTGTTATGTGCCCTTTCATATATCACCTCAGAAAATAACCTCTAGCCACGCATCATAGCGCCGACTGGCCTGAATAATTCGCCACGGATTACGTTGATTTCGCAAAGGGATAAACAGCAATTGTATACAAATGTAGTTATTGAAAAAAAAGACGTTTAGCGTTAAACCGCCAATGCATAGAGGCGTTGTTGAAAAAAAAACCGATTAAAACGGGTATTGATTACGCTGGAGGCTGGTGTAAAAAGGGGATACATTGGGGTTGAGACAAGCATATCTAAGCCGATGTTCATTTCTTAGGATTGAGATGTCGATCTGGGTAAATTTAGTTGATAAATGTTTGAATAATGGCGGAGAGACAGGGATTTGAACCCTGGGAAGGATCGCTCCTTCAACGGTTTTCGAGACCGTCCCGTTCAGCCGCTCCGGCATCTCTCCAGTTTTGCGGTTGCTATCATGCCCTGTTTTACGGCATTTTAATAGTGTTTAACGACGCCTTAAGAATCAAGTGACGACTTATCGAGCAACACGATGATAAAATGGCCTTGGAAAAGTTCCACTCCCTCCAACGAGACACTTGCGTTATGGCAAGTGGCCTTGGCGATCCCGTTGTTTTCCCCGCTGTCGGAAGATGAGCGGCACAGGCTGGTTATGCTGGCAGGCAAATTTTTACAACAAAAAAAACTGGTGCAGTTGCAAGGGGTCGTGTTAGACGACGTCATGCAAGCGCGGATCGCCATGATGTTCGCCCTGCCCGTATTGGCGTTAGGTATCGATTGGTTGGATGGCTTTCACGAAGTTCTGATTTACCCCTCACCATTTGTCGTTAATGATGAATGGCAAGACGATGCTGGGCTGGTGCACCGCGGTGAAATGGTCCATTCGGGTCAGAGCTGGGATCAAGGGCCGATTGTGCTTAATTGGCAGGAGATCCAGGATTCGTTCGATTTATCGGGTTTCAATTTGATTATTCATGAAACTGCCCACAAGCTGGATGCACGTAACGCTGGCAAGACCAATGGAATCCCTATGGTTTCACTGCGCGAGGTGGCGCAATGGGAAAACCTGTTGCACGCGGCAATGGAGGATCTACAGGACGAGGTGGATCTGGTGGGTGAAGACGCCACCAGCATGGATGCCTATGCTGCCAGCGATCCGGCGGAGTGTTTTGCCGTATTGTCAGAATATTTTTTCAGCTCTACGGAGTTGTTCACGGAGCGGTTTCCCGACCTGTATCATTGCTTTGTGCAATTTTATTGCCAGGATCCGTTGGCGCGATTGGTGGCCCAGCGCCGTGCTGATAGTTGATTTTTAATGGAATTTGCTTAAGCTTTGGTCAATCGCACTGACAGAATTCTTTTTGCATTGACACACCCGTAGGGGCCAGATATGATTCGCCCCGTTCTCGCGATTCCTCTGTAGTTCAGTCGGTAGAACGGCGGACTGTTAATCCGTATGTCACTGGTTCGAGTCCAGTCAGAGGAGCCAAGATTCTAGAAAAGCCCGCTCAGGGAAATCTGAGCGGGCTTTTTGCTTTTCATGCACCTGCGCGAATCCCAATATGATTTTTATGCAATAGGTTAGCGTGAAAAGTCTTCCCGATACATTTTCAATTTTCTCTCTGCATCAGGAGAATTTGGTGGTCTGATTTGGGGTCATTTCAGTTCGATTATGGAGTGACCACCCTATGTCTTTAGGCCGCTAGCACGGCTTCTTTCTTAATTTTCCCTCCAGCTATACACTTTGGTTATTCTGTCTAGCGCCAACCATCCGGCAGTGGCAAGGCCAAATTGGTGGCAGCCATCTAGTGTTAAGCAGTAGCAAAATTGCAAAGCCTGCTATGTTGTATATTCTAGTGGCAAGCCGAACTTCAGGGGTTTATATGAGCAAGTCTCTTGACGCAGTCCTTTCGGTACGCCGCGCGGAAGAAGATGAAGCAGAATTAGTGCGTGAGATAGTATGCGCTGCCTATTCCAAATGGATTTCGGTTATTGGTCGCGAACCGACTCCCATGACGGTCGACTTTAACAAGACCGTCCGTGAGCATGATGTTAACCTCGCTATTGTCGCAGGGGAAGTTTGTCGGCCTGATCGAAATATGGCCAGGCGCCGATCATTTTTGGATAGAAAATATAGCGATCCACCCTCACCGGCAGGGAATGGGAATCGGGCGTACATTACTGGCGCATGTTGAAAGTAAGGCAGCTCAATTGAAGCTTGGGGAAATCCGCTTGCAGACGAACGAGGCGTTCGAGGCGAACATCACACTATATACAGTACTCGGATATAAAATCGATAGACGTGAACCGTTCAAGGGTGGGACGACCGTATTCAGTCTCCTTTATACTTTTCAGCCGCAGATTTCACCAATTTCACGTAAATAGCTGTGCACACACCGGTAGCCATACACACCACAACTCAGGATGTAGTAGTCGCGGATAAGCGCCAGCAGCCGCTGATAATCTCGTTTTCCCGCAGATACCGAGCAATGGTGACCCGCCCATTTTTGAAATTGCTCGTTCGCTGCTCTTTTCCACGAATTAGGCTCAGCACGATTAGGAAAAACCGGCTTATGATCACTTCCGGGGTTCAGTGCTGTG
>NZ_JAYGJO010000026.1:0-80213 GCF_035013185.1 Acerihabitans sp. TG2
GGCAGGTCAGGAGATACTAGCACAAAAAAAATTAGAAAAGGAACAGGCGCAAGAAGCATATTTAAGAGCGCACCCTACTCCTGAAATGATTGCCGAACGACAAAAAATAATGGAAGAGGCTGATGCAGCGCAGTCTGAGAGAACAAAATCTTGCAATGTTTTTGTGAATGATTTTGAAACAAAATACAATATTACCAATGCGAAAACTTTAAATATTACAAACATCCAGAATGATATTATTCTTTGCGCAATAAATGTAACCTACCCAACAATAAATGGTGATGTGTCTACTGTTGTGGTTATAGAGGCAAATACCAAAAATGGTGTATGGAAAATACAACAGTGAAGAGATTGAATAATCAATGGACTTACTAATTCAGAACACTGAGATCTTCTACGCTAAGTAGTGATTCTACGATAAAAATAAGTTCGTCGGCTAATACCTAAAGAAACCCAAGGCTGGGTTTCTTCCAAACTTACGCAGTAAAAATTTATTTATTGGTGAAGTAATTGCATAAAAATGCAGTTTAAATCAGTCGATGATTAACTTGAATAAATTGCAACTAATTGAATTTTCGTCAAATAATTCCTTAGCGTATGAAACCTTTCCATTGGTCCTCTAACCCCAATTAAGGACAGGGTCGAATTGCTTAAAAAAGGCCCGGAGCTTGTTTCCGGTCCACGTTCAATTATTTTATGACACCATTTTATTAATGGGCCCGCTTGGAATTCAGAAATCATCCCACGTTAAGAGTTTTGAGCTTAACGAGTGATTTCGTTCAATTGATGTAAGGGATGTACGGAGTGATCGAGCTGTCCCGTTAACGGTTTAGACACTGCTAGTTCGGTGTTCGTAATTGTTTCGTTTCGGACACAGAAACGGCACAGTGTCGGGTTGTTCATGTAAATTTTATTGACGCTCTCCATCGTCCCCAGCCACGTCAGCACAGCTCTGGGCAAACTCATCAAGAATGAACTTTAGCCGTTATTTATCCTTCTTTATAGGCAGGAGCGGCAAAGATTTGTCATCCGACATAGCGCTTACATTCCAGTACCACCACCCATTAGGACCATATTCCTCGTCATACCATTCCATTTTTTCCTGTTTACGTACCTGATAGTCGGCAGTATCCATACCAAATACCTCCATTGGGAACGGCTTCCCACTGGTCGTATCCAGTAAACAAAAATCGGGTAAAGTCACATCTTCGCCGATTTCAAAGCGCAATGGCTTGCTATACGCACGTCCTTCTTTAGCGAGTTTGGCCTCTAGGATCTCCTCATAGGCCGAGTCGAGAGGGATCCAGCGATCACTTACCTGCATCACCCCCACCTTCAATACCTGGGCTTTGGCCGCCCCAGAAGTACCATTCAGCAACTCGGGCACGTCAATTTGTGCGCACGCCACAATTTTCCCCCCTCGATGCCAGGCACTGACCGCATGAGGAAAACGCCTCAGCGTGTCTTGCCATATATCCTTATCAAGGAGCATCAGCGGATAGCCAAAGAAATGGGTAATGACCAGTCGCCCCAGGCCTTGTTCTCGCTCCGGGGTATATTTCGCTAAGGGGGCTATAGCAACAAGTCGGGATCTGTTTCGAATGGCCAGTTTAACTTTCTCCTCGTTCGCTCGCGAAGCTTGGGTATCATCCTCTGCCGGCAGTAATAGAGCATCGGCTAGACAGACTCTTCCGACAGAAATATCGTTAGCCTGGGCCAGCAGCAAACGGTTCAGCAGGCTGATATGTCGTTTTCCTTGCATCCGGGGATACCAGTAGTTGAGTTGGCTACCGGTCCACAATAAATGCATGAGTCCCAAGGGACTCATCGTGGATTGACGCCGTTTCCCTGGGTTAACTGGAGGTGATGATGCATCGTTTTCATCCGGGTTTTGACGAGGGGTTTGCTGTTTCATTCCCACAGCCAGTCGAATGACCAATGTGCCGTCGGCTTTTTCTTTGACTACGCCATCTTGGTAGCCGCTGATACCAGAGGTCTCAGAAATCATGGACCACCATTTGCAATCACGTGCGTGCTCAGGGCCCGCACCTGGCCAGCGTGCGAGGGAATAGGAATCTGTTTTTTCATAATAGCGGACCACCAGACGTCGTTCACCCTGTCCCGGACATTTGCACTGGACAATTCCATGTTGATGGGCTTTCTGCAGGGTCGCTTTCCAACCTGCAGCGTACTTCACCTCGTTTTGAAACTCAGGCGTATAAAGCTTGGTCGTCTCGCCTCGCGTGATGTGAATACTGTAGTGGGTAGGCATGTTCTTCTCCCTGGTCAAAATGGGTACCTCACTTAACAGCGTGTCCGTCAAATCTTGGTAGGATCATACCATTTTGGTATTTATGCTGTTTGATTCTCATGGCTATTTTCGGTTGTGGCATTCTTTACTATACGTATCACCGTTCGTTCTGATACCCCACACAATCTTGCTGTGTCTCTTATGCTTTGCTTGTTATTAACCCTAAGCTCGAGGATCTTGCCGTGCAACTGCTGGTCAGCTTGGCGTCCTCGGAACTTACCGGCTGCTTTAGCCTTTGTTATTCCTTCTTCCTGACGCCGGCGGCGGTCCTGGTAATCTTTCCGTGCGATAGCTGCCAGCATATCGAGCATCATGCCATTGATGGCTTTCAACATAGCCTGGGTGAACTCATCTGTAGCGTTTGCTGTAAGTGCCATATGGCTTGTAGGCAGATCAAGGCTGACCACGACGAGATGTTTTTCCTGAATGAGATACTTTAGTTTTTGCCAGCCCTCTTCATCCAGGCGCGAAAGACGGTCTACTTGTTCGATGAGAATAATATCACCAGGAGCAGCATCATCGAGCAGGCGTAAAAGCTCAGGACGCTGAAGTGAAGCACCGGAGACATTTTCGGTGTACCAGCTGGCCAACCGATAGCCTTTCTCCTCGACAAACGTTTTCATCCTGTTTTTTGCCCGGAGAGCATCCTGTTCTTTCGTCGATGCCCGGAGGTACCCGTGAATGTACATATTTTGACCTCTAGGTGTCATTTAAGTAATGATCATAATGTACATGACAGATAGATAATGATCCAATAGGGAAATTGCCATAATTTTGGCCATGACACTAGGGTATACATAAATGTCGTAAAGATATTTTCATGGATTGGGCATAAACTCCTTTTTATATGCTTATTTATTGCAACAAAATTTAAGGTGCTGAGAAAAATAAATTCCCGCACGTCTATCAAAAGGTCTAAGAGATGTCAACAGACAATGCCCAAGATTTTTCGCCAAAAGAATTTATGAAACAACGACGCCCCGAGAGATTTTCTGATTCTGTGGTTGTCGAATCAGGATCTTTAGATCGACCCATACTTGAACATTACATTTCAAGCCTTAACGCGCGAAGCCAGGAACTTGAGTTTGAGGGTTTTGCTAAAAGGCTATGTGAAAAAATCATATGTCCTAATCTTTTGGCTCAAACCGGCCCTGTTGCAGGAGGTGATGGTAAAACTGACACGCAAACTTTCCCAGTCTCAGAACAAATTGCCTTGTTGTGGTATGAAGGCATCAATGATGCATCACATAAGGAACGATGGGCTTTCGCTGTCAGCACTAGAAAAGATTGGAAAAAAAAATGCAAAGAGGATGTAACTAAAGTAAAGGATGCACTAACTGGTTATAAAAAGGTTTTTTGCATAACAAATCAATATGTCAAATCTAATCAACGCTCAGCCGTAGAAGCAGCTCTTAGCAAAGAAACTAGCATGGATGTAAGAATACTGGATATAAGTTGGATCTTAGACCAGATTTTCAAAGAGAGACTTCAATATATTGCTATTGAAGAACTCTCTGTTCAAACTTATTTTAAAAGTGAAGTTAATCTTGGTGATAACGACTATAAGAAAAAAAGAAAGCTTGATGAAATTAAACATAAAATTGAAAGAGAAATAAATCCCACAAAAATAAAAGTAGATGAAGTAAGTGTTTTCTTAGATATGGCGATATTGAGTGCAGAGTTAGAATATTCTAATAATGAAGTTAACTCTCAATTTATGAGAGCAATAAAAATAGCAGAAAAATTTGGCACCAACCAACAAAAACTAGAAGCATATTATCAGTATGCATGGAAATCACATTTCTGGCTTGAAGATTTCGAAACTTTTGAAGAAAATTTGAGCTGCGTTTATAAAACCATCATTTCATCAACTAATGCAAGTAAGTGGGAATACCTTCTGAATTTAGTTACAGTAAATAAGTCCTATCTCAGAATGACTAAATTAGAGTCTTCAATTGATATTAACTCAATTGAGGGTGAAATGCTAAGCCAACTAAATAATATAGCCAAGAATGAGTCTAGACCCAGCAATTCACTATATGCTAAAACGCAAGTTTTGATATATCAATTACAAAATAGTATAACGGAAGAAGAACGTTCTAAAATTTTTAGTTTACTACTAGATATAATGAAAGGAAGCACAAACCTTATAGGTTATCCATTTGAGAAAATGTTTGGATTGATAAATGAAATGGATGATTTTTTTAATGGCAACCATGCCTATGAAAACTTGTTAGATTTCATTACCAAACAACTTTCATTGCGAGATGGGGAGATTATTGGTGCGGAGATGCAATTGAAAAGAGGTATAAAAAGACTCAGCTCAGGTAAACCCTATGAGGCAATAAAAATAATAGGGAAGTCAATGATTTCTTTGTATAAAAAAGAATCATCAGATCAGTTCATATTAGCCCTTAAGGTTTGTTCAGCTGCTTATGAAAGTGTAGGTTTGCTATGGAGCGCGCGAGCATGCATGGTATTTGCTGCTTCAATGCTTACCGATAGATATTGGGATAAGGATGAATTAAATATTTATCAATTAAAAACATACTATCACCTATCGTGGCTTGAACTGAAATTAGGTCGTTTAGGATACGCATTAAAATGGTTAGAACTTACGATAATGATCAGAACTAATATTGGCGAAAACCCAATCGATGAAAAAGATCATGAAAATATGGATGCTTTTATTAGTCAACTTATCCTTAACATGGAATTTGAAGTGTTAAAAAAAATGAGCAATATGCCAGAAGCGCTAAATTCATTTAATTTCTTTGCGTCTTCTGGCACTCTAATTTATATACTTGGGCATGAAGACACATTTGAGCAAACTTATCATACTAAAGTTGATAATGATTTATTAGACTATCTTATTAAACTACGAGATTTTAATTTTGGAGTCAAGCCATGTGGAATGAACCATTCATTTGGTAGAAGAGGTACATACTTCACTAACATTGCGGGTTGTCAAATTACTATTAACTTTCCTAACCGCTCCCCGTTTCATGACTTTTCGACTTCATTGCTTTCCATACTAGAAGGAACTTTCGCAACTTGTGTTGTAGACAAAATTCACCCTAAAGAGCCTTCGATTTTAATTGATGTAACGGCTGATGATGATCATTTTTCAATATGTCATGAAATTGAATCTCGCAATAGAAAATTAACGATAAATATAGTATGCAGCGGATTTGACACTCTAACTACTTTAATGCTAAATCAAGACAATTTTCAAAGTTGGAGTCAACAACTCGTTTTAAACTTAATCCCAGAAATATTTTTATTAAAGAGAAGTGATTTACTTGAGAAAATGCTTCTCAATGATGGTGCCTTAGAGAGATTATCTACCCTAGGAGCAAGTATATTCGCATCAGCCAACGTTTTAGGAAATAATATTGATAGTGAAGTGACTTTACTATTTACTCAAAACGAGAGTGGCATTACTTTTCCATTAAAAAGGGATAAGGCCTGGGACTTTAATCATCCAAAAACTACTGATAGCATACCTCTTTCTAACTTGAAGTTTGGTAAAGAGAGCGTTCCGAAAGGGTTGGAAGAGGATGAAAATATTAGACATGACGATTTTGTAATTCAAAATTTAATAAAACCTAGGTTATGGGATTTGGCTAAATGGCATGGTGTTGTATTTTTGCAGTCAATAAATAGGATTCCTGGATTTGTCCTGATGTTTAAAAACAAAAAAGACGGCAAGGCAATATTTGACGATTTTTTTTCCGAAATTGGTACAAATGATGATAAAAATAGAATAAAAATAACTATATTGAAAGGTATATCTTCTAAAAATACAGCTTGGTATAAAGTAATAATTTCAGAATCAATGAATTTATTAAACACACATACAAGAATGACTTGTATTTCTAGGATTTGTACTATGACACCAAGTACGACAGAAAATCTTGACCGATTTATTCAAGAATATACAAGACTGGGGGCCTGCTTTTTTGGCTGCAATTCAATGCTTGATGATATTCATGAAGAATTTCCTGATCAATTTGGAATATTAATTAAAAATATTAATGTGAAATGGGCATGGCAAATCGAGAAAAATGATCCAGATATAATTGGGTTAAACCCAGATGATACCATTTACATACCAGATGGCGTAGATCCCGCTCCAATTACAGCGCTTTTGGAAACCCTGAAAAATAGAAATTCAGCTAGTTAAAGTTGTAGCCATCTCGCAGAATCTAGCCTGTAACTTGTAGAGATCTGCCGACATACTAATTATGTCCACCGAGGAGATCCCCATTCATAAAAAACTAAGTGGCTGCCCCGCCGGTAATGGCCGACAGCCTGCCGATGACGCCGGTAATCTACTCGATCACCCAGCCTCGCTTTCTTATTAAAAAAGATCTGTCGGCAGGCTTCCTTCAGCTAACATACGTAAGGGGTCGGTGAACTCACGTTGTGCGGATAAAATAATGTTATAGACTGACCAGTATCAGTTGAAGCTATTTTCGGCGTAGGGCAACAGCTCGGCTATTCTGTTATTGGGCCAAGTGGGGAGGCGCGTTAATACGTCACGCAGCCAGATATAAGGATCGTGGCCGTTGAGTTTAGCGGTTTCCAGCAGGCTCAGGATAGCGGCCATACGTTGCCCAGCGCGCAACGACCCGGCGAACATCCAGTTTTTTCTGCCCACGGTTACCGGGCGTATGACATTTTCTGCGCGGTTATTATCTATGGGTACTCGGCCGTCATCCAAATATCGCAGTAAGGCCGACCAGCGTTTCAGGGTGTAGTCCAACGCTTTGCGCAGTGCGGAGTTAGGCGCGGCCTGCGGCTGTTGCAACATGAGCCACTGATGGAAGACCTTCAGTCGGGGTTTGGCATACCGCTGTCGCCATAGGCGTTTTTTATCCGCCCAGTCCAGACCAACATGAGCAGCAAACTGATCTATCGCAGTCATAACCAACTCCTTTTCACCGGGGATTGGTATGCATTCCACGCTCTTCGAAAGAAATATAGTCAGCAGTTTGTCTGCATGCCCTGAGTATTCGTTAGCGAACGTGGAGCACTTACTGGCTCGAAAGCGAAGCGGAAATCATCAAATCACATGATTCTGGCACAATATTCGTAACCAGTAAGCGCATACCCTGAATCACTTAAAAGTGTAACTCTCAGGGTGCGAATGACTATATTTCGAAGCGGACGGTTTCATGCCCGTGCCGAAGACGGCGTTTGGGCTGGATATATTCCCGCAGCACGGTGGTGCCGCCGTCATACCCCTGCGCCTTGATTTCCTGGAAGATGACTTGGGCATTCCAGACGTGTTCACTCAGGCGCGTATCGATAAACGCCATATAGGGTTCGAGCTTGGTCATGCGCCGTCGTGAGGGCGTACACCGGGTCGGTTCAGGCTGCATAAGATGCCGTCTGACCGTGCGTTCTGAACAACCGATATAACGGGCAATATCGATAATATAGGCGCCTTGCGTGCGCATTTGTTTTATCATTAGGTGGTCCTCTCTACTTAACATGGCGCTTCCTTTTTTGGTGTTGGAACCTTAAGGAAAGACCATGTTGGGTGGAGTGGACAACTTTTCCGATGAATTACGACCTTATATCAACGATGCCGACAATAGCATTTGTGTTGGCGTTTACGTATCATACGCATATCGCCACACAATAAAGAGAATGACCTATGTTTGGGTTTGGCTATTTTTCCCTTCGGATCAAAATTGCAAAAGTTCAGGCCGAACTTATGGCACAAGTACATAATCAGCAGTTTGTAAATGAAATATGCCAATACGCTGAAACAATTGAACTTATCGAAAACTTGTTTAAATCAGCGTACTACCGAAAGCGCAAGGATGCAACATTTCTAATAGTTTGTGCCGTGCTACTTCGGACTATACAGAATGAGTCGTTGCCATTAGCTACTCGAAAATCTTCTTATAACTGGCTAAAGGAACGTTACGAGAAAATACAAACTGACCGCCAGTATTGCATTGATAATTTTCTACTTGTCGCCGATTTCGAGTATGCTCTTGAAGATCATCAAGCACTATCTTCTTGATTCAAGGCGCTTTCCCGAATGAAAACAGTTTGTTGAAATTACTTTATCTTGGGATTATGAATGCGCAGGAAAAATGGACAATGCCGCTCCATAGCTGGAATTTGACATTGTCTCAGTTGGCTATCTATTTTGAAGGCCGCCTCGATAAAGTGGTTACGTTGTAGTACTTTTAACGTGACACAGAATTATAAACGCTCTCACCAAATATGGTTGCAAATTATACTTATGCTATAAATATATTACATAGCTATTTTTGTCTCAGATACTTTTTTCTTCATTGCTTGTATGTCAGACTTTGGAAAAGTTAATTTTTCATTTTCGCTTATAATAATTTTTATTTCAGCCCCAGACAAAACAAGTTCATTTAAAAAACTTTTACCTTGGTCTGTCAATGGCTGCATAACTCCGATCTCACCCATACATACATATGTAAACTTAACATATTTATCGTTTATTTGTATTGGCGCTCCAGTTTGTATACTTTCTGATATTTTACCGTCATAGCATGTAGATCCCGGTACGCCTGGTTTTCGAAAGTCCAGAAGAGACACTAACCATGTATCTGTATTCACAACAGCCAGTTCAATCGGCAATTCACTCATTTCACTTGGATAAAGAACTGGCGTTGCATTGTTCGGAAATACCCACTTTGCTAACTCAGAAGATAACGCATGGTTTGATAGCAGAATAAGAATAGCCGCTGTTATTTTTGCTGTGCGTAACATTTTATTTACCATGGCTTATAATCACTTATAGTTGTCAATACCGATTCTATCCTATAGATACCACTACGGAAAGGCACAACTACTGCATAACCATTTCTTCCTTGATAATCAGTTAAGCTTGCCATCTTTGAGTATCCTATCGTAGGTGATCAATCTTTTCTTCGGGTCAATCATGCACTCCTGCATCATCTCATTAGAGTCCTGAGGCAAGTTGGTGTCATATCAATCTTTTCACCACCGCCAGTGAACCCATGTTCGCTGACTGTGTAAGGCAAATTAAACCGCATCAGCCATTTCATTGCTTCTGCTTTGCAGTTTTTCAGTTGAAAACATCCAAAATCACGACCAAAGCAACGAGCAACAGTCTCAAGTCTACTCTTTAAGGTTTGCCTTTTTTCACCTTTTTTTTCTCAACTTTTCAAACTAGCCGGATGGCTGCAATCTCGAAGCTGCAAAAATTACATTACTACATTGAAGCGTTTGGTGACTATGTTGTTCATAAATGTCTACATCATAAAGGTAAAAAGCCGGGGTCTCACCTTGGTCTTTCTTGCTCCCCACTTATATGTAAGAACAGTTGTGAAATAAGCTCTTTTGGAGAGCCTGATTTCAGCTCCGTCTGAATGAAGCTATGCGTTTGAAGTTTTAGACTCTCGACTCTGTGGCTTTGAGGTATGCCAATGGACGTATCATATGGGTTGTCATAAGATCTCTTGCAAGGGTTTTCTGACATCGAATGATATGAAGCACATGCTACTGGCCGTACGGGGTATGCACTACATTTTTCATTAATCAATAATGGGCATTGAACGTTAATATGGTGATGTTGTTCAATTGTTAGTTTTTTTATCAGGTTGTACTGCTGCTTTATTGCTTCCTTTACGAGCCCTCTGGTCTTGCTGTTCATCTCTGTGCTTATATGGTAGATGATTGAATCTACTTCGAATCCATAAGCATCAACTCTAAGGTAACAGCAGTGTATGCAACCGCTTTTACAAGCTGCCCGTTCTTGTTTAACTTCCTGACTAAGCCCTGATAGAAGCTTTGCGCTCAAAAATATCAAGTGTTTCGGATCTTGAGCTGCCTTTTTATAGAGCGCCTTAACCTTTTTTTCGTTTATCATGATTTACCTTACCTCTGCCCAGTTGTGTTGCAACTGATAGCTCGATTGTGTTTCGAAGCGGATGGTTTCACGACCGTATCGAAGACGACGTTTAGGCTGGATATATTTCCGCAGCACGGTGGTGTCGCCGTCATACCCTTGTCCCTTGATTTCCTCGAAGATTACTTGCGTATTCCAGACGTGTTAACTCAGGCGCGTATCGATAAAGGCATATAGGGTTCGAGCTTGGCCATACGCCGTCGTAAAAGCACGCACCGGGTCGGTTAAGAGCAGCATAAGATGTCGCATGACCTTGCGTTCTCAGCAACCTATAAACGGCCAACATCAATAATATAAGCGCCTTGCGTGCGCATTTATTTTATCATTAGGTGGCCCTCTCTGCTTAACATGGTGCTTCCTTTTGGGATGTTGGAACCTTAAGGAAAGACCATGTTGGGTGGAGTGGACAATTTTTCCGATGAATTACGACCTTATATCAGCGATACCGACATTTGTTATAGACAGCGCGTGAAGCAAGCAGTCAGGGCTGGTTAAAGCCCGTAACCCGATGCTGCAGTCGTCGTGCCTCATCTAAATCAAGCGCCTTCTGTGCTTTTTCCATCATCTCCGGCGAAGGCTCAGGCATATTCTCAAAAGACTCACGGAACCGTTTAGCAACAGAAAAAAGCGACACGCAGTCGGTGCTGGCCGTATTGCGGTTTGTGTATACGAGGCGCGAAAGCGGCTTCGTCAGCTCCTTGTTCTCCATGAACCGCTTGAACGTCCAGAGATAAACGTCAACCAGCTCCAGTCCCGGACTGCGGGTGCCTGACTGAAATACCAGCGGCTCAGCTGGCATGTTTTTCATGTCCATGACGGGCAGACCCGGTCCCAGCGGCCACGGCTGCTCCCGTATCTGCCGGTAGAACTCGCTCAACTCGCGCTGTGTCGTGTTGAACTGCGACTGCTGGTCAACGATGATGTCCGCCCTCCGGTTAGTCCCCCCCAGGCGGATGCAGATGCCGTGCAACACGGACTGGAATCCGATCATGTTAGGCATGATCTGCAGCTTGTCCTTGTTGGTTTTACAGTTATACCCCAGCTTGTCAAAGTTGACCGTCGCCCAGTTCAGCGCGTCGGTAATCAGCTCTACCGAACGGATATCGAGAATGTTCACGCGCCGGAGCAAAGTCCCACAGACTTCCCGGAACAGCTCCGCCGATCGTTCGTTGTGCGCCTCAAGGCGGGCTCGCCATGCTTTTTCAGCCAGCTCATCATCAAACAAGCTCGCCAGGTTGAGCAGCAGCGGATAACGAAGCGGGGTCCAGTTGGCCATCCACGGCACTACCGGATTCATGCCTTGATCAAAAACCTGATCGAAAAAGGAAATAATGGCGTGGTCACGTTTGACCACCTGCCAGATATCAAAACGGATCCGGTGTTTTTTCTGCAGCATCAGAAGGGTATCAACGACATTCGAAAGTCGGTGCACTCCCAGCTCTGCGGCGTGAAGACGTTGCACTCCCAGCTTTTTACGCAACGCGGCGAGCTCTTTTTCTGCAACCTTATCCAGATCGTCATGGGAAGACAGTACGCCGTAAGACAGCACTGGCTGCGTCTGGTCAAACAGGTTCGGACCGGTATGACCGGTTTCATCAACGTAAAAGTACATAACAACGTCCCATGTCAGTCTGTGCGGGTAAGCAGAAGGCGAAACAAAAAAAGATTGGAAGAATGTTGCACTTATCGGCACAGACCTCAAGAGTTCCGGTTCCAACACAAATCGGATCTGCGACGCGAAAGTGAGTACGTGTGTATGTAGTACATATATTGTATGTATTATGTGTATTATTTATACTTCGTATTGTGTATTTTTCTACTTATCTTACTATCACATCATCGCCCTGACACTTGGAGCCCCCCATGAGCACTCTTTCCCCTGAAACCGTCCGCCGGATCGAGGACGCGGCCGCCAGCCTCATCGCGGCCGGTAACCCTACGCCCACCAACGAGCAGGTTCGCCAACACCTTGGTGGCGGCTCCCTGTCCCACATCTCGCCGGTGATGCGCGCCTTCCGCGCCCGTCAGCGCGAAACGGCTGCGGACCGGATGCAGGCCCTGCCGCCGGAGCTGATGCAGTTGCTGACCGGCCAGCTGGGCCTGCTGTGGCAGGCCGCCTGTCAGCAGGCGGACACAAACACCCTGGGTGCCCGCGAGCAGGCCGATGCAGACATTGCGCAGGCCGATCAGGAACGGGACGTCTCCCTACTGAAAGTGGCGCAGCTGGAGAGTGAGCTGGCGGTACTGCGCGAGGTGGTCACCGAGCGGGATCGGCTACTGGTCGACGTCCGGGAGCTGCGTGCCGACGCGCTGCCGCTGAGAGAACAGGTGGCGAGGCTTACCACCACCGGCGAGCACCTGACGGCGCAGCTGGCGGAGACAAAAGCGGATCTGAAGGAAGCCCGTGGCGAAATCCGGCACTTGCAGACCGAACTGCTGGCCCTGGCGCGTCAGGAACCGAAAAGCGGGAAGGTGAACTCATGACGCTGGTGATTCAGCGCCGCATTCATGCGTTTCGCAATGCGCTGGTCATGGCTGCGGATACCCACTCACACGAATGCTTCCATATGCCCCGATGGCGTGTAGAACTGAATGGTTTTCCGCGCGGCTGCTGTGCCCTGACCAGCCATTTTCTAGCACAGTATCTGAAGGAGGGTGACCCGACACTGGAGCCTCAGATCATCAGTATGTGCACCACTCTAGAGTTTCGTGAAGCTAAATCTTCGACGATAGAGTCCCATGTGATTGTGAAGCTGGACACCTGGTACATCGATTTGACTCTGAACCAGTTTGCGGAGTACAGCGATCGCGTCTACATCGACGAGAAGGGAGTACACGCGACTTTGCTATGTAACATTAAAAAATACAAAGGCACCGTGGGAAAAAGGGAAATCACCCTGAAAGCAGGACATCTGGATGGCAGCGAACTGTATGGATGGCTGCGTGACAAAGCAGACGGTCTGCTCGCGGCAAACTGAGCGGTCAGCGGCCACAGTGCGGCAATCCCCCCTGCAGGCGCTGTACGGAGAATTGTAGAATGACTGATGAACAGACGGAAGATGGCGCGCATATCAATGCCGGCCTTGATGCCTCCGTGCACCACCCGGATGAGGATCGTTACGGTTTTACCCACGTCGCCGAGCAGCTGGCTCGCGCAATAACAGGGCTGGGACGAGACGGCAGCGCCGTTATCGGCATTGAGGGCGCCTGGGGCTCCGGTAAAACCAGCCTGCTCAATTTATTGCGTCTCGCCCTTGAGGCCGGTCTGGACGAGCGGACCTTTGTGCTGTCCGTGTCACCCTGGCTGGATGGCGGAAGCGTCAGCCCGGTCGAGTCCCTACTTTTGCCGGTCGCGGCCATTATCGCTGAAGAAGAGAAACGAGTGTTATCGGCCTCTGCGCTCAGACGCCTGAAGCGAAAAAAAACGCTGACTGACACGGCGTCCACCGTTTTGCGCTACAGCCAGTCGACCGCCCGCCGCTTGGCACCGGTGGCCGAATTTGCCGCACTGGTACCCGGCATGCCCAATACCAGCGGCGTGTTGAAGGCCTACTCAGACGCGGAGCTTCTGGCGAACAGAAAGACGACCGCCGAGTTGCGCGCCGAGATAGCCGATAAAATTACCGCACTTGATCTGAGTTTTATCGTTGTGCTGGATGATTTGGATCGGCTGGAACCCGCTCAGGCCGTGGAGGTCATTCGCCTGGTGAAGTCGGTGGCGGATTTTCCCCGCTTTTGCTACATCCTGTGTTACGACAAAGCGGTGCTGGCACATGCCATACAAACCGGTCTTGGGGTAACGGACGGCGGCGCCTACTTGCAAAAAATCGTGCAGATATCATTCAGCCTGCCACGCCCGGAGGCCTTTAGTCTGAGGCGGGAATTTATCAACGGTGTCACGACCCTCTATCATGCTGTCAATGGCACCGGTGCCGAGGCCGGATTGCTGGCCGACCTTCACTGCGTGACGGATTTATACGGTGCCGCGCTGTCTACGCCGCGTGAAGTAAAGCTGGCTCTTAACGTGCTGAAATTTCGCTACGGCGGAGTGCGTGATTACGTCTACCTGCCTGATTTGTGCCTGCTGCAACTTATCCGCATCAGCAACGCCGGGCTGTATGACTGGATAGAGCAATACCTGACGGAGCGTGCTGTTGTTGAGTCAGGTGACGGCAGCGTCAGCGAAGAAGAACAAACCGCGCTGACAACATCGCTGGTCGAACATCTGGGGAATTTCCCGCCTTCAACGGCGCGTACGGCTTTCCGTCTCAGTAGCTGGGTGCCGGGTATTTCCGGGTTTAGGAATGAAGACATTAAGCTTTTTTCTCAAACGCTGGATCAGGACCGCGCAAAGATGACGACGCACAAACGGCTGGGAAGTGGCGCCTACTGGCGTTACTACTTCGCCTTTTCCTCTCCGCAAAATGTGCTGCCACCGGACTTCTTTGATGACCTGTTTCGCCAGGCTGCCGATCCCGCACAGCAGAGCGTGATGGCGAAACGTCTGCTGGAACGTATCAATAGCAACAATGTGTCATCACGCACCTGGTTTGAACACATTCTCAGTCAGCTTTCCCCGGCGATGATCGCCACGCGAAGCGCGGCAGCCTGCAAAGGTTTGCTACTTTTTTTCTTCCGTTACGGTGATGAGATCATTAAACGTTATCAGGCACGAGATAGTTGGTTTGCACTTTACGATCTTGATATGTACGGCGTGGTCGACAGGTTGTTACGTAAAATGTGTGAGGAGCACAGGGAAACCTCTTTAACCCTCCTCCTGTCTCTTTGTAAAGAGGATGAATCCTGGTTCTGGATCGCCGGTTATGTACGGCATCTGCTGTGGCAAAATGGGCGGGTCGGAGATCGGCCGGTGATGGTTAGTGACCAAGTGCTGTCCGACGAAGAACTGGACGCCGTGTGCCTGCGGCTGGCAGAACGTCTGAACCTTGACGAGATTAAACTCACTCTTTTAAACACTAACGAACTCCTGTCGTACGTTTATGCCTGGAGAGATATTGATAGTCCTGAGAGCGTTGAGACATGGGCAAAAGAGATTATCCAAAGCGATGATAACCTGCTGCAACTGCTTATACGCTTAAGATCTCAGGGGATTAGCAGTGCCATAGGACGTTACCGGAGTCTGGACCTCACTAGCCTAAGTGAATTTCTGGGCGAACCGGCTACGATTGAACAGCGCCTGGATCGCATTGAGGCTGGTAAACAATATCCTGAACTTATGGCAGAAATCAGAAAAGCCCTGGCCCAAGAGCGATTTTAGTCAGTTCTGACGGGAAGTTGGATGGTATTTTCTATCACCATCCAGTCATGACAACCTGCTCTTTCAGCCGGTGCGGGTCCGCTTTACATAAGCGGCATCAACGATATCCTCCGGCTCAAGATCACAGGTAGTATTGCATACCGTCGCCAGAGCTTCATCTGACAGTTTGAAACCTCGGGGTAATGAATAGTAACCAAGTTCTTTTTTTTGCTCGTTAATACGGTCAAACAGCTCCCTAAAATAGTCCGTCAATGAAGGGCGTCGGACATTAATGATGGCCTCGGTGGCATCATCAGCGAACTCAATCGTTACGTCTTCCTGCCCCATTACGTGAAGGATATCCTCAATAGCCGACAAGTATTTGAGATCGTATGCATTAAGGCGGCTGAGCTCATTTTAGAGGAAAGACTGATAATAGCCGTTATCTTTACCCGTTTCGTCTATCAATGCCGTCAAACTTATCTGTCGCTCACAGTAGAAATGGCCATTAAGATTCAGTAATTCGGACCTGCGCTCAATCATCGCAGCCAGCCTGCTGCGCTTGTTTCGCAAATTGCTTCATTGAGTTCGGTAAGTTCCTGGGAATCCGAGTGCATTCGGGCATCCTTTTCCTCGGTGCCGAGGACTGTCGCAAAAATAAGCTGCTACAGCAGGATCCAGAGCCGGGTCCCTACTATCCCCCGCACTGCCAGTTCCTCGTAGACCGTGGCCATTTCTTGATGGCGTTAAATATGTCGGTCAAAGACCGGCCATATTGAACGCCATGCCGGACCGACGCCATATCTCCAGTTGTGTAGTTTGTCTATAAGCAATTGCCTGACATTCTCAGACAGGCAATTGAAATCAGCAGACATCGTTTTATTCCTCGGGAAGAATTATGTTCAGGCTCATTATCCACATGAGGATGAGAGATGTCGGTAACCGGAGAACATTTTTTGTCAAAGTTAGAGGTACTTTGGTATAGGCATATCGTTATGACATATAGTCAAATGTCATAGCAGGTCACGGAGCTATGGATAAACTAATTTTATAAAGTAAAATAGTTCAGATGGCAAAAATTCTGGTGGAGGGTGTTTTTCTATGAAGCGCTTCTGAATTTCCAGGTGACATCCGCTTTGAGCGAAATATAGTCATTCTCCCCCTGAGCCTGATAGTCTACTTCCCTCAATAGGGTTGGTAACAGGGGCTGAAGCCCAATCGTACGGAAACGTACGCTAAGTTCATTTATTGAACAGTAATGGGGAGTGTGTCAGTTGAATTGTCATTAAAAAGGCATGTACACCATACTGGTAGTTACCTCTCCGCTGCCGTACCGCTAAAACCGCTTCGACGCGGCTTAGGGCGCTTGGTGTTAATGCCACCCTCGTCGATAAAACGCTCAGGCGCCACCACATTGATTAATGCGCTATTGTTGTGACAGAGCCAAGTGTTGGATTCCAAATAAATCAATTTTAAAATATAAAACACGTTCTGCAATACAGTTTAACTCAGTTGTACTATAATCATCACGAATAAATGTTCTAGTAAACATTCGGCAAGGTAAGTGCGGTGTTATTATAAAATATAAATATATTAGTAAGTTAAAAATTTAAAAGGATGTAAAATTAAATGATGAAAGTAAAACTATCAGATTGGATACAAGCAGTTTCTGTAGTTGTTGCTATGGTGCTTTTTATTTCTAATATGGGATACGAGTTATTTAAAGAAAACAGAAGAGAAGATAAAGTTAGGAATATAATAGCCGCTGAAATTGTTTATAACCATAATTACGTAATTACCCCAAAAGAAGTTAATGATGAAGAGTTTAATAAATTGCAAGATCTAATCAATCTTAACGAAACACAAGCCTTAACTCTAGTAGTAATTGCAGAGTATTTAGATGATAATGCATATAATATGTATAATTCGGAATTACTTGATTTAAACGGAAATGAAGCTATAAATATAGTTGATTATTATAGATTTCTTAGAGATTTCAAATCAATGGCAGTTAAATATAAAGAAGGGCTTTTAAATAAAAATTCAAGTGAAAAAGATAATGATTTGAATAAAAAATTAATGATAATTTCTTTTAAAAAATTCGCCTTTTATGAAATACCACTTTCCAATAAATATCAAAAATATCTCACAATTAAAAATAATCTAAATTAATATTTATTGTTAATATTTTATTTGATAGTTTAAATAATGTTTTTATATTTAATATAACTATTTTTATAAAAAATAATATTACAGCCATAAGAAGAGAAAGTTTCAAATGAACCAACGCATTTTCCTCGACCACCTACCCGCTCGCTATTACCTTTTTACTTGCGTAAAAAATAGCAACTTGCAGTATTTTCCTTAATTTTTATGCGTTATATGAGGTAAGTGTCCGTTTATCCAATATAGGACCACGTGCTGCCTTTTAACATCTAGACCCTAATACTGTAAGGAGACGGGCGCTTATACTGTAATTGCTGGACCATCAAGTGATTTGAGTAAAATAATTAGCTCAAACTACTGAGAGCTTTGGCTTAATATGCTAATAAAGCCGAAAAATCGGCTACAGCGTGAAAAACCCGAGCCATTGACTATTCCAGTAAACAGCAATGAATGCTGGTCAATGGACTTGATCCACGATCAACTTTCGGATTGTCGCTCTGTCCGTTTGCTGAATATTATTGATGATGTTATTCGTAAAGCACTAGCTATTGAGGCGAATTTTTCACTCCCCGCCTGCCGAGTGGTGCTTTTCATACTCGATAAGTTACCAGCGATCACCGGAGTAGGTTGTTACCCACAAATCCACATGACAATCGGCCAGCGAGCCGGGTGGTCCTCACGCCGCCAGGTGTCTAGGGTAAGAGCTCGTTAAACCACTGATAAACCCGAATCAAGTCACTCTGGTGGCAAGGCCAGATCGTGCATTGCGGCTAAGGTTTGTTGACGTTCCAACCAAAGGGCCAGTTCGTTTTGACACACTGCCCCCAGTCCCATATACCAAAGGATAAACGTGAAGTGGTCAAGACGGCTTCGCGATTGACAATAGCGCTGGCGCGCCTGTCGGGTTATTTCTATCAATTCGTTAATGTTCATGGAGTGAGGATCCTTAAGTCGAGTCAAATTGCTCAACTAAAGGATCGCATCACGACGGCGGATGGGGTTCAGAATATTTTATTCAAAAGAAAGAAAGTAATAAAAAAGAAAATAATAAACTGACCCAATACGTGACTATGTCACGCCGTTTTACCCCCATTTCATCGAGGCGGTTCTCCTGCCCTAGTTTTATCCACTGTTTCTGTGGATAAAACTACATGTTGTGTCTATCTCAACTGCTAGGCATATTAGATGTATGGCTAGAATCAAACAGTGCCTGGAAGAGTAAGAGGCACTGATAATATAGAGAAGATGAGTTTTCCTGAGTCTTCTTTCATTGATATTTTCAGGGGAGTTTGAGCATTAATTTTTTCAATGGCGGGGACAAGAAATGTTCTTTTCATTTCGGCCATATTTGTTTTTTGTGAGTCAGGTAATTCGTAACGTTCGGCTAGCCATGATGCGGTGGTTATCCAAATCCCGGTAGAACGGAATTGGCACAAACTTTCATATAGCCGTATCACTCTCACGGAGTTTATTTTTCCACAATCAAGGAGCGTATACGTTGTAAATTGGCTAGTAAGGCCTATCAGGTAAGGCATTACTTTACTGTTGAGCTCAAGGTTCCACTGCCCCCTACCCCTTTTGAGTCCAGCCTCAGCTAGCCAGGGCCGCCGTATTTCCTCATACTCACCTTCAGAGGGAAAAAATCTCACTTGCCGGCTTCCCAACTCTTCAATACCTTTACGCACATCGGTACTTGCCGTCGCCTGCGAAACCTTAAAGTATCGCTGGTAATCCGCTACCTTCACTGTGAATAATCCTGTGTGTTCATCTTCACGATAAGTCTGCATAAGACACAACCATAAAACGCGTTTAGCCTGAAGAGGTAAATAATAAGCAGCCTCGGTCAGTTCATTAGACTGAGAGATTTTCAACTGGCTATGTGGCTTTTTATCTATTATTTCAGACATTTGGAAATAATCTCACCGTGAGTATGGGTACTTATGACCGTACCCATACTGGCATACTCGTTACCGACGTCAAGGTATAGTTTGTAGAATTTCCTACTAGGAATAATTTTTTAGTTTAACTTTAGGTATTTCCCATACCTACTTTAGGTATTTCCCATATCAACTTTTGCCGATTCCCACCCTTACTTTATCTATCACCCACATTAACAATAGCTGTTCCCCATAGTCCCTCCGCTGCAGCCCCCGTGTGGTAAGGGCTCAGCGTCGGCTAAAAGGTTTTAAAAAGACTTAAAAGTATTTAAAAATGATTAAAAACATCACGGTGGATAACTGTAGTTGGGGCTAATCCGGTAGTCACCATCTATGGGAAATGGATAAAGATAACCGCCCCCCTCTTTACTGCGTTGGCTCGCGGCCATGTATCTCCTTATTCTGCCCCTATTTATGGGGAAGACCTAAAGTACCTATGGGAAACACCCTAAGTACTTATGGGAAATACCTATAGTTCACATATCCTACTTATCCATTCTAGCTTTTGAGTGCCTTTTAATATTCATTGCATGGGAAAGACCTAAAGTTCGTATATGGGTAATGCCTAAAGTTAGCTATCGTGAGTATGGGGTACATATAACTTTTGCTCCATTGCGCTTCCTCGGCCTGACAGACTACGCTAGTCAGCCCTGCGGCGAGCGCTGCGGGACATAATCACAACCCAATGTTTTATGGTTTACAAAATATACAATGTGTAGCATTATGGTTTAAAATCATAATTCCTACATAATGGTGATATGTTATGGCGGTATCTAACCAGTTATCCAAAGTGGCACAGCGGTCTGAAAAAATGCTTTTGTCGCTAACGCAGCAGATCCAGACACAAAAAGAGGAATATCAGGAAAATGATTTTTACCTGGTGTACGCAAAAGCCGCTATTTCAAAACTTCCTAAACTGACCAGGGCCAGTGTCGATTATGCAGTGAATGAGATGGAAGCAAATGGCTATGTGTTTGATAAACGACAAGCTGGCAGTTCTATCAAATATGCCATGTCGCCACAGAATATTATCGACATTTACCATCATCGTGGAGTGCCTAAGTACAGGGATCGCTATAAATCTGCCTTTACCATTTTTATCGGCAATCTCAAAGGCGGTGTATCTAAAACTGTGTCAACAGTGTCTCTTGCTCATGCATTGAGAACTCATCCGCATTTGTTGTTTGAAGACCTTCGAATATTGGTTATTGATTTAGATCCACAATCATCAGCAACTATGTTCCTCAACCACAGAAGGTCAGTAGGTATAGTTGAAACAACGTCTGCGCAGGCGATGCTGCAAAATGTGACTCGAGAAGAACTGATTAACGAATTTATCGTTCCATCTATTGTGCCTGGAGTTGACGTGATGCCTGCATCGATCGATGACGCTTTTATTGCATCAACGTGGGACGAGTTGTGTTCTGAGCACTTGCCAGGGCAGAATATTAATGCCGTGCTCAAAGAAAACATTGTCGATAAATTAACGCATGATTATGACTTCATTTTTATCGATAGCGGGCCACATATGGATGCGTTTTTAAAAAATGCCATTGCTGCTTCAGAACTGTTGATGACACCGGTTCCGCCGGCCCAGGTAGACTTCCATTCAACCCTAAAATACCTCACTCGTCTTCCTGAAATCATCGAAATCATAAATGAGTCCGGGCATACATGTCAGCTGCTGGGTAACATCGGTTTCATGTCAAAATTGTCAAATAAGGTTGACCATAAGCTGTGCCATAGCCTAGCGAAAGAGATTTTTGGAGGCAACATGTTGGACGTAGCTTTGCCTCGCCTTGATGGTTTTGAACGCTGTGGTGAATCCTTTGACACGGTTATATCAGCAAATCCGGCTACTTATATTGGCAGTACTGAAGCACTCAAAAATGCACGAACTGCTGCTGAGGATTTTGCAAAAGCGGTGTTTGATAGAATTGAATTTATCCGAGCCAACTGAGGTGAAAAATGAGTAACAGACGAGTGATCGGAAGAACATTTAAATCTACGGGTGTTCCTAGTGATGACACTGAAATTTCTTCGCAACAAACTTTTACGTTATCCTCCGGCCGGCGCGCAATTTTTACTTTGCAGAATATTGCGGCAGATTCGGTGCCCGAGTCTACTTTTGTTATACAGGAAACAAATGGTAGGGATCAGTCTGCATTGACTGCCGAGTCACTTAAAGACATCACTAAAACAATTCGTCTTCAGCAGTTTTTCCCCTGTATCGGTGTTAAGTCTGGCGACAAAATAGAAATCATTGATGGGTCACGCCGGCGGGCTTCTGCAATTCTTTGCCATACGTCGTTAAACGTAATGGTGACCGAGGATTCGATCACTGCAGATGATGCTCGCAAACTCGCCCGGGATATCCAGACAGCAAGAGAGCATAATTTACGTGAGATTGGTATACGCTTTCTAACACTTAAGAACTCGGGATTGAGCCAGAAAGAAATAGCTGAACAAGAGGGTACGTCTCAAGCTAAAGTGACCCGAGCGTTACAAGCAGCTAGCGTTAGCCAGGCGCTTATATCAATTTTCCCCGTTCAGTCAGAACTGACATTTTCTGACTATAAGACGCTGACCAACATTGAAGAGCTTCTTTCCAGTAAAGAACTCAGCGCAGAGTCCCTGGTTGAAAATGTTTCCCCTGAGATAGAACTGCTGCTTGCCGATCCTCGACTGGCTGAAGATGAAGTTAAAAATCGCATTATAAAGATATTAATAAAAGAAGCCGCTTTGTTAACGTCTACCTCGAATAAAGAAAAGGCTATTGTCTCCAACTTATGGGCGTTTTCTGATAAAGATCGGTTTGCAAGGAAACGCACTAAGGGTCGCATGTTTACCTACGAGTTCAATAGACTCCCAAAGGAAGTTTATGAAGAGCTTGACCGAACAATCAACGAGATCTTGAAAAAACATCTTACTTGAAAATGAGTGGATTACTAACCCAGCAGCCCTTTTCTTTCGCCAGCGTTATTTCATGTCTAAGTGAATGTTTTAAAATGAAAACACGTCGGAATTTCAAGGTGAAATCGCCAAGATTTCATCACGTTTTCATTTAAGGTACTCACGACCCGCATGAGACATTAAGCTCAAATATTATATCTGATCATATAAAACATAATGGCAGCTCGTACCAGCAGGTTCCGGCCTTATGCGAGTCTGGCCAAAGGAAGCGCCTGCCACCGAGTGGTGTATGCTGGAGAAAGCATTTCTCGCTTCATCTGCCATTCTGGAGCAATGCCACGTCCGGCAAACCACACTTTTCCCAGACCGGATTGATTAATGCCATCGATGACCTTCATCAACGCAACACTGTTTTCTTTGGGGAGATGTTCATCGAACAAATTCAGCTGCGCCACCCCGGTAGGGGTGAAATCGTTAAGCATAATGCCGGCTTTGGCATAACGGTGTTTATCCTCCCAGATACGCTCTAACGCAGCCATAGCGGCTGTGATGATATCCCTAGTGTCACGTGTAGGGGTTAACAGCTTTTCGCTGGCCATGTTACCGTAATAGGGCTCATTGATGGCAAAGGGGCTGGTTTTGATAAACACTGAGATATGCCGGCAAAACTGGTGTTCTTCTCTTAATTTCTCTGCAGCACGCTCAGCATACTGACAGATAGCCTGCCGCATAGCCTCGTATGTCGTGATACGCTCTCCGAACGAGCGTGAGCAGATAATCTGTTGTTTAGATGACGGAACCTCTTCCAAGTTGATGCAGCTCTCTCCGTTCAACTCTCTTACCGTCCTTTCAAGCACGACACTGAAATTTTTTCTGATGAAAGCTGGATGCGTACGCGCCAACTGCAGAGAAGTGTTTATCCCCATGGTATTGAGTTTTTTTGCAATTCGCCGGCCTACTCCCCAAATTTCTTCAATCGGCTGCAATGAAAGTAGTTTTTCTGTCCGCCGGTGATTCGCAGGCGTCAACGCCAGAACGCCACCAAATTGTGGCCACTCCTTTGAGGCCCACTGAGCCGCTTTAGCCAACGTTTTAGTTGGCCCCATACCCACACCAATACTCAAACCAGTACAAGAGCTAACATGCTCACGCAGCTGTCGTCCAAATTGCTCAAAGTCACACCAATTATCGATACCGGTAATATCCAGGAACATCTCATCAATACTGTATTGCTCTACTCGGGGTGCCAGCTCTTCAATGCAATTCATTACCCTATTAGACAGGCTAGCGTAGAGTTCGTAATTACTTGAAAATGCTATCACTTTAACCGGTAATTGCGCTGATTTGAGCTGGAACCAAGGCACACCCATCCTGATCCCCAGCGTTTTCGCCTCCTTTGATCTTGCGATCACGCAGCCATCGTTATTGCTGAGCACCACCACCGGTTTGTCACGTAAATCGGGTCGGAAAACCTTCTCGCAGCTGGCATAAAATGAGTTCACGTCGGCCAGCGCAAACATCATTCACCCCCGCGAGTTTTGTGCACAAAAGCCATGACCACACCGAAGATCTGCAGTTGCTCTGGATACAGCGTCGGGAACGCAGGATTCATTGCCTGGAGTGCGGGGCGGGGGTTAAGTAAAAGTCGTTTTACCGTAAATTCGCCATCGATTTCGGCAATCACAATATCCCCGTGCTGAGCTTGCTCAGCCTTATCGACCACCATCAGATCGCCGCTGTTTAAACCAATATCGGTCATCGAATTACCGATTGCCCGCACGAAGAACGTGGCGTGTTTTCGGCTGATGCAATAATCATTCAGGTCCAATTCCGCTTCGATATAATCCTGGGCGGGACTAGGGAACCCGGCTGCGCACCGTTCTGTAAACAGAGGGAAGGTTATTTTTATAGACGAACATGCGGCGGGGATCATGCGCAACATCAGCAATTCCTTTAAATCTAAAACTGTATATAATTACAGTATTATTAGTACCAATGTTTCTCCTTGGCAAGATGTTAAAGCCCTCGTTGTGCTAGTTGCCTGTTTTGCCGCCAAAAATAATTGAGCGAAGCCTTTAACGAAATAGTGGCTTTCTGCCGACTGTGGTCGTTAATAGTAATTATGTAATATCAAATTGAGCATTTATAAATACTCAATTTGAGTATTTATATTGTTTTCCAATTGATGGTGAGTCATAATGGTTACTCAAAATGAGTAATTATAGGTGTGTTTATGAAAAAAATTAGCTGCGATGACGGGTCAACTAACGTAAAACTAGCTTGGTTGGATGGGGATCAAGTCTGCACATCTATATCCCCCAATTCGTTTCGTGCGGGATGGAAAGTGGCGGGTATTGGCAGTCGCGAGACATTTAACTACGACATTGATGGATTGAAGTACACCTTTGACGATGTCAGCCAGCAGGCGATCAGTACCACAAACATTGAATATCAGTATGGCGATACCAACTTACTGGCTGTACATCATGCTCTGCTTAACAGCGGATTACCGCCACAGACGGTGAGTTTGACTGTGACGCTACCGATCAGCGAGTTCTATACTGATGACTGCCAGCATAACGAAACCAATATTAAACGAAAAATCGACAACCTGCTGCGCCCAGTGACTTTAAACAAAGGCAATGTTTTCACGATCACCGCCGTAGACGTGATGCCAGAGTCGCTGCCGGCGGTGATATCGCAACTGTCGAAAGCCGAGGTTGGGCCGCTAGAAACGTCCTTGGTGATTGATTTGGGGGGAACAACACTCGATGCCGGCGTCCTTGTGGGACAGTTTGAAGACGTGAGCGCAATACAGGGCAACTCGTCGATCGGGGTCTCGATGGTGACACAAGCCGCACTCACTGCGTTGCGTATGGCTAACAGCGATACCAGCCCGTTTGTAGCGGACCAGTTGATCCAACGCCGTCACGATCGTGACTTTGTTGCCACAGTTGTCAACGACCAGGCAAAAGTGGACTATGTTCTGGATATGATAAGCTCGGCTATTGATCGGCTTGGTGAGCGTGTGGTTAATGAACTGTCGGCGCATCGCCATGTTAACCGCGTGTGGCTCGTTGGCGGTGGTGCTCCACTGATTGAGGCTGCTGTGCGCCGCGCCTGGAAACTGGCGCCCGATCGCATTGTAGTGGTCGGTGAACCCCAAACGGCGCTGGTCCGAGAACTTGTTTTACTTTAATTGGAAGGAGCGTCATTCGTGACCGACAAACGAAAAAAATTGACGATCTATCTGCACCCTGACGACGACGGACAGGATGCAAAAGCCCTGGAGGTCATAGAGTCAGTTCCCCTGCGTACCCGGGGAGATTTTTTCCGGGCGTCGGTTGTTGGCGGGTGCGCGTTATATCAGTTGGATAAACGCCTGCCGTACCTATTGGCCATGTTGTTCGACGGACGTTTGACCGCTGATCAGTTGGTGGGGATTATCGAGCAAACCACAGGTTGGCAGCCCAGTACGGCCAGTATTCGGGACGTGATTGCCGCCTGCGGTGGCAATATTCCCGATTCTCCGTCTCCCCCCGTCCAGCAGGACGGTGGGGAAGGGGCCGGCAAGGCTCGAGACAATTTCAAACGCATACTGAAAAAAAATTAAGCGTATCCGTTATACCGGAATTGCCGGGGAGAGTTAATGATGGCAGTCATTCAAATGTGCAAAGGGATCATTGGGTTGGAGACGCTGACCGGTAAGGTGCGAAAAAGCGCAGCGGAGTGGTGTTTTATTCTCAGTTGCCTGTTTGTCGTGCCACTACTTATCGATCTGGGGCTGGCTTATCACTATTTCGGCGTTGTCTCGAAGATTATCCTGCAGCTGTGCTGGGGAATAGTGGTCTGCCGTGCCGCGTTCTTGGCTTCAGAGACGTGGCAAAAAAACAAAAAATAGAATTTCAGAACTCATCATGGCTGATGTGCTTATCTTGGCGTCATCACCATGAGTATCAACCGACCTTCGGGGCGGTTTTTTTACGCCTTAAAATTAGCCTATGTATTAATTATATTTTGACTATAATTAGCCTATAAGTTAATATTTTTTTACGGCGAGGGGGCGAATGTTCACTTTAAAATATCATAATGATGCAGTGTTAGAGTTTAAAGCAATGCCAGCTGACATTAGAGCTAAGTTGGCCAAGCTACTCGACAAATTAGAGGCCGATCCCCGTGCGCTTAGGGAACCAGAAACAAAGCCACTTGGTGATGGCCTCTTTGAAATTCGCACTATGGGCACGGATATATCAAGGGGATTATGGGTATATCAGGCAGGAAAACAAATATATATGTTACGGTTTTTTATCAAAAAAACCCCAAAAACCCCAAAAAGTGAGAAAGCGTTAGCTCTGCGTAGATTGGAGGAAATGATAAATGCAAAACTTTAAAACCCACAAAGAAATTATGTCCGAAATGCTGAATGATGATCCCGAATTTAGGGCCGCGTATGAAGAAGAAACGCGTAAAGAACTGTTACGTGAAGTCTTGGCGGGGTGGCGTAAAAAAGAGAACCTGACTAAAGCGGAAGTAGCTGCGCGTATGGGGGTGAAACCTCCTGTTGTGACGCGGATGGAAAATAATATTACTAAAGTGAGTATCGATACCCTCACTCGTTACGCCCGAGCGTGTGGCATTACTAACCCAAAAATTTCATTGTATTAAGCCTGGGTGACTGCGTAACTAGGCTCAAGATCTGGCCGACTGCCTGCGCACTAGATGAGATCGGAGCGTGTCCAGAAGCCGGCGCGCTCGATGAGTTGGCCGCCCTGGTTCGGGCGCTGCCGGCGACCTGTAAGAAATTAATATCTACACCGCCGTGGCTTCCCTCTGCGGCTTTTTTTTGCCACGTTCACGCCCTTTCTCGCAGCTTGCAGCGGCCACTGTTTCCGCTAGGACTGAAACGCTGATGATGTCGCGCTGCTCCTCATTTGTCTACCTGACCGTTCCGCGTTTTCCTTCTTTCTTTAACGTTGCTGTTTAATTTCATTTAAATAAATATCGCCAACGCCGTGCCCGCACTGTAGCCGGGCCGCTTCGCCTGCAAGGGTACGCTTCGCCTACCTGCTCACCCGGTCACCGCCGTTCACGGTGCATTCAGCCCGTTCACGGCGGCGCTGCGGCTTCCGCGGCCGCCCGTTGCTTGCTCCGCTTTGCGCCCGTCTGTCGCGGGGGCACGGCGCCGGCCGGTCCCGGCTTCCCATGTGGAGTACGCTATGTCCCGATTTATCCAGGGTGATTGTGAACAGGTGATGTCTGGTTTTCCCTCCAGTGCGATTGATTTTATCTTGACGGATCCGCCCTATCTTGTCGGTTTTACCGACCGTTCCGGGCGTTCAATCGCCAATGACAAACAAGGTGGATGGTTGCTGCCGGTTAGCAGGGAAATGTTCCGGGTACTTAAGCCTGACAGTCTAGCCATCAGTTTTTATGGTTGGAACCGAGTTGACCAGTTTATGCAAGCATGGAAAGCCGCCGGTTTTCGAGTGGTGGGGCACATTGTCTTCACTAAATCTTACGCTTCAAAGTCCGCTTTCCTCGGGTATCAGCATGAAAGCGCCTACGTGTTGGCTAAAGGGCACCCGCCGCTGCCGGAAAAACCTTTGCCAGACGTGATGCCCTGGCAGTACACCGGTAACCGCCACCATCCCACCGAAAAACCCGTGTCCGTACTGCGACCATTGATTGAATCCTTCACGCAGCCCGGGGCGATTGTTCTCGATCCTTTCGCAGGTAGTGGTTCCACCTGTGTGGCGGCGGAGCTGGCAGGGCGTCGCTGGATTGGTATTGAGCTGATGGAGCAGTACCACGTGACTGGCCAGCGCCGGCTGTCAGAACTGTGCAACGCACGCGTAGCGTGAATCTAACCGACCAACAATAAAATAGGGAGCATCCCAATGAATTTTCAGGGAAATGAAACACTGCGGGCCGATGTGGCTCAACTGGCTAACACAATGGACGAATTACGCCAACGGATGCGTGAACTTGAACAAGCGTATTTCTGGAATAGCGAAGAACTGCCGGCTCGCCTGGCTGGCCAAATAATCAACCAGGTGAACACGCAGTTCCTCAAAATTTACCAGCAGGTTAACGAACTCGATCAGGCATTCCGGGATTGATGACCAGAACGGCAGGGCTCCGGTATGGGACCCTGCTGTTCTGACCGGCTTGCAAGGCACGGACGGGGGCGTCGAACCCCCGACCATACCTTTAGCGCCACGCGGCATTTCCCGGCGAGCCGGGGCCGCAAAGGGTGCAGGCTGAGCCTGCCTACGGGAATAAACGGTGCATTCTGTACGCGCGTTGTTGTGGGCAACCCCGTGTCTACCCGCCTATATAGAGTCGTGACTAACGCCGTGCCTTCACTGTAGACCGGCCGCTACAGCTGCAAGGGTTCGCGTTGCCGGATACTCGCCCATTCTCGGCGTTAACGGTGCATTCAGCCCGTTAACGCCTGCGCTGTGGCCTACGTTCCGCCCCTGCATCTTCCACTTTTCGCCGGTCTTCTGTGGCGGCACGGCAATGGTGCCGGATAAACAGAGTGACTTTTATGCACAAACTTACACAAATTGTACTCGATAACGGCGAAAGAGCCTTGTACCTGGACGGATATTATCTTGGTAGCGAAGATTGCAATGGTGAAAAAATGAGCCTATCTGAAATGGCAGTAAGCCTTATGAAAGTGCCGGGGTTTTGCTTGCAGGACATTTTGCATCCCTGCCCGAAACAGGGCGATTGGAGCTGGAATGACGTGTCTACAGAGGTTTTCCCGCCAGCAGTGCATTGCGATAGCAGTCGGTCGATGACGGTGGCCGCACTTATGGCCAGGTTATCTGTATACCCTGACGATGCGCTCTGTTGTGGGACGTTCTGGCTGGAAGAGGATTTTCTTGGGGTAGATGCGTCGCTGACGCCAGACGAGATCCATTTGGCAATGGAAATTGCGGATGACAATCACGATGCCAATGTCGGTTATAACTGGGATTATCTGCGCAATGCTATTGAGCAGGCTAAACAATGATGGTTTCCCTGCCGGCGACGGCGGGGATTTCTCTATTTAAGGATGTCGTTACACTCCGCTTTTTCAGGGTTGCCGCCCTGTCGGTCTGCAACCCAATTAAATACGCTTAACTGACAGCCGGAGTGGTGACGGCTAACGCCGTGCCTTCACTGTAGACGGGCCGCTGCGGCTGCAAGGGTTCGCTTCGCCGCTATCCTCACCCGTTCGCACTCATCCATTCAGCGGTCTTCCCGTCGCGCGCTCGTTCAATATTCACTCGCTTGCCGTCCAGCCCCCCTCACTCCTTCGCTTGCGCTGCGGCTTGCGGTAGCGCCCCTGCATCCTCTGCTTTGCGCCCGTCTGTCGTGTCGGCACGGCGTAAGCCGGTTTTGTTATCCCATAACCTGCGGAGGAATTTTTATGAGTACCACTACACCATCGGTATACGTCGGCACGTATCACAAATACAACTGCGGCAGCATTTACGGCCAGTGGTTTGATCTGACCGATTTTGACGATGAAGAAGATTTTTACGCCGCCTGCGGCAAGTTGCACGGCGATGAAGCCGATCCCGAACTCATGTTTCAGGATTGGGAGGGTATCCCGACCGGACTGGTTTCGGAAGGTCATGTGACCTGGGATTTTATTGACTCCTTAAAGCAGGCCGAGGCCGAAGGGCAGGGCGGGGCGTTTGTGGCCTGGGTTGAATGCTCGGGCGCGTGTGATTACGACGCTTTCCAGGAGGCCTACTGTGGAGAGGCGGAAAGCGAGGAAGATTACGCACGTGACTCTGCGGAGGATAGTGGCCTGTTAAATGAAGTTCCCGAGTCCCTACGCTGCTATTTCGACTTTGAAGCCTATGCGCGCGACCTTTTTTGCGGCGAGCTGACTTTCCACAACGGCTACGTTTTTTCAGCCTGATACATTTTAGCGGCAGGGGAAACCCTGCCGTAAGGGGACACTATGAAACTGACATCTGATACCCAAGAAATTTTACGCCATTACAAAGCCGTCGTTAACGCAAGTCGCCGCGAATCGGAGCTACCCACGCGCAATACGACGCAGATCCTCGATGAAATATGTTCTTATATGAAGTGCCAGAGCGCGGTGTTTATCTGTGGTGTATTCATTCAACAGCCGGGACGAAAAAGCGACGATAAATAGCAAGATAACGGCGGGCGGCTGCGCCGCCCGAGCCCTTACCAGATAACAGAGGGTTTGGTGCTGAGCCGGCTACCGTAAAATTCATTGCAAGCATCCAAAAACAGAGCTGAAAACCGCGCTCATACGTTTAATTTGGCTCTACTAACCAGTCGATCAATTTCAGATTTTGTGTAGACGTGTGCACTTCAGTTTTTGGCCAGAGTTTTCACTGGGCCTGGGCACAAAGCGGCTCTCAGGAGGAGCAGGGCAGTTATGAGCGAAAAACCAGACTGTACTCTGCATGTGCCACCAATGAGGATAAACTGATATCATCATAATTTTAAGGTTACTTATTTGTATGGGGTCGTATTTATATTCCAACCTTTGCCTTGCGTGTCACAAAGTAAAATTTTGCAACTTGGTAAGTTTTGTTTGATTTCACTACATATAATGTTTGCGCTTTCCTGAGGAAAACTATGAATACTGCCAACATATATTTCTTTTATACTGTCTTTTTCTATATTTTGAATTTCCTGCCTATCTTCTATTCTGGACGGTCTTGTTATATTTCTCACAATTCTAACTTCTTCTTCATACGACCAATCTTTTGATTTGAACAAAAATATTCTCTGCAATGTCTCTAAGTAGATCGAATTGAAACAAGTCATCATTCCTTCATTGATGTATGCTTCTTCAGAATTATCGAATATAGAAACGGGTTTGGTTGATGTGTAAATTACACTTCCGAACTTTGCAGGAATTATATTATTTCCTTCGCGGTTTAGACCTGCCTCATCAGCATCAATTCCTATAACTAATCCTCCGTGAGCAGTATTTTTTGCTCCCTTATGAATAGATTTACTAGTTGCCTGCCTTTCTCCTCGTGAGTAATGCGCCCACATTAAGGGATTTAATGGTGCTCTTGATAATGAAAGAACTCCATAACACAAACTTAAGTTAAGATGATTTCTGTAATTATCCTCATGTGAGTAATCACGATCATCAGTCTCATAAAATGAAGAAGTTATTTCGAATGGATCATTGAGATCATAAGGATGCGTAAATTTTACTGAAGGGTTTTTTATTATTTTCATTCCAGTGCATAAGTCGACATATTTATAAAGTATCATTAAAAATCCTTCAAAGTGGATTGGAATCCTAATATCGTCAATTCAACATTAAGCTGATTCTTTCTTTTTTACAACAAATAGTGTTCAATTTTTTTGCAATATCTTTGTGTTTTTTTTTCTGTTAAGTATCAATAAGTATCTTTACTAATGTCAGTTTCTTATACATTACCGATTGCCAGATTAGGTCTTGCTCAGTTCAACGAATATTTCAGATCAAGTATGAGTGAATACACATAAAGTAACGAACCTGGTGTATGTGCGATTGACGACATTGATGTTATTACTTTTAAAATCCTTTAATGCTGGCCACCTTCGGCTCATGACCGGCTGCGCCGCTCAATCGTCTGCCCAACTCCGCTAACCGGGCGCCAGCGCCCGGTTAGCTTCGCGGAAGCCCGCTTTGCGGGTTTCCGGCCTGGCGGCTACGGTCCGATAGCTAACAACCAGGTCAACACCTGCAGCCGGCTGTGCCGGCGCGCTCACTGGCCAGGCTATGCCCAGCCGCTAAGGACGCCTCGCCGTCCGCTGTCGCGCCCGCCGTGGCGAGTGGTGCCCTATTCAGCCTCTCCAGTTGCTTTCGCCTCTGTGTGCATTCCCGTCGCAGCTGATATCAGCACAACGCCTCGCTTAACAGGCAAGGGGTAAATGAACTGCGCCAAAAACTTTTCCTCCTTTGTCAGAAAACTTTTTGTCTCCGCCCCTTGCCTGCGCTCCTCGCCGTGCTGCATCAGTCTTTCTGCGACGGCGAATACTCACAGAGGCATCAGATATCAACCCACGGAGGACTTCAATATGGCACCACAAAACGTCAAAGGCGCGACAACGAAGCCTACAGAAGCATCAGCACAAAACCCCAGTGGGCTGACCCACTCGCAGATCGTTGACCTGTTCTGTTTTGTGACTGCGGTTTGCGGAAAGAGCACCGGCACCATTGAGCTACCTGCCGTGCCTGCTGATGCCGAGAAGTGTGTTGTTGACATGGGCGCGGTTGATTCGATAGCCGTTTGGCTGGTCGATGGCTGGCCTGTCGCCGCCAGCGATGAAATGACGCTTACGCATTGGGTAATGCATTTTTAGCAGTAAAAAAGCAGGGGTTTCCCCCTGCCTTATACCGCCGGTGGTAGACGCCAATCTAACCGGCTCAACATGAAATAATCAAGGAGATCACTATGTCGAACATCGATACTAAAGCACCGGTTGAGGCTAAATCAACCCCGAAAAAAGGGAAAGTAGCACAGCATATCGAGGCCGCGCTTGAAACGGCAGTACGCAAAACAGTCAAACTCAGCCAACTGGTGCTAACCGACCTCAATGCGCGCAAAAAAGAATCTTCTCCAGAGTCGATCCGCGAACTGGCTGCCAGCATAAAAGCAGTTGGACTGCTGCAAAATCTGATTGTTTTCGACATGGGGAATGGTCAGTTGGGTGTGGCGGCGGGAGGGCGACGTACTCTCGCGCTGCGGTACTTGTTATCCCTGAAAAAAGAGGCTGAAAGGACGACGCCCCGAGGTGTTGTTGATGCGGATTACCCCGTTGACGTGCTTGTCGTCAGTAAAGACATGGCGCGCCTGATCTCCTATACCGAAAACGGGCAGCGGGAGCAGATGCACCCGGCTGATCGGTTGGCGGCGTTTCATGACATGTCAGTGGAAGGTCGCACCCCAGAGCAAATCGGTGATCTGTTGGGTTTTAGCACGGCCTACATTAAAAAATACTTGAAACTGAACACCATGGCTCCGGCCCTGTTGGCGGCGCTTGCACAAGATGAGATCTCCCTCGACCAGTTGGCGGCGCTGTCGGCGACCGACGACCACGAACGGCAAGTGTCAGTCTGGAAAAACGCCACATATTATAATAACGGCGCGACCCCCAAAAACCTGCGCGAACGTGTGCTGACCGATGAAGTGTCTTCAACGGGCAATTCACTGGCCGAGTTCGTTGGTGTCGAGGCATATGAGGCAGCGGGCGGTGAAACACGCCAAGATCTGCTGGCAGAAACCGTCATCATGACGGAGCCAATGAAACTGGAACAGGTGGCGATAAGCAAATTGAATGAAGCTGCCGCCGCTGTAGCACAAGCGGAAGGCTGGGCATGGTCACTAGGCCGGATCCAGCCGATACGCGATTATTATGGGGAGGATGAAAAAGCTTATCGTCTTGACTCAGCGCCGACAATGCTGACGCAAATCGAGCAGGTGCAGATCACCACAAAACGGCAGCGCATTGATGAAATCGAATCAAAAATAGATGAAACAGACGACGAGAACGATTCAGGGATTGATGCGTTTCAGGCTGAAATCGACAACCTTGAAGAAGAGATCGACAGTATCAGGCAAGGAGCCACAGATCGGGGTTGGACTGACGAATTACGTCGCCAGCGTGGTGTGGTTGCCTACCTTGACAGCGGAAAAATACTGTTTCATCGCGGGGTCATGAAAGTTGAGGACGCCAAGAAGATCGAAAAAGAGCTGCGCGAAGCGGCTGGGGAGAATACACCGCCTACCGTAAAAGGGTTTTCCGCTGTGTTGATAACCAGTTTGTCAGCCGAGCGCACACTGGCGGTAACGGCTGCACTGGCGCAAAACACCACGGTGGCATTGGCGCTGCACACCTTCACGCTGGCCCGGAAGGTATTCGCGATGGGTTATCATTCGAATGCTATGCATTCCAGTGTGGAGATTCAGCAGTCCATTTGCTTAAAACAGGCAGAAGCCGCTGATGCTGAAAATGGACTCGCAAACCAAAAACTCACCGAACTGCACGAATCTTGGTTGAGCCGGTTTCCGGCTGATTGGGAACACGATTTCAGTTGGTTATTGCGCTGGCAGCAACATGACGTCATGGGGTTGCTGGCGTACTGCGTCTCGCTGGGGCTTGATGGCGTTTCCTGTCAGTTGGTCAATCAACGGGTAGCCGACAGCCTTGAGCCGGTAGAGGCCGCGTTAAATTTTGATATCCATGAGTGGTGGCATCCGACCGCTGCCAATTATTTCAGCCGCATCAGCAAAGACCAGCTCGTTGGCGAACTTGAAAGCGCAGGCCAGTCCGGCAAAGCCCGAGATGCAGAAAAGATGAAACGCAAAGATGCCGCCGAATTTGCCGAGTCGGTGCTTGAGGGGTCTGGTTGGATCCCTGTGTGCATGACCCGCATCGAACCACAGCCCGGCATCGAGGCAGTCGAGAATACCACTGACTATCCATCTTCGGCTGACGCCGCATAACCCATAGGGAGCCGCCCAGTGGGGCGGCTCATCGGAGACTTCAATTATGAACTTTACACTTGATCACCTGATGTCGATGTCACCCTGCGAGTTTGAACGCGTTCGTGAGGGCGGCGAAGATTTTCGGCACGCGCTGAGCAATGCTGTTTTAGGCCACCTGACTATTCCCGCTGGCTGGAACGTAAACGCCGAATATAGGGGCGAATTTGGTGGCCTGTTTCCTGTTCAATGCCGGTTTAATCCTGACAGTGAGAACGATGAAGCGGAGTTTGTGGTGTGTGTATGCAGCCCTGGTGAAATTTCCCCAACCTGGACTGTCATTCTGCTGGCCGGTGGGTGTCGTCGGATACGAATAGTCCGCCAATTTGAACGTTTTGAACCGGAACGCATAAATCCGGTATTGACTGAGTTGGCTTCATTTAACCGTATTGGAATTACGGCGGCAGAACTGATAACCGCGATCAGCAAGGAGGGCGCGTTATGATCCCGAATCACCTCGCAGTCGTGCCCGTCAATCTGTACCAGCAGGCGGCGATACATGCCATGGTACTGGTCGAGCAAAAAAAAGAGCAAGGAAAAAGTGTGGCTCAGTTCCCTTTCGCAAAAGCCTTTTTCCGAGTGCTTAATGAGGGGCGCTCGCAAGTTAAGGCCAATGATATCAGGCTAATTGCCAGTAATTATGATCCCCGTGAGAGGCATAAGCCCTCCATCAACTGCTACATTGCGGCTTTAGACGAACTGATCGAAAGTAACGGGCAGCATTGCCCGTTACCCCTTCCATACGACACCGGCGAACTGCTGTTTCCATCATATGGCCTATTTTGCCGCAACCGGCGTCACCGCAAGGGTGATCTAGACATTGAGCGGCAATCTCGCCGTCGCACCAGGGAAGAACAACAAAAACACCGGCGATACCAAAATCGATTGGCTCAAGCCGAAATCGAGCTGGCATTTGTCACGCCCACGACGATCGGCTCATGGTACGCATACTGGCAGCGACAGGATATTTATATTGAGGATTTAAGCGAAAGCGTAATGGCGTGGTGTGAGCGGTTCCCATGCCTGGTTGAGCGCTCGCTGGATGATCTCCAGGGGAATGCACTCTGGCGGATTTTATACGAAATTCAGTTTATCCGTGACGAGCTGACAGACGCTGAGCGGTCTTTTAATGATTGGCTGATCCCGAACAAACTGCGGGATAACCGGGGTAGGACGGTGCACGTTTCATGATAATGATGGCCAAGCGAAGTACCACTTCAGGGGGCCGATGACACGCCTGCGTAGGACGATTCTAGACAGTAATATGATGGTTTCGTCGCACAATATGTGAACATAAGTCGCGTTCACATATTGTGAACGTTAGGAAATGCCTGTATAATACAACCACACCGAAAAGAAAGGGGGGAACATGCGGGTCATTTCAAAAAAACCATTTGATGAAGCCGCACGACGTTACCCAAACGATGCTCTAGCATTGGATGCGACATATAGGGTGCTAAATTCACAGCAATTTATCACCCCAGAGCATCTTAAAGCACAGTTTGGCAGTCTGGACAGATTCAAGTACAGGCAGAAATGGTGGGTGATCGATGTCGGGGGCCACAATCTACGATTAATTGCCTATATCAAGTTTGAGACACAAAATATTTTCATTAAGCACATCGTGACCCACAAAGAGTACGACAGGCTGACTGATTATTATCGGAGAACACCAGAATGATCACATCAACTCACTATGACGCTGCACTTAGCGCCGCTGCGACATTGGTTAATGCCGTCCCATTACTCGGGGGCAGTGGCAATCGTGATGATTACGAGCAGGCTTTAGAACTGGTAGAACGCCTGATCGATACCGATGATGAAAACCCACTCATTGACCTATTGGCGAAAAAAATTGCGGATTATGAAAATACCGCGCCGGAATACGTAGCATTTAATGCGCGCATTGCCGCCATCCCGAAAGAACTGGCGATTCTGCGCACACTTATGGACCAATATGGGCTTAATCAAGCCAGTTTTGAAAACGAAATTGGCGGTCGTTCACTGGTTAACATGATATTAAAAGGCGAACGGTCATTAACCTTGGAACACATGAAAGCATTATCAAAACGCTTTGGTGTCCCCGTCGCGGCTTTTATTGAGGATGACATTTAAGTCAGCGACAAGGTGTCTGCGTGGGCAGTAAGCAAGCCCCGCAGGCGTTGAGCCTGCCAATTTCAGAGAGAGGGGGCGGCTGCGCCGCCCCTTTTCGCCGTTCTGTTCCGGGGGATTGTCCCTTGCTTACCTGACGTTCTCTTCCTCTCCGGTTTTTGCCATTTCATCGTTGTGCTGCTGCTATGTGTACACCTGGTAGTGATCATCATCCTCGATGTCCATTTGGTCTGTTTCTTCAAAATCACTAATGGCCACGGCATGGCCCCCTTCGGCTCCCGCCCTTCGGCCGGTCGTCAGCCACACTCCGCCAGGCAGCTGCTTGACGCATCCGCCAGGCTCCGCCGAACCCGCAGGGCGGTTTCGGGCCTTTCGGCTAGTGTCTGATGGCAACGTCCAGGTCAACGCCTGCAGCTGGCCAATGGCCAGCGCGTTCACTGGCCGGCAAACCGGCCGCTAAGGACGCCACGCCGTTCCGTCGCGTCGGGTGTGTGCATTCTGTTGGTTTCCGGTTATTCATCTCGCGGCCAGCCCTTACGCTGGAGGGCTGGGTGTAGCACCACCGGCCAGGTTCGTGCAAGGGATCGCGTCGCTCGCCTACGGCGCCCTTGCGCGCCCCCGTCCGACGTCGCTACTACGCCCTTGCCGCGAAAGAACTCACCGAGAGATGACATTTAACCTAGAGGATACAAGCAGAATGCACACACAAAACGTCAACATCAAAACCGCCGCTCCTGAATCTTCCGAAAGATGGGGGGAGGACGCAACGTTATACCTGACCGCATCCGATGCTTTGTTGGGCATGGATGCAACCGCTGAAACCGAGCGCGTTTACTGGCAGAGATATGAAAAAGCATCCATATCCGCACCCGTAGAAATTGACGTGAATCTGTTTCACGACGCGGCGGGGTTGATGTACCCGCTCAACTGGCGAAGTGATACCGCCCAGGATACGGAAACCTTCATGATCCGGGAAATGTACTGCGGCAATGTGACAGAGATTTATGTCCGTATAGGGGCGCGTTATTTCCGTATGAGGAATTACAGCAACCTGAACCACAGCGAGATCGTGCAATGCGTTAAGGAGGTGATGAACCAAAAAGATAAGCAACAGAAATAAAAAAAGCAGGGTTTCCCCTGCATTCTCGCACCGGTCTGCACCCGCAAAAGTCTGACCGGCTATCAAAATTTAACGGAGAGTAAACCATGAATTTCGACCCGCAAATCGTCGCACAGGCGAAAGCGTTTGTAAACGCTTATCGCAATGGAAAGCGAGCACATATGCCATCACTGCGCTTTGAGTACTGGCAGCAGTTTATGACCACAGTCCGCGCCGAACTCGGTATTCAGTGACAACACGCCGCCCCTAGCGGGGCGGCATTAGAGGGGTAATTACATGTCACAACTGAGTTTTGGCGACCTTTTTGGTGCTGTTGACTGTGAGCCGGATGTGTCAATTTCAGTCGCTGCTAACGTGCCGGCAGAGGTCAAATTACCACGCGCAATGATCACATCGGAAGAGGCGCGCAAGCAGTTTATCCGCGTGTTCAGTCATACCGGCAGACATCTTCGGCGCTGGGATGTGTTCTGTGATTTTATTACGCTGGCAGCCAGTGAGCTGGATATGGCCACGATCAGAACGCCGGAAAATATCGAACGCAGCCGGAAAATCTGCGATCGCTACGAAGCCGACGACCTGGATAATCTGAAAACGCTGTTTTGTCTGCTAGTCGCCGCGCTAGAAGGGAAATTTCAGGATTTTCTGGGTTCGGTGTTTATGGAGCTAGAACTGGGATCCGGTGATATGGGGCAATATTTTACGCCCTATGAGTTGCAATCCATGATGGCAAAAATGTTGATGCATGATGTTACTGAAACCATCAAAACCCAGGGATGGGTAACGCTCAGTGAGCCTTGTTGCGGCGCGGCGGGGATGGTGATCGCCTATGCTGAATGCCTGTTAGAGGCAGGTCTGAATCCCTCAGAACAGCTTTTGGTGCACTGCATCGATATCGATCCGGTTGCCGCTGATATGGCCTTTATTCAGCTTGGTTTGCTAGGGATACCTGCGGAAGTGGTCACGGGAAACACCCTAACCATGCAATTTAACCGGGTGCGATATACGCCGGTCTATTACATAAACGAGTGGCAAGCGCGTATTGATTTAAGGCAAAAGTTTGAGGCGATGAAAGCGGCCATATCGAGGTTGGTTGCATGAACCAGAGGGCAGGGGAAACCTTGCCCTTTGTGCCAAAAACCTGCCCGCAGGCTTTCCGCCTGCCAATTTCAGAGAGATGGGGCGGCTGCGCCGCCCCTTTTCTCCATTCTGTTCCGGGGGATTGTCTCTTGCTAAATTTACGTTATCTACCTCTCTCTATTTAACTTTTTCTTCGTCGTGCAGTTGCTGCGTGTACCCCTGGCTGTGGTCATCATCCTCGATGTCCATTTGGTCTGTTTCTTCAAAATCACTAACGGCCACAGCATGGCCCCCTTCGGCTCCCGCCCTTCGGCCGGTCGTCAGCCACACTCCGCCAGGCAGCTGCTTGACGCATCCGCCAGGCTCCGCCGAACCCGCAGGGCGGTTTCGGGCCTTTCGGCTAGTGTCTGATGGCAACGTCCAGGTCAACGGCTGCAGCTGGCCGATGGCCAGCGCGTTCACTGGCCGGCAAGCCGGCCGCTAAGGACGCCACGCCGGGTGTGTGCATTCTGTTGGTTTCCGGTTATTCATCTCGCGGCCAGCCCTTACGCTGGAGGGCTGGGTGTAGCACCACCGGCCAGGTTCGTGCAAGGGATCGCGTTGCTCGCCTACGGCGCCCTTGCGCGCCCCCGTCCGACGTCGCTACTACGCCCTTGCCGCGAAAGAACTCACCGAGAGATGACATTTAACCTAGAGGATACAAGCAGAATGCACACACAAAACGTCAAAACCGCCGCTACTGAATCTTCCGAAAGATGGGTTGAAAATACCCAGCAGGTACCCTTCAATGGGGCTACCGACGTGATCCCGTCGATTGCAATTGATCGGATACTTGCACAGCGTGCCGAAGGGTTGATGAAATATGAGCAAGCACTTCGACTGTTTCAGGAAGCTCGTCTGCAGTTGAAAACGGCCGCAGGGGCAGATCACCTGTATGGCGTCGAGAAGTGCGTATCTGATGCGCTGTTACATGAAGGAAATACAGACGAGAATGCGACTGCTATCCGTCGGCTCGTAGACACAAAAATCTGGGATCGCCTTATGACTCAAACCGGTATGTACACCTTTATGAGCAGTCGTTTGCGTGATGAGTGGGACCGCCAATTACATGGGAAAGATACGCCAGAAATAACTCTTGATAACGTACTGGCGACGTTCAGAGAATTGAATGCCCGTAAGGGTGAAACCTTCGAAACAGGTGTGATAGACATGTTCCGTTCGCTGTCATGGGACTACAAAACAAATAACCCTTGTCGTATCGGTAAGAAAATTATCATTGAATTTTTTCTTGAAAAATGGGGGGCTGGATATGTATCACTGACGCAGTCAGGACAACAAAAGCTTGATGACCTAGCACGTCCATTTTACATGTTGGATAATAAAAATGTCCCTGATTATCGAATTTCTGAGGGCGCGCAGTTTAGCGAATTTTACAATAAAAAAGGTGATGCCTCCGAAATATTTGAAGGGGAATACTTTAGTGTTAAATGGTATAAAAAAGGCAGTGCGCATATTATTTTTAAGCGCCTGGAGTTGGTAGATAGGTTGAATGATATTGTTGCAAAACATTATTCCGGAATGTTGCCGGCGCGGGTGTAATGTAATTAAAAAATAGCACATAATACACGCCAGCGCATCATGGCGTGTATTATAAAATCTGCTAATGTGAAAATCATTAAAATTAAAAAAATTGTAGTTTTTCTCCGGTTGTAACTCACCTTAGGTTCTATTTCTGATTCATATTTAAAAATGTCTTTAAATTAATCAATGAAAAGCTCATGTTTATTTTTTATCAGAAATCATTGCAGTTTTTACAACTGTATTTTCAGCTTTATTTTTGCTATCAATATCCACTGTTTTTGCGTAAATCATTTGGCGAGCCAGTAGGACACGATAGATATTTTTTATATCTGTTGCGTAAGCTCGACGCTGCACAATGAGCCGCGTTGATGGTCCAGTATTATACATACCTACGCTGTCCCAGTTCTTACCGTATGAGCGAAAGATGTGAGCAAGCACCCATGCGCCGGTATAAATGCAGGTACAGGGCTCTTTTAGCAACCGCTCACGTGTAATATCAAATTTTCTCAACGCCGGATAATGTGAACTGTTTACCTGCATACCGCAGACATCTTCTGTCAGATTTCGGTTGCTACCGTTAATCGCATTCATTCGCAGTCTTGATTCTTTTATTGAAATTGCGGTAAGCAGCAGTGGATCAATACCGTAGTCGTGCCCCGCTCGGGTAAAACACATATCAGGACTGGCCTGTGCGGAAAAAACAGCAGCAAGGGTGACCAGGACAAACCATTTCATTGTTTATACTCTCCAGTATTGCGCCAGAATCGACACAAGGTGACTTCTCGCGAAAATACACTTTCACTTCACCCGTTGCAAGAAAATTAGTTACAGACGCGCACAAGGCGCTCTAGATAACTCTGCGGGGACAGGTACTGAATTAATAAAATCAAATATGAAGAGTTATTTAAGCAAGCCGCTCCTGAAATGAAAATGACATCACACCCCACGCAAGATTTAATCTTGCTGATTTTGCGTTTTAAATCATGTGGTTAATATAATTAATTTATGAAGAATATTCTTTTGACGAAAAAAGGTAGTACTTTTGTATGATATGACAGTGTCGGATCCGACTACATAATGTACCACAATTGTAATACCTGTTGGTGTAGGTTTGTATGACACAGTGTAGTACAAATGTAGATACTCTTAAAAATCAGATATCTGTATATCATACAGTGTGACACTGTATGATACGTTAGTGTTGGATTGTACTACCTGTATAAGCAGTGTAGTATCACATAAAACCGCACCACACCTGCAAACATCGGTCGAATGCGAAACTTAATCACCATAGCACGATATGATAAATAAAATAAATTTGATATTTATTATCGGTATAGAGGTATGAAAAATGGGAAGGCTTGGGATATATTTAAAAGATAAAATTGAAAGTGAAATCAGGGATATTGTACAACTTGAAATTCAAAAGGGCGCAGAACCCAAAGATGTAAGCTTCTCATCAACATGTAATGAACTCCTACGGCTTGGACTTATCATGCATAAGGCCAAGAATTCCGAAGAGACTTTCAGCCAGAAAGAATGGAATAGGGAGGTTATCCGGAAAGTAGGTGGCAGCAGAGAGGGTATCATTTTCCTGTTATCAATGGTAACTGAAATGTATCTAAACTCCTTAGGTGAAAAAGCTTCTGATAAAATTGATGAAGTACTTAGTGGTTATCTCACCGCAATAGAAACTGCTGAAGATGAATCCGAATCACGCCACTTTGTTAGCACAAAGGATAAAAATGAATAATAGACATGGCGCCTTTTACTCATGGCGCTTTGAAATGTGACACAGAGATAAACCGGGCACAAAGGCCCGGGTATAAAGTTACAGAGTGTTACCGCTCTCATTCTTTTCTTTATCACTGCGGGTTAGCGGATTTTCCGCATCAATCACTTTTGATGTAACGAACTCATCAAACAACATAGCCAGAGAACGTAATCTTTTTATTTCTTCATTTTCAGGGTGTTGCTGTTCTGTTAAATAATTTAGCGACCCTAGAAGCCGCTGAATAATTTCCTGATTTATGCTTCGCTGATTAAAACGCGCACTGATTTCTATATCCTTCTTTAGGTCTACTGGGAAAGTGCTGCTAAATCTTTTCATTTTCCCAGGAATAAATTGACGATCCTTTTCAGCGCACTGATTTTCATTAACATGTTTTTCTCGAATACTATCCAGCTGTGCTTGAATAAATTCATCAAATAACCTTGATAGTGCGATAAGGCGTTCGCCGTCTTGACTGTTAATTATTGGATTCTTTGGTTCTAAATTCATCGACTGAAAAAGTCGGTCAATTATCTCATCACTCATACTTACGCCGCGAACTCGAGCTGCGACGCGTAGTTCTAGTAGAAGGTTTTCCGGGGCCAAAAGTACGCGATATTTCACTTCGCCAGAGGTGTTTTTTCGTGGTCTTCCGGGTTTTTTAACTATATTTTCTCTTATTTTCATTTTTTTACACTCGATTCATGAAATTCTATAAGAAATCAGAGTGAGAGCCTACTCCCGTGCAGCACTAAGGAAATTCCTAAAAAAAACATAAACCGTGATATACATCACAGTTTTAATTTTATGAGTCATTGTAACATGCGCATGCGTTACGTCTGTTTACGCAAGATGACATTTCCTTATCTCAAATCGAGGGTTTTTTACAATGAAAGCAGTCCTGACCGATTCCGTTCTTACGGAAGAGGGCGCGGTAGCTTTGGCAAAAGAAAAAATTAAATTTTCAGGTGGCCTTATCGACCGCATAAAATTTATCTTTAATTCTTTTTCAGTTACCCGCTTTAAATTAATACTTCAACATTCTCCCACCGCTCAGTACAATTTAATTGCTTTTGCATTAGCCATGTTGGTAATTTTTTTTCCACACATCGCTCATGCAACAGATTTACTGGCTGCACAGAAGACAGATGCGAATGATACCTTCGGGCATGGTTCTACTCTTGAATGGACTTTGTATGTGGCGGAAACCATCGTTTCCGTTACTGGTTATATTAAAACTCGTAACCCGATGGTATTTGTCGGTCTTATTATTATTATTCTTGTTACCCGCACTTTCTTTACCCTCGCCAGCGGTCAGTAACCGCAATGGACAGGGACTCGCTTAAATATCGATTCCCGGACACCCTCAATCAGCAGAAACGTATTTTTGGACTCCCACCGGAAGAGGCCTTCGTACTTCTTTTGTGCGGCGGCATAGGCTTTTTCTGTGACCTGTTCATCGTGATGCTGTGCGTGGGCGCCGCCCTCTGGCTTTTCATCCGACACCTCAAGAAAGGGCAGGGCTCATGGTGGCTACTGAACCTTCTTTATTGGTATCTGCCAACGGTGCTTTTCCGGGTGCAGTTCAGGCGTTTGCCCGATTCAGGTAATCGCCACTGGATGCAGTAGCGTATGCGCCACTTACGAGTGGCGCCTTTTCCCACCTGACGGAAGGAATTATGAGATATCAAGTCAAAGAAACCCGAAATCGCGTGACGGTTAGAACCATTGTGGCGCTCAGCTCACTGCTCGCGATGAGTATTGCCGGCAACTGCATCACCGGTTCTCTGGCATGGCATTTTGCCAGCACGCAAAAAACCATTACTACCCCCATGATTTTTGACCGTTCGTTCACTTCTGATGCAGCACAGGGCGATGCGAGCCTCAATAGCATGTTGGTTCGCTCTTTAGTGAACCTGCGTTTGAGTGTGACGCCGGAAACTGTCGACAACCAGCATGCGGCACTGCTGCGCTGGGTACCGCCGGAATACCGGCCTGACTTGAAAAAGACGCTGTCCGCTGAGGCCGACTACATCAAAAAGAACGGTGTTTCTACGGTATACCGCATTGATGATGAAACCATTGATACCAAAACCGGTGACACCATCGTTAGTGGCACGCTCTCAGCAAGTACGTCTAACGGCAGCCTAAAGTTAGCCATGCCGGATGTGACCAAAGCTTACCGGCTTAGCGTGAAATACGTGGACGGCATTATCCGTCTAACTGCTTTCCCGGAAGTGCAACCACTACAACCCTCCCATCAACAGCATCAGGGATAACAGCATGAAAGCACGATTTTTCGCCGCGCTCGTGGCCAGCGCCTTCCTGGTCCCCGGTGCAATAGCAGCCGTCAGCGGCCCCGCCGGTACCGTTTTTGACAATGATGCGCATCTCAAGGCACAGCTCAGCAATACCAGCCCAAATAAAATTGTCATCGACGGAGAGCTCATTACCCGCGTAACGGGCCCCGATGGGGCATTTACCCAACAGAACACGGATGATGGTGCACTGCTCATTACGCCTCTTACCGGCCAGAACTTCACCTTATTTTTGGAAACGGCTAACGGTATCGGTGCATCAATTGACGTAACACCAAAGCCGGGCGATGGCAAAACGCTTCGCCTTATCCCTGCATCAGCCCCGGTCAAGGCTAACCCTGACGCGAAAGCATGGGAAGAAAGCCAGCCGTGGGAAAAAACGTTGGTTAGCGTTGCCCGCACTGTTGTCAACGGCGGCGTGCCGGAGAATTACACCGAAGGGGCGGCTAGCCGTGGGCCAACCTATAGTCCGGCGGCGGGTGTTCTGCTCACACCGGAACGTCAACTGGTCGGTTCACACCTACGGGTGATGCGCTATCGCATGAAAAATACCGGTTACGTGACGCGTCCGCTGTCTGATAAACAGTTCTGGCAGAAGGGGGTGCGCGCGGTAATGCTTTCCACCCACATCCTCTACGCGAACGGTGAAGGGTTCGTGTGGGTTATCTTCTCCACTGATGCAGAGGGGGGAGCATGAGTAACATTAACACGGCCACCCGCCGCAAACAGTGGATGATCGCCGGTCTTACTGCCGCAGTGGCGCTCGCGCTGGGGGGTGGCATTTGGGGTTACAGCCGACACCAGGCTGACTTGAAAGCGCCGCTAAAGCCAAAAACCGCTGACATGACAGGCCTCATCACCAGTTCGTTCACGGACACTTTGTCGAGCTCGGTGCTAACGCAGCAGCAAAACAAGACCGCCGGGCTTGAAAATAGCGTAAGTCAGTTAAAGGCCGATTTGAAACAGCAGAACGACACACTCAACCAAAAGCTCGGCAAAATTGATGACCTACTCAACAAACTGCAGAGCCAGTCTGATAAACCGTTGGCGGCAAACGCAAACGGTACAACGACTACTCCGGCCGGACCTGGCACATCACAAAACGGTGTCGTGCCAGTTGGACCTGTGGGTCCGGCGCAGTGGAATATCAACGCTCAAAACCGTGGTCCAACAAACGGGCAGGGCAGTCAATTTTACCCAAGCACCGGCACGATGCGCACGGGCGGGCTGAAAAGCTCGACGTTCAGTTACGCCTCGCTGCAGGCGAAGAAAACCAAACTGCCATGGATACCGTCAGGCTCCTTCTCTGAGGCTGTGATGATTGAGGGAGCGGACGCCAACGCCAGTGTGACCGGTCAACAGAACACCTCGCCGGTGGTTATCACCCTCATCGGCGATGTCTCCATGCCTAACGGCAAAACCTACAACATGGACCAGTGCCGCGTCACTGGCGAAATATGGGGGGATATTTCCAGTGAACGCGGGGAAGTTCGGACCAAAAACATCAGCTGTATCATGAAAAATGGCAAGCACATAGACATGGCGTTTGAAGGGCATGTGGCCTACATGGGCAAACAGGGTATCCGTGGTAAGCCAGTGATGCGTAACGGAAAGATTATTGGGTATGCAGGTGCAGCCGGTCTACTTTCTGGCTTCGGTGAGGGTATAAAATCTGCCGCTACACCGTCAGTTGGCCTGGGTGCCACAGCCTCTGTCGGGGCAGGAGACATTTTCAAACAGGGTATTGGCGGTGGGGCAAGCAAGGCGGCTGATACGCTCAGTCAGTACTGGATCAAACGGGCCGAGCAATATCACCCAATCATCGACATCGGCGCCGGCAATCGGGTGACCGTAGTATTCCAGCAAGGCTTCCGGCTGGAGACTATTGAGGATGCTGAAGTGGAGAAAGAGAAGAAAGAAACACCACAAGCAACGGTGCAGCAGGCTTCCGCAGCAGGGGCCGCACAGGCGACCGACGCGACGCGTGCCGCCATTCTCAATCCTGATGACGTGCTGCGTCAGGCCAGCCAGCTGAAATTGGGTGACACAATAAACTAACGGGGTGATTCATGGAGCATTGGTACGTGGCGCAGACACAGTATGCACAGGAAAAACGCGCACAGCAGCATCTGGAAAATCAGGGGGTAAACAGTTTCCTGCCGCTCTATACGGCACAAGTTATTACCCCAATGTTACTACTCGGTAAACCGCAGACTAAGGCTGTATCACCCCAAGCGCTTTTTCCTGGCTACATTTTTATCCGCTTTGACCCGGAGGTCATTCACACTACCACTATCAAAAGCACCAGGGGCGTGTCGTCATTAATCAGTTTCGGTGGCATGCCGTCAGTCGTTCCTGACGAAGTGATTGAACGGTTGAAATCCCATGACTGTCTCTCGCCTGCTCCTAACGTTCCAGAGCACGGTGATAGAGTAGAGGTTCTTAGTGGTGTATTTGAAGGACTGGAAGCCGTCTGGTTTGAACCTAACGGCGCCAAACGAGCCATGCTGATGCTTACGTTTATGAATCAAGAAGTGCGGGTACCGATCGGCGGGCGTAGGGCACCCGATGCATTTCGTGTCCGTGTTCTGGGGCGAGGAGCTGCAGCATGAAATTTCTTAATCTGTTTCGTTTCTCAGTCGTTCCGAAAAATGAAAATCAACGCCTGTTACGCAAGATACGGCGTGCTTCCCGAGCATGGTCGTATGGTTGGGCGCCAGATAACTGGCTCTTGTCGTTGATGGGCACCGTCCTTATCGTTATCCCTTTTGGCTTCCTTATCATTTTTGATGCCGAGATGTGGAGTTTCCTCCTGGTATTCAGTTTATTTATTTTTTGTGCCACTGCCACTATTGTCCTTGCGCGACACCGGCGCGGGGTTCCTGTCTCTAGCCGCTGGGAAGAAATCGTTGCTGGATATCTCCAGCGCTATCAGCCGGTGAATATTCCGGCGTTCCAACGTCTTCAGCAGGAGGTGGTAAAAAAGGGGAGTATCGAATCGGACATGCTGGAGACCTGGTTGGCAGTTGAAATAGAGGCCACGGGGCCTGGCAGACCGTCTAACAAATCCTTGATATTCACCTCCCGTCAGTTTCCTGAATCGGAGAAACAGGAGGTGCATGATGACGCCGGTAAAAGGCCGTGAAATTCGTATCAAGCTGTGCGCGTTAAAGGTTCGCTACCGGCAGGCGTGGTTGCGTAAGGCTACATCCTGCGAACTTGCCGCACTTCTCAGTGACATCGAGGTGCTAGAGCGCATCCAGAATAATGCCAATCCTGATAACGTGTTGCAACAGGTCGAAGCGCAACATCTCCACAGCATTTTTAATTAAGGACACGGTGACATTTCTCAGTAAAAATAACCGCATTCCCTATGCCATTCTTGTTCTGATGATTGTCGTTTTTTTCGCAGCCTGGACGTATTTGTTTCGCCACGGTCTCACTCCGACTAACTGGACAAGTTTTCGTCTAGGAATATGCGTGGGTAGTGTTTTCTTATTGTTAACTTTATTAAAGGCAGGAAACGAAAATTTTGAAGTAATTACAATTATTTTAATGTTTATCTTTATCTGGGCACTAGGGATGATTCTGGGTATTGGCTATACATTCATTACCTGGCATGTCCCAACGATAGATGATGATGGTTTTGTAATGATTTTAGGGATGCACGGGATGGCTCCATTTATGGTTTTTTTTCTTGCAGCCGCACGCGGCCAATAACGATACGGCGGAATAGGGCCTCGACGTTAGCTTGTTCAACCTAGGAAACTCTTAGAATGACGCATATAAAGTTGAGTGAAATTGCCGCAACGCGATGTCGTCCATACAACCAAAAGGTAAATTTAAATATGAGTTCTAAACAAATATTATATGGCTTTATCTCGATGCTCTCGTTCATATATGTCTATTATTACCTTAACTACGCATTATATGGTGAACAAAATGCCTATCTGTGGGGGGCCTATTTATTCATCATGTTTACCGGATTTTTTATAAAAGTAGTGTTTTATGGAAAGGAGCGCTAACCCGTCGGTGCTGGTGGTCACCGGTGGTGTAACTTTGGGGTAGTGAACCTCGATGGCCGGCTCGCGCCGATCTGCGTTTCGAACTCGATATGCTAGCGTATGCACTCGTGAGATTTGGCGACCCAGAGGGCGCCAAAGAGGTAGTCCGCAAAGCCGTCAGGGAAAAATCGAGATTAGCCAGCGAGGTTAACGGGCTGCGCGAAGAGGTAAAAAATTTTGAAACACAGACCTATGTGCTCCGTCGTTTGGTACAGCGTTACGAACAAAAATTTGGCGCGCTGATCGCATAATCCACTATGACGGAGGGCATATTACTTCCAGATACCAGAACTTCTAAACTTCCTGCTTTCGTATTCTTCATTTTTTAAATCACACCAACTTATATCATCTTAATTCTGACAGGGCTCTTTTTTGCCCGGAGACACTCCCATGCTTAAGTTTCTTCCTGGCGTGCTGCTGTGCGGCATGCTAACCGGCTGTGCTGGTATGAATTCCGATTTCGACTGCAACAAGACCGCTACTGATCAGTGTTTGTCTATGTCCGACGCCAGTCATCTTGCAGCAAAGGGCAAAAGCCTTGACGACCTAACCGCGGGGAAAGAGACCACCCCAAAGCCTGTCGCTGAAACGCTGGCCTCAACGAGCAATATAAAGCCAGTCATTTTCCCTGACCGAAAAATCAGTGTAGCAACCCTCACACCTCGTCTTGTGGCTGGCCAGCCCATCAGCAACAGCGGCTCGTTGTTGAGGACCTCCTCGATACCGGTCACCTCCAGCAGTACCGCGCATCTTTCCACATCCCGTCCGGTAACGCCCGCTGACTATTCAGGTCCGGGACAGGTGGATGCCCATCGCATTCCAGACGCCACGCAGCGTCTGTGGATCGCGCCATGGGTTGATGAGCAGGACAGCTTCCATCAGCCTGCTGTGGTTGAGTTTGTGAAGATTAAATCGCGCTGGGACGCGGATTTTCGCGTCATCAGCGAGGGGGAATGATGAATCGACGGATAAAGGGGGGCCTGTATGAGTGATACTTGGTTAGATCAGCTAATGAATATTGTCGCAGGTAGCAAAGATGAGGGTGGGGCGAAGTCAGCGGGCGACTTGCTGCAGCAGAGCTTAAGTTATCCCTCGATCACCAGCCTGCTGCCTTACCGCATGTATGATGAAAAAACTGAGCTCTTCATTAACAGCCGGTCTATTGGCTTCATAATAGAAGTCGCGCCACTTGCCGGCGCTAATCAGGAGGTGGTTCAGGCGTTGGACGATCTCCTACGTAAAAAAATGCCCCGCAAAACGCCCATCACAGTCCTAATGGTGGCCAGCAAATGCGTTGGCGAAATGTTGGATCATGGTCTGAGCAAGGCGATGTGGAAGGGAGACATGGCGCCGCGACTCAACGCGATCACCAAGGCTTACTGGGAGCGCGCTGCGCTGAAAGGCCTCAGTAATGAACGGGAATATCCCCTTTACCTGCGCGATTATCGCGTGTTCCTGGTATACGCCCGCACGGGGCGCGGGGGTATCCGAGCTATGGATTCTGTGGCGCAGTTACGCGAGACGCTGCGAGTATCTCTGATGGCGGCTCACATGGAAACGCGGCGCGTTGGCGTGTCGGAATTTTTGTCAGTGATGCGCGAGCAGTTGAACTACCGTCCCGGACAGGTGACTCGCAGCGCCGATCACTGGAATCCCGACCAGGAACTGCACCGCCAGTGCGTGGACCACAGCACCGAGATGGAGGTGCGCCCGGGTTATCTGCGTGTGACTACGGCACGCCAGCCAGAGGACCGTCTCCTGGGTAAAGGGCGCGATGACGCTGTGGCCAGCACTCGGATCGTCAACATGCAACTCACCAAAACGCCGACACAATTTGCTCTTTGGCAGGCGTCGGACAACTTACAGAATATGCGTTTTCCCGATCTGGGTATTCCCTGTCCGTTCATTATCAGTTGGACAGTGTCGGTTGAGGAACAGGTTAAAAGCCAGAATGACGCCTTTAAAAAAGAGCAGGACCTCGGGAAAAAGGCCGCCACTTCTTATGCGAAGCTGTTCCCCGGCACACAGCGCGCCTATGAAGAGTGGCGTGATCTGCGACAGGGGCTTGCCAGCAATGAAATCGCAATGTGTAACTTCACCCTGAACCTGACGTTATTCACACCCGACGACCCGAGTGAACAACAGTCGTGTGAGCTTGCCGCCATCAACGTTTTCCGCAAAAACGACCTTGAAATTTCTGCGCCGCGTTTTCAACAACTGCGCAATTGGATCAGCACGTTCCCGTTCATGATGCAGGAAGGATTGTGGGAAGACATGGTGCAAATGGGGGCCACCATGCGTTGCAAAAGCTTTAATGCCGTCAACCTGATGCCGGTGGTAGCGGAACGGCAGATGTCGCCGGTGGGCAGCCCGCTGCCGACCTACCGAAATCAGCTGGCATTTTTCGACATGTTCAGTGAGAGCAACGGCAGCACTAACTTCAATATCGCTGTGACCGGCACCACCGGGGCGGGAAAAAGCTTCTTCATCCAGGAAATCTTGCGGCAGGTCCTCAACGCCGGCGGCTTTGCCTGGGTTATTGACATGGGGGCCAGCTACAAGAACTTTTGTAAGCAGGCAGGCGGTGTTTATTTGGATGGTGCGACGTTGCGTTTCAACCCTTTTGCCAATGTGCTCGATATTAAGGAATCGGCGGAGGGTATCACCGGTCTGCTCACCGTATTGGCGAGTCCTGATGACAAGCTGGATAAAGTCAGCGAAAACATCTTGATGAAGGGCGTGGTAGCCGCTTGGGGGGCGAAAAACAACAAAGCGCGCATCGACGATGTGGTGGGTTACATGACGTCGGAGGAAGTGAAAAACGCTTATGGCGAGCAGCCGACCATAATGAGCCGTATCAATGAGTTGGTCCTGCTGCTTGACCGATGGTGTACCTGGGGCGCGAACGGCGAATACTTCAATTCTGACAGCCCGACGCTTGATGGTGAAACCCGCTTTGCGGTGCTGGAGTTGTTAAGCCTGGAGAAACAGCCGCACCTGCTGTCGGCCATCCTGTACTCGCTCATCCTGGCAATTCAGGAAAAAATGTACCACTCGCCACGCGATCTGAAAAAAGTGGCCATCGTTGATGAGGCATGGCGCTTGTTTAGTGGATCTAACCCGCACGCCGCACGCTTTATCGAGACCGGCTATCGTACTGTGCGTCGCCATCGCGGCGCTTTTATCACAATCACTCAGGGTATCAAGGACTTTACCGGCACCAAAGATCAGGCGGCACCGCCTGCAGCCGCTGCCGCCTGGGACTGTAGCGGCACGAAGGTGACCCTATTGCAAGACTCCAAGGCGTTTAAAACCTACCTCAATGCCAACCCCGATCAGTTCAGCGAATTGGAAACGCAGGTTATCCGAGGTTTCCAGCCAGCAAAAGACACGGGTTTCAGCTCGGTGATGATTTCGACAGGGGAAAACAGCTCGTTTCACCGTGTGTTCGTCGACCCGGTGACGCGGGCAATGTTCAGCACCCGTGGAGAGGATTTCCAGTACATGAGTGAGGCGCAAATAGCCGGTGCGACCAGCGAAGAAGCGGCGTATCTATTGGCTTCAGAGCCCCACATGTATCAGACCGAGATGCGTGAACTGGAGCTGTGGGCTGGCCTGCGCGCAAATGACACAAAGGAGATACTCCCATGAATGAACCGGTAAATAAACCTTCTATTAGCCCTAAAGGCGCTGATGCTGACACCTTTCAATATGGGGTGGGGACGACGCATAAAGTGGCCTTCTTCAGAAATGAGAGGGTTAGAGTCGCGGCAGCGGCGCTGTTGCTAGTTGTTGTGTGCGCCAGTGTTAGCGCCCTGGTAGCGCTGCAATTTCAGCGTGAAACTGTGGTGTTTGATATGAAGGGCACCATCGACACATTCATTCAGCAGTCGGCAAAGACGCCACTCGACGAAAACGCTGCCAGAGCTCTGACGACGCGATTTAACCAGGCACTGAATGCAAGCCTGGGGGAATGGGTGATGACGCATGATGCTCTTATCCTGGTGCCGGGTGCGGTGGTGATGCCGACGAAGAACATCACGCCGCAGATCCAGACGGATATTGCCCGGCGGATGCAGGAGGCCCAATGACAAAAAGGCTGGCTGTCATACTGCTGGCAGGTTTTCTCAGCATGCCAGCAGGAGCAAAGGAACTCGGCACCATTGGCCATCTGTTTCCGATAACCGAGCCTGACCTACTAACGTTCATTGCCCAGCGCCTACAAGACATGAAGGACAGTGGCGAAATGGCTCGTATGCAGCGTGAGACCGAGGCCAGAGTAAAAGCTCACGCCGTACGACCCACACCCGTCGCGGGGCTGACACCGGCGAAAACGGACCGGACGCTGCATTATGACCCGACGTTCACGGTGCGTGAGACCCTTCGCGATATGCAGGGTAACGTCATTGCGCGTGAGGGGGACTCGGTGAACCCACTGGATAAAGTGCTCTTTAGTGAGACGCTCTACTTTATCGATGGCGACAATCCGGCGCAGATGGCGTGGGTGAAAAAGCAACTGACTGGGCAGGTTAATTTCAAGATCATTCTGGTCAACGGCAACATCCGCGACACCAGTTACGCGCTGGATGAACCGGTTTACTTCGACCAGTACGGCACCCTGACAACCAAATTTGGCTTCGAGCATACGCCAGTGCGCATCAGTCGCGACAACCGCATGCTTAAGGTCGAGGAGGTGGCACTGAAATGAGTCACTGCGTAAAAGACAATAATGATATCGACAAGACCAAGCGTTTTGCTACGACCGTGCGCATGGACGAAACCGATAAAAACGGCCTGCGCGAAATGACGAAAGAACACCCGCTTTATACCGAATCGGTGGTTATCCGTGCCGCGCTGCAAACTTTTTTGACATTGAGTACTGAGCTCAGAACCAAAATTATTCTGGCATCGCTAAATGAGTGCGACATCCGAAGTGTCCTGCGGCGGGGTGTGGGCATCCTGAAAAAGGGGGGCACATTGTGAATATTCGTACTTCACTGAAATATGAGATTGAAGTTGAGTTTAACCATCACCTGCAAAGTGTTCATGTGCGGCAGATCCTGGCCAATTTCATCACACTGCCGGAGGACCTGTGCGCAAATTCATTCTCTGTTTTGCCTTAGTATGGGCTGGCATGTTATGTACGCCTGCGCTCGCCGCTAATGCCAATGCCGGTGACGGTCGATGGGTAAACCCTATTAGTGACGTCTGCTGGAAGTGCTTGTTTCCCATGACGCTTGGCAGTATCCCGATTGCTTCCGGTGCACATCCAGACACACCCAATCCAGCTTCACCGATCCAACTTTGCCCCTACGGCATATTTTATCGCCTGGGGCTGGCCATCGGTTTTTGGGAGCCGCTTGCACTCACTGATGTGACGAGAGAGCCGGGTGTGATGGTGAATATGGGGGGGTTTAAAATTGATCTCGGGCGCACCGGTACCGGCACTGGTGGGCAGAGTGATAAGCCGTCGCCAGGGGCGTTCTATCATGTGCACTGGTATAAGTATCCGCTGATTTTTTGGCTGAACATCATCACCAGTGAAGGCTGTATGCAAACGGGTGACATGGACATTGCTTACCTCTCTGAGGTGGACCCACTGTGGAATGACAGCACACTGTCCATGATCATTAATCCCGAGGTGAGCTTGTTTTCAAACCTTTTAGCTCAGGGCGCCTGTGCGGCGGACTCCATTGCCTCAACGGCGGGCGTACCGCTAGACCCGCTTTTTTGGTGCGCGGGTGCTCAGGGCTCGATGTACCCTTTCACCGGCTATACCAGCAATGAGTTTTCACCGCTTGAGGCTTCGTTACTGGTCAGCGAACGGATGGCATTTAAACTGCACCGGGAGGGACTGGTAATGGAAACGGTTGGGGCGGACGTGGCGGTGTGCTACGAGTACCCGTCCCCGATCATTCCTAAATCTCGATGGCGCTATCAGATGGTCAACATGTATCCCGAACCAAGTGATTGCCATCCTTTTGGCACGACCACGCAACTTTGGGGTTCGGTACACAATACCCCCGCATCCAAGAAGAACTTCGGTTACCTCATGTGGCGAAAGCGCAACTGCGTTTATCTGTAAGGACTTATCATGAACAGATCCCTGATTTCGACGCTGATGCTCAGCGCCGCGCTGCTCTGTGCCCCATTTACGCAGGCGGCGGAACAACCCAGCGTGTCCGGCAACGACATGACGTACATGAAGCAACAGCAACGAGAACTCGAACAGTTTCAGGCACAGCTGAAAGGCATGAACATCACGCTTCCACAAGCACAGCAGGGGCGGGTGTCTCAGTTTAAAAATGAAATTGCCGCCTCCCAGGCAGAGCAGAACAGTGCGGGGCGTACCACTCCGCAGGCGGTCTATTTCGTGAGTCTTGGTATTCCCGAAGAGGGGCTACTGCCGATGCTGCAGGACGCGCGGCGCTTTGGTATCCCCGCCACGCTTCGTGGCCTGCTGGATAACGATTTTCGTAAAACGGCGTCGGTGATGTTTGAACTGTCAAAAAAGGACAAGCAGGCGGGTGTCCAGATAGACCCAACGCTTTACCAGCAGTATGGCATTAAGGCTGTTCCAGCGCTGGTCGTGACCTGCGCGGGTAAATATGACGTGCTCTACGGCAGCTTGCCCATAAAACAGGCGCTGGAAGAAGTGAAACGGCGTGGAGATTGCGGTGTCACTGCAACACAACTGCTGCAGAACGGGGAAGGCATAAAATGAATCGGTTTTTTCTGTCACTTCTGCTGTTGTGCGCACATGGTGCACAGGCCGACGCGGTGAGCGATGCCTACAACGCCGGTTCAAGCTACGGTAAGTCTAACAGTGGCCAGGGTACCTCTGGCATGAGCAATACCTCGCCATCCAGTGTTATTCCCGGATATACCGCCAGTCCTTCGCAAAGTGGCTACTACGGTGGTGTGCAAGGGGGGGATGGCGGCATTGCTGATAAGGGACAAACCGAATTAAGTAATAATGATGCTGCAAAGGCAATAAATGATTCATCCACCAAAAACCCTGCAACAACCATCGACCCTAATGCAATATTTATTACTACGGGGAAAGCGGCTGAAGCAAATGCGGATTCTATAACGAGCGGTACGAACTCTCAATGTACTGATACAACGGTATCAAAATCTACTTTTCAAAATTATACCTGTGATAAAGATGTCGCTGTAACTCAATCATGTAATAGGTTGGTATCAATAGGTGGGAAGTATGTTAATACCAAAACAAATCAAAGTGCGGTTATAAATACGACTGATTTCACGTACTCTCTTGTGGGACATGAGGTTCATGCAACATTTATGGCACCATTTACTGGAGATTTGCAGTGGGGTAATATTGTTTGGAGTGGGTTTGTCGTATGGAAGAGCAAAGTCAATGTTTTAGGTAATGTGGTTTCGGTTCCTGCTAGGGATTCAGGAACGACCTCGCAAAATATTTCAGTCTCTGGGTATCATATAAATCAGGGTGATATTATAACCCTCACTATCACGATCTCAGCAACTGGCCACGAAAGTATTTTTTTGAATGCTATAATAAATCAGTTTAGAAAAAATGCAGAGTCACTTATCTTAAGTATAACAGCAATGACAACAGTCCAAACATGGCAACCTCAAACTAATGTTCAGCAATCATGTGATGATCTTAGTGTCGGAGGGAAATTAATAGGAACCCAATGCACAGTTTCTGGCGGCAATAGAACTACTGTTGTTAATGGAAAGACCTACACTGTTTATAGCAATTGTTGGCAATATACAGACACCTATTTGGTCACCCCTGCAAGTAATGGTAATTGCGGCTCATTGATGAGCGATCCCAATTGTACAGCAGCAGGTAGCAGCTGTACTGAGCATACAGCTGGGCAATGCTCGCATCAAAAAATAACGTATCAATGCCAAAAAATATATTCATCAACCGGCCTTTTATGCGGTAGCGACTATTTCTGCCAAACAGGCGACTGCAGCGATACCAGCGGTGCTGGGGACAGTGGTTTTGATACAGCTGTCGCGAAGCTCGCAGGGCTCGCCTCGGCTGGTGACGACGTCAAAAATGACCAGATTAATGTGAAGGCATTCACTGGCCAGTCAATGTCTTGTCGCAAAGCGATGGCCGGATTTTCCAACTGCTGTGTGGATTCAGGATGGGGCAATAGCGCGGGACTGGCTAACTGCAACAGCGAGGAAATGGCTATCGGGAAAGCAAAGGCTAAGAAAGTGGTAGTCAGTGTTGGCGAGGCTTGTGCCCATGCGGTCCTGGGGATCTGCATTCAGAAAAAACAGGTGTACTGCGTGTTCGGGGGCAAACTTGCTCGCATTATTCAAGAACAAGGACGACGTGACCAGCTCGGTGTCAGCTTCGGTAGTGGCGATTCCCCGAATTGTCGTGGCATCACCATACCGGAACTGCAAAGCATTAACTTTGACCTTATCAATTTTTCGGACTTCTACACCGACCTGATGACTAACCAGAAAATCCCTGACGCCGCTACGATGGGGCAGCAAGTCAAGGTTCGCATTGCCGCCCAGGTTAACGCACAGACCGGAGGGAAGTGATGAAAAAGCTGTTGCTGGCCTGCCTCATGGTTTTTTCTGTACCTGCATTTGCCGATGACGGGCATTCGCCTGCCGACACTGTGGTGTCATCCGTTGATCCCTTCACCGGTTGGCACTGGTACAACGAACCGAAAAAAAAACCGGTGGTGTCGCAGCAAAAACCTGCGCCCACGCCGGTGGTACCGGACTTTAGTAAACTGTCACCAACGGAGCAGGCGGATCTGCTAAAGGGCTACACGCGTGAGGCCCTTGCTCGCGCCATTCTCCACCCGACCAGCGAAAATACGGCGACGTTCCTACGTTGGCAGAAGTTCTGGACGGACCACGCCTCGATGTTCAGCCAGTCGTTTGCGGTTGCGCAGCTTAAACATCCGGATCTTGACTATAACCTCGAACATCCTCACTACAACAGCACCGCACCGCTGCAAGAGGCGCGCGCCCAAGCCGATCAGGCACAGGCTATCAGCAAGCTGTCCGGTCAATATGGGCTGTTTTACTTCTATCGTGGTAACGATCCAATTGATGCGCAGATGGCCGGTGTGGTAGCGGACTTCGCCCATAGGCGACACATCTCACTTATCCCGGTCAGTGTGGACGGGCAGGTATCGCCGCAGGTGCCAGACAGCCGACGGGACGACGGACAGAGTGCAAAGATGGGTATAAGCCACTTCCCGGCATTGTTTTTGGTTGACCCGGCATCACGCAACTTCCGGCCGCTGGCGTACGGTTTTATGACGCAGGACGACCTGGCAAAGCGGTTTCTCAACGTGGCCACCGGATTTAAGCCTCAATTCTAAGGACATGACATGCTTTCACTAACTGAAAAACACCAGGCGCAGTTGATTAGCCGGCTGGTCGGCATTGTTTTCTTGCGGCCCAAAAACAATCCAAGGTGTATGGAGGATAACTATGAATAAGCTCCCGGTGGTGGCCTTGTTCTTCATGTCTGGCATTGTTGCCAACTGCTTACGGCAGTTACTGGCGTATTCACCAAGCCTGACGCACCAGGTGCTGGTTATCGCGACTTTTTCTTGCCTGATGCTGGCGGGTGGGGTGTTTATCGTCGCTGAAATTCGCCGGCATCGTAAATCCCGTGAGCAGAACAGAGAGGCGAAACTGTGAAACTACAGGCAATCATCCCTTTTATTCTGATGCTTTCACCTCTGGCCTGCCACGCCACTGTAGCGGATCAGATAGCGGCGCTTGATCACGCTAAAACACAAAAAGGTTGGGTGCCAGCGCTCCCTGACCTTGGCCTGCCGGCTGGCCGGGCAGCAGCAGCTTCTCGACTACCACAGTTGATGGCGCTGGCCGATGGGCGTGAAGTGAACCTGAATAACTACGCCATTGTGGTGTTCATGCAGCGCGGCTGCCAGTACAGCGCGAAATTCGACCCTAAGCTGAAACAGTGGTCAGATCAGGCCGGAATTAAAGTATACCCCTACACCCTCGACGGCTACGGCGATAGTGCGTTCCCTGTTGCACTCATCCCCCGCAAAGTGGGCGCAAACGAACCGATTGCAGGCGAAATCCTGACTTTTTTTGGTAATGGGTTGCCGATTGCTACGCCGACAACCTTCATGGTTAATGTGACTACCAACATGGCCTATCCGCTCTATCAGGGTGATACCGATATGGCAACGTTAAGCCAGCGCTTTGCACAGATGATTGAAGCAGACCTTGATCACTTAGCGCCCGACACGTTAGGCCCTGTTCCCAGCAGCCAGGCACTCACGGCGCAGTAACTTCACGCACAGCCATTAAACGTAAAACCTCATACTGAACCCCTGACGCATACACGGCTCAATACGACGCCATTGTCTGTTGATGCCTCAATGTCGACGAAGATTGGCTTGCTGGATGTTTTCTACGTTGTTTTTATGCGCAATATTTAACCGTTAAAGCGGAGTTAATCCCATGAAACTCGGTAAGTTAATAAACGGGAGCCTACATCCATGAGGCTCCGAAGAACAATAATTTGTGCGCTGGCCGTCATGTGCATAAGCGTTCCGGCGTTTGCCGACGTTCAGGGTGACCTGAATGGATTTTTCGGCAGTCTCGGTTACGACGGTAACGTCTCAAAGGCCCAGGCATGGCAGGGGCAGGCGGCAGGCTATGTGACCGGTGGTTCGGTGTACCTGCGTAACCCGGTTAAGCAGGTGCAGCTCATCTCGATGCAGGTGCCTTCACTTAACTCCGGCTGCGGCGGCATTGATGCCTATCTTGGTGCGTTCTCTTACATTGACGGCGACGCGGTGCAGCGTTTCGTAAAACAAATCATGAGCAATGCCGCTGGCTATGCATTCGACCTGGCCCTGCAGACTATGGTCCCAGAGCTCAAACAGGCTAAGGACTTCTTGCAGAAACTTGCCTCCGACGTTAACTCCATGAACATGAGCTCATGCCAGGCGGCACAAGGTATCGTTGGTGGTCTTTGGCCGGTATCGCAGGTCTCCAACCAAAAAATCTGCCAGGACATCGCCGGTGATGACAACATTTTTTCTGACTGGGCGGCGTCGCGGCAGGGTTGTACCGTGGGGGGGCAGGGTGACAGCGTCACCGGCCGTGCCTCTGATAACCAGAAAGATCAGGTGCTAAAGAACAAGAACCTCATCTGGGATGCACTCGGACGCAACCACCTCTTCGATGGCAACCGTCAGTTGAAGGAGCTGGTTATGAGTATCGTCGGCTCGATTATCTTCAATAATGCAGGGCAAGTCACCATCTTGACGCCGATGGTCGACAACCGGGATGTCATCACGGTGCTGATGCGCGGGGGGACAGCTAAAATTTACGGTTGCGACGAGCCTGACTTGTGTCTCGGGCCGACGGTGACCAATGTGAATATCAGTAGCGATAACGCACTGGTGACGATGGTGCGAAATATCATGCTATCAATGGACCAGAAACTGACAGACGACATCGGTCTGACCGATAAGGAAAAGGGCTTTCTTAATACCACCTCCGTGCCGGTATTGAAGTATCTCACCAATTCGCAAAGTATGGGGATGAGTCCGACCTACCTGATTCAGGTGGCTGACTATATCGCGCAGGATTTAATGATCCAGTACCTGCAGGAGTTGGTGAAGCAGGCAAGCCAGTCGCTGGCTGGTAAAAATTTCCCGGAGCAGGCGGCGAGTGAATTACGTAACAACGTGGCCCAAGCCCAGTCACTGCTGGCCAACATGAAGTTGCAGTCAGCGGCAGATCAAAATGCGCTCGACGGCATTGATCGCAATATGAAGTACCTGCAACAGCAGGTATCAACCATTATTTCGACCTCGTATCAGAGCAACTACCATTGGGGAAACAGCAATGACTGAGGTATATACCATTTATGGTGGTGACATGTGGCGGCAGATTTTCAACGGCGTCGTCACTATTATCGGCTCGTCCACGTTTGACACGCTGATCCGCATTGCCAGCCTCTTCGGCGTGCTGGGTGTCATGGTTTCGTTTATTAAATCCCGTGATCCTCGCGTTTTTATGCACTGGCTGGCGGTGTTTATGATTATCACTTCCGTACTGCTTGTGCCGAAGCGTTCCGTACAAATCATCGATATCACAGACCCGGCAGGGGTGTATGCGGTGGACAATGTACCATTGGGACTGGCCATGATCGCGGGGCTGACAACCGCTGCGGGCTATGGGGTGGCGCAATTGTATGAATACACATTGTCCCGTCCCGATTCGCTGACCTACACCAAGAGCGGTATGTTATTTGGTTCGAAAATCGTGGCGCAGACGTCTGATTTTCACACACAGAACCCGCAACTTTCACAGATGCTGCCAGACTACGTGGAAAACTGTGTGATCGGTGACATCTTGCTAAATGGTAAATACAGTATTAACCAGCTGTTGAACAGTACCGATCCACTGACCCTTATCACGAATAATCCCAGCCCGTTGCGCGGTATTTATCAAACGACCAGCAACGGCAGGGAGTTTGTCACCTGCCAGCAGGCTGCCGCGACGATTAAAACACTGATTGGGAGTGATATCTCCGTCGGGGGGGTAAGCTGGCACGACATGGCCATTCATATTTTCGGCAACAAAGTGAACGCGGATTCGCTTCTGAGTAACGCGATGGACGAAAGCTACGGCTTCTTTTACTCCGGTGGACTGAGCGCGGCGCAAATTATGCGTAACAACGTGACTAACTCGGCCATCCAGGCCGGCTGGAAAGGTTTCGCCGCGCGCTCGTCAGATACCGCCAACCTGATGAATCTGGCAACCGAGTCTACCCTCACCAAACAGCGACTGAGCTGGGCTGCTGGAAGCGCTATCGCGGCCCATACACTACCCATGTTTCAGTCACTGATGATGCTTATTCTTATCGGTCTGTTTCCTTTGGTGATCGCTCTCGCGCTGATCAACCACACTATTTTTGGGCTCAATACGCTCAAACTTTACGCGGGTGGGTTCCTTTACTTCCAAATGTGGCCTGTGATGTTCGCCATACTAAACTCGCTGGCCAACTTCTACCTGCAATCGAAAACCGGTACTACGGCGCTGGTACTGGCCAACCAAGATCGCGTAGCGCTGCAACACTCTGATGTTGCCAACATCGCGGGCTACCTAAGTATGTCAATACCGTTGTTGTCGTTTTACTTGACAAAGGGCGCGGCATCAGTGGCTTCCCAGGTGGTTGGTGGGGTGATGAGCTCGGCGGCATTCGCTGCTGGAGGGCAGGCATCAACCACAGCGGATGGCAACTGGTCGTTTAACAACATGTCAATGGACAATGTGAACGCCAACAAATTCGAGACCAACCTGTCCCAGCGTATGGGCTCTCAGTCATATCAGTTGGCTAACGGGGCGATGCGTACGAATACGGCAGACGGACACAACGTGTATGAGACCAGCGGGGCCATCTCTAACCTGCCGGTCAACATGCGGTTGAGTTCCCTGGCCAGTAGTGGCTTCCATGAGCAGTCCAGACAGGCGCAGCAGAATGCTCAGACTGCACTAGATGGCTATAACCACAGCGTGACCAGCAGCTTCCAGCAGTTGAATCAACTGACCAAGCAGAGTGGTAACAGTGTAGCCATGACACAGGGCAGCGACAGTAGTGTGGCCACTAACGCTACCCGCGGTGCCAGCATGATGATGTCAGCCGCTGAAAATTACGGTAAGTCCCACAACATCTCCACGCAGGATGCTTACAACAAACTGATGGATATCACCAATCAGGGGTCAGCCGGAGCAGGAGCGTCGGCTAACGTCAGATTTAATACGGGTGACCAACTGGCAGGGAAAGTCGGTCAATGGGCTACCGGCGTGAGTGCGGGTGCAGAAGGTCATCTTAATGCGGGCTGGCGGCATACCTCGGGCAGCGCACATGGTACACAGAACAGCAATTCCGAAGCGAAAGACTCCCGCCACGACGAAAATAGCCAGGCTGTTCAAGACTTCCGTCAGGGCCTTGATAAGGTGACTTCGGCACGGCTCAGTGAGTCCGGTAGCCACACTGATAATCAGTCTAACTCTCAGGTAGAACAGTATGCGGCCACACTGAATAATGCGAAAAGTCAGTACCATCAGTACACTGATAGCAGCACAAAAAGCCAGGAATTCAGTCGAATGGCGACGCTGGCACAAAACGAAAGTGCAAACCTGGATGCAAACTACAATCAAGAGTTTGTGGACTGGACTTCGGCTAAATTTGGTAATGATGCCCAGGGTATCCTGACCAACGTAGGGTCAGCGCGTGAGGCAGCAACAGAGTTTATGAAAGAACGTTTGGAACCAGAAATTATGGAAAATTATGGTGCGCGAACTTTACAGACAAATACCCAGCCACTGGAGCCATCAACATCATTGAATTATGGATCAGCTGGTAGCCCACGACAGATATCTAATTCGCCTATTCCTGTGCCATATGGGGCAACTGCCTTGCCAACCAATAATGGACGTGGTGAAGGTGGCCAGGTGGTTGCAGACAGTTTTCCACAACATATGACAACCTCAGCTAGTGCGCATGGTGAATTGCAAAACAGCCATCATATTTTGGGGGGGAGTACTAGGCCGGCTGGCTCTGGTGAGGTAAATCTATATAACCATGAGCGGAATATAAATGTACAGGGGGGGCAACCTTCAGCGGCAATCACTGAAAATTTCCATTCCGCGACCAACCAGGTGGGTGAGCATGCTGAGAGTGCAGGAATTAGGAATAATATAGCGGAGCAAGTTGCAGCACGAAGATCTGAAAATTTGGGAGTTATTAGCGGAAATAATGGAAAAATAGATCAAAACAAAACCACTGTCCAAACAACCAGTGATATATTAAGAGGAGAACATAGCAGTGCAGTAACTGGACATAAAATTGGGCGTACGGAAGAAGAGATTAAGCAATCACGCCCATTGATTGACGGCGAACAAACACAAAAACTAAAGGATAAGCTTGAAAAACTTAGAGAGCAGTTGAGAGAGGCTTCGTGAGAACCGTTAATCTTGATGTTCTGCGATAATACACAGGAGAAGGAATATGTCAGAATTAAGTGTAAGGGGTGTCAATGAGGATTTATCATTGCTGGTAAACAGCCTAAGCGATTCAGATAAATTGATCCCATCTTTTGTTGAAATTGCAAAGCGAAGTATGGTCATTCCCTGTTTTTCTATCGCCTTAAGCTTTATTGGAGTGGTGAATTTTTATTTATCTTTAATGGCTGAACGAGCGATCAGTCTATCCAACTTTCGCGTCTTCTTCTGGGAGGAAGGTTGGTATCCTGTAGCCGCTTCTGTCGTTGTAGGACTACTATTTTTTATAATGAGTTATACGAATCTTACACTATATATGACGATACCAAGTGACATTCGTAATAAATCACTTGTTATGAAACATATAAGAGGTTTGATAAAAAAAACTATTCTAATTTTCATTTCACTAATTTGTTTAGTAACTGTATTTACGGGTGTCGTGCCGGCATTGACGTTCGCTGTTCCAGGAATAACCTTTGTTTTCCTCTTCGCCATAAATATAGTGGTTTCGGTCGAGGTTAATCGCCTTGGAATGGGACCAATGATGGAAAAAATCAGCAAGTTAATCAAAAAGATTTAAGTTATATCTCCAGTTGCCGATAACCCTTCCGTAACTTTCATTGAAGGGTTTAACCCACATATTTCATCTAAATAGATCTCTTTGGGTCCTCTTGCCCACTTTTTTGACAAGGAAACAGCAATTGAAAAACCGCAATTCACTCGTGGCGGCTGTGGTCGCTTCATGTATCGTACTTTCTGGTTGCAGCGCGATGGGAACAGCCATCAAAAAACGTAATCTCGATGTCAAAACCCAGATGAGCCAAACAGTCTGGCTGGAGCCGTCGAACGAGAAAACCGTTTTCTTGCAGGTGCGTAATACCTCAGATAAAGACATGGGCGATCTCCAGACATTATTGGCGCAGGACCTGCGCGCCAAAGGTTATACCGTAACCGCTTCACCAGATGCCGCCTATTATTGGATACAGGCGAACGTACTGAAAGCAGAAAAAATGGACCTGCGACAGGCACAGGGTTTCTTGTCAACGGGCTATGAAGGTGCAGCCACCGGCGCGGCGTTAGGCGCTGGGATCACGGCGTTTAACAGCCACTCGGGCGGTGCAATCCTGGGAGTAGGCCTGGCTACCGGGATAGTTGGTATGGCGGCGGATGCGATGGTAGAGGACGTGAACTTTACAATGGTGACCGATCTGCAGATTTCCGAACGCAGTAAATCCACGGTGTCCACCGATAACGTGGCGGCGCTGCGACAAGGAACCTCCGGCGTGAAGGTGCAGACCAGCAGCGAGGCGGGTAACCGCATGAAGTACCAGACGCGTGTGGTCTCAAACGCCAACAAGGTGAACTTGAAGTTTGAAGAAGCTAAACCGGTGCTGGAAGCTCAACTGGCAAAGTCCGTCGCCGGGATCATGTGACCAACCTGCAGGGGAGATACACTTTTTATCCTGCAAAATACAGATGGCATACGCCCGTGTGCCATTTTCTGATATTCCCTGGACCTAACACCTCAATGTGCCGCGATTATGCAGTTGTGTGGCCGTGCCCGTTTTTCAACCTGTGATATTCCGCTTCCTCACCCTGATGCGATACTCCCGCGTCAGGGCTGTGGCGAGCGTTGTCCCCAATAGCTCCCTTACACTGAAGGAAATGATCATGAAACACATCACTAACCACGGGCTGCAGGCCGCCTGCTAACCCTGAGCCAGCATACGCGGTATCTGGTTCAGATATGTTTAGGGCTATCGTTCGGCTCTGAATCACTCTTCACGCCCCTGAATTTTTAGCCCTTCTTTCGTGCCGGTTTTCGGCTCATCGATTTCTTTTGTAATTTTCACCTAGCTGCCCCTCTGGGCGGCTCATACCTGCGCGTTCGCCGGAGCTGATACATGAGTTTCACACCTAAACACCTTACTCAGGGTGGCCAGATGACGGCCTACCGCCTGCGCATGTTTGCACAGGTCAATCAGTGGATTTTCCACTGGATCCTGTTGTTGTTCTTTGTGGCAACGGGCGGCATATTCTGGGCGGTTACCCCGAGTGATGTGCTGCGCAATGGCTTTTGGTACTGGTACGGGGTGTTCTCCTCCGGTCTCCCGACGGTAATGAACCGGCCAAGTTCAGTCACCTGGGCTATCAACTGGCACTGCGGCAACGGGCTGCAGCTGTGCACCACGAAGATGACACTCGCACAAGTACTGTCTGATCCTTGGATGCATGCAATGGGCGCCCAGTTGGTCGCGAACATTAAGCTTTGCGCCGTCGTTTGCGGCACTGCTTCTTTCCTTCTGTACTGTGCCATCGTCTGGTACGTCGGGCGCATCGGAAAAAAAGAGAGCGAAGACCAATACATCTCCGGCATGACACTCACCGACGATGTAGCCAGTGTAAATCGGCAACTGAAAAAAGCTGGCCAAAAGTCAGACCTGCAGATAGGCGGTTTGTACATGGTCAAGAACGCCGAGGTGATGAACTACCTTATTCACGGCACTATCGGTGTTGGCAAATCGACGCTTATTCGCTGGCTGCTCGATTACATTCGCAGGCGCGGTGACCGTGCCATTATCTACGACTCCGGTGGCACCTTCATCGAGACACACTTTGACGAGCGTCAAGACGTGTTGATGAATGCACATGATAAGCGCTGCCCTAACTGGGTACTGTGGCGTGAGTGCCCGCAGGTAGTTGACTATGAAAACCTGACGGCCTCGCTGATTCCAGTGGAAGGCGAGTCTGACCCGTTTTGGGTGTCCTCTTCGCGTACCATCTTTAGTGACACCGCGATGCAGTTTGCGTCGGATAAAGACCGCAGCATCGAAAAGTTTCTCACCACACTTATGTCGCTGGATCTGAAAAGTCTTCGTGAGTTTCTTAAAAACACACCCTCTGCCAACCTGGTAGAAGAAAAAATAGAAAAAACGGCGATCTCTATTCGTTCCGTTCTGACTAACTATGCCAAGGCGCTGCGCTACTTACAGGGACTGGATCAGGAAGGTAAACCTGAGTTCAGTATCCGCGAGTGGATGACGGAAGCGAAATACGACAAAAGCTGGCTGTTTATCTCGACAACTGCCCGCCATCGCAAGTCTGTACGTCCATTGATTTCTATGTGGCTTTCACTGGCCACGCTTTATTTGCAAAGCATGGGTGAAAACAGCGATCGCCGCGTTTGGTTCATTCTCGACGAGCTTACCAGCCTGCAAAAAATACCGGAACTCAACGAGACGCTGGCCGAGGCGCGAAAATTCGGTGGCTGCTTTGTCATCGGTATTCAGAACATGCCGCAACTTATCAATATCTACGGGCGTGAGATGGCCAAGTCCATTTTTGACCTACTGAACACCCGAGCCTATGGCCGTTCGCCAAGTGCCGAGGTGGCCAAAATCGTCGAAGACGAACTGGGCCACCAACGCCGTCGTGAAGCACGCGAGCAAAACAGCTATGGGCAGGACTCTGTTCGCGACGGTATCTCGCTCAGCCGCGACAAAGTAAACGAACCGGTAGTTGATTATGACCAAATCATGTCGATGCCAAACCTGCGTTTCTACGTGCGTCTACCGGGTGAATATCCCGTGGTCAAGCTGGCGCTCAAGTACCGTCAGCAGAAAAAATATCACCCGGCTCTCATCGAACGAAATTTCCGCGACCGGCTTAGTCCAGAACTGGAAGACCTGATTCATACCAATGAGCGCTGCGGCGCAGCCGCAGGGATCCACTTCCCATCGGGTGACGAAGGGCTGGAAGATAAAAATGAAGACACCGAACTGGACAATTTCGTAAATGTGTCGCGCCGACCGTCCACTCAGCCTCTATCTGAAGGTTCGCATGCAGGATCATCCGGCACTGTGCCGGCAGATGTCGCTCCCGTTCCAGCCAATCTTTCCACTCAGGCCGACGAAAAAACAGAGAAGCTTGCCAGCCCATCATTTCACAGGACTGATCCGGTTGTAACCCCGTTAATCGTCACATCTTCGACGGTTCCGGTAGCCTCCCCACCGGTAACGCCGAAAGTAAGAGACGTACCCATAGCGTCTTCTTCGCCTGATGCGGAGCCCAGCCGCGCCCATGAGGTGCAGAGCAACAACGTTCGTGCTTTCCCAGTCCGTGTCAGTACCGCTGCACCTGGTGCCGTAACCGGTGGAACGGACCGAAGTATCAGCTTGATGCCACTGGATCGTATACGTCGCATTCAAGACCGCAACAGCAGTAATGCCGACGAATCCACTGAGACCACAGAAACTACCGAGAGCAGTACCGAGCCCCAGGGCGAAACGCCTGAACTGCAGATGGAAGTCGAAACGGATGAGCGGGGGGCACTGACTCTGCGCACGGCCGGCGCGCGTAAGGAGACACACGAAAGCCGTGACGAGACTCATGCGGCAGAGTCCGGGCGGGCCAATCGCTCGATGGCTGACGATGAGCAGAACATCCTGCGTCACCACAACGATTACGAAGCGTATCAGAACATGAATGAGCATCATGAACCCGGAGGCTTTGAACGATGATGACCGTTGCCCCCGTAGCGTCTGCTGCAGATGCTGCGGGCTATTACAGCAGCAAGGATAACTACTATTTCCTAGACGATCTCCAAAGCCAGTGGCTGGGGGAAGGTGCCCGTGAACTGGGGCTTCATGGGGAAGTTGATCTCGACATGTTCACCAATGTGTTACGCGGTCGTTTGCCAAATGGTGTTGAGCTCGGAAAGGAGGTGCTGGGCAACCATGTGCATCGCCCTGGCCACGACTTCACCTTTTCAGCGCCTAAAAGCGTGTCAATGCTGATTCTTGCCGGCGGCGACAAACGCCTGCTGCAGGCACACCATGAGGCAGTAAGAGAAACACTGGCTGTTATGGAGCAGATGATCTCTGCACGGGATACGAAAGAGGGCGTGACGTCCATTGTGCCCACGGCAAAGATGGTGGCGGGGGTTTTTACACATGATACCTCGCGAAACCTCGATCCACAGATCCACACACATGCCGTTGTCGCGAACGTGACGGAGCAAGACGGAAAATGGAAGGCGCTTGCTACCGATTATATTCATGGGGCTGGTTTCATTGAGACGATATACCGCCACCAGGTCAGTTTCGGCAAAATTTACCGGAATGCCCTAAAAGGGAAGGTTGAAGTGCTTGGGTACGAGACGGAACCTACGGGCGGAAAGCATGAACTTTGGGAGATTAAGGGCTTCCCGGAAGAGGTGCTGGAGGAATTTTCCTCACGACACCGTGAGATCCACAGCCAGGTCGGGAATGAGTCTTCACTAAAAAGCCGCGACGTGGCAGCGCTTGATACTCGTCAGAAAAAAGTAGACATCAGCCGCTACGGACTCAATGAACCCCCTGCTGACGGTGGGCTCACTCAATTTTCTGCTGAGAAACCACCGACTACAGTCCAAAACGGCCTGGTTTTACCATCGGAACGCTCACGTTCAGATGAGCATCAAGGCATTACTCAGACTTCCCCGGCTCAATCCTCGTCGATGGAACCAGATGAACCGGAGCAGGAGCGTTCAGAGGATAGTGGTAGCGTAGAGCCGAAACAAGCGGAAAAAGGAGATGGAAAAGGAAGCCCTATGCAGCCGCCTATTGCTAAACCCGAGACAGAGGCTGGACGGAACCGTCTGCAGGCCAGATGGCAACAGAAGATGGCCGACCTGAATTTTAATATTCGTGAAGTGATGGATGACGCACAGGAGCGCGCATGGCATCCGAACCATCAGCCAGAACGCCTGCTCCCGCCTGACGCTATGCAGGCAGTGCGTACCGCTATCTCGGTGCTGAGCGACAACCGGACGCGTTTCACCTATGGCGATCTGCTAATGACGGCACATGAAGTGGGAGAGGCACAGCAATCCATTCCAGATCTCCGTACTGCCATTGACCGGGCCATTAGCCAAAATCTGTTGGCACCGCTTGATGGTGATAAGGGGGTTTTTACCTCTCATATTCACCTGTTGGATGAACTTTCCGTTCAGGCACTAGCGGCTGACAGGATAAAGGAAGGTAAGGTGGTGAGCTTTCGGATCCCAGACAACGAGACACCCGATAGACTCAAATCGGTGGAGTTCGCGCCGGCGGCCATCCTGAACGCGCCCGCCTCTATCAGCCGGCTGCGCGAGGTTACTGAAGAACTGGTGACGATGTCACGTGAGCACGGGCGTGAAGTAAAGGTGCTGGCTAGCTCCGCGGAACGCGGCATGAGCCTCGGAAAATCCGCTTTGCTAAAAGATGACATTCTTCTTCGAAGTCGCGTGCTGGATAAGGAGTTCACTCTTTCGCCGCACAGTACGCTGGTCGTGGAGGGTGCTGAGCGCCTCGGGCTTAAAGAAGTGCTGGTACTGACTGGCGAGGCAAAGGAGAAGGAGGCGCAACTCATTTTTCTGGACAGCGCAGGGCGACAGTCCAATGCTAACTCGCTGTCAGTGCTGGCGTCAGCCGGAGTGAATCGGCACAGTCTTACCGAACCAGCTCCCGGGCTTGAGGCGCGCATTATTAGCATTAGCGATAAGCGTGACCGCTATCGTGCATTGGCGGAGCGTTATGCAGACCTGAGTTCCCCTGAGACACCTGTCACCGCAGCGGTGGTCGGCGCGCGCGAACAGCAGCAACTCACGGGCGTTATTCGTGACGCGATGCAGAATGCCGGCAAGCTTGGCCGCGAGGGCATTATGGTGGAAGCCCGCACCCCTGTGTATGCCAGCGTGAAAGAGCGTCGCCTTCCTGCAACGTATCGCGATGGCATGGTATTGGAAGATCGTACAGAAAAAAATGATACGCGGCATTACGTGATAGAGCGCGTTTACGAGGAAACTCGCATGCTGTCACTTATCGACGGTGATGGCGTGCTGAGCCGCGTGAAACTCAGTGACCTGAGCGGGGATTGGCGTCTGTTTACCCGCGAGCAACTGAGCGTGGTACAGGGTGAGCAGTTGTTTGCACTGGCCGCAGATAAGACCAATGGTCTGAAAGCCCGCGACCGGCTAACGGTGACGGCGATCGGGAACGGAGAGTTGACGGTGCAGCGTGAAGGGCAGCAAAAGCCTTTACGCGTGGCGACAGACCGACCGCTCTACTTGACTCATGGCTACGTGAGCGCCCCGGGTAGCCGTGACAATGAGCGAGGCGTGGTTCTGGCGAGCCTTAACGCCCGCGACCTGTCCGGCAATATGATGAACGCGCTGGCACAATCTGGTCACGAAGCGGAGATTTTTACCGGTGAGGCGCAAAACCGGGCGGAAGAAAAACTGGGGCGCATGCGAGGGACCCGTTCACCCCTTGCTCTGGTCCGGCAGGTCAGCGGGAAGGAGGATACCAGCGAGGCGCTGACCGAGTTGAACTCTGCGCTTCTGACCGACGCGCAAAAGGCTGTCACTCGCGCTGTAGCACAGATGCGAGACGTGGCATTTTCCGAAGTGAAACTGCTGGAACAAGCTGGCGGGTTCCTGAATAACCTGGGCGCACTGCGTGAAGAAGTGGCGCGGCAGGTGAAAGCTGGTGACCTCATTTCGCTCAAGGCCAGGGGCGGTTTTGTTGCCCGCGCGACCTGGGAGATGGAAAAGGCCATTATCAGGGAGATAGACAGTGGCAAGAACACCCAAAAACCACTGATGGCGCATGTCGACCCCGTACTTCTGAATGGCCTGACTGCAGGTCAGAAGGCCGCCACCACGCTGATCCTGCAAAGTCTTGATCGTTTTACCGCCGTACAGGGCTATGCGGGTGTCGGTAAAACTACCCAGTTCAAAGCGGTGAAAACGGCCATTGATACCCTGCCGGAAGTTGAGCGTCCGTTGATTGTCGGACTGGCACCGACGCACCGCGCCGTAAAGGAGATGCGCGATACCGGTATCGAGGCGCAGACGCTCAAGTCGTTCGTGGTGGACTGGCAGCAGCGCACAGCGGCGGGCGAGGAGGTGCGCTATGGCAATACACTGTTTCTCATTGATGAATCCTCAATGCTCGGCAACCAGGATACCGCAGCGGCCTACCGGGCCATTACGGAAGGCAACGGGCGCGCGGTGCCGGTGGGTGACGTCGCGCAGCTGCAATCGCCAGAGAGTGGCGCACCGTTTCAACTGATGCAGGAACGCAGCTCCATCGATGTGGCGGTGATGAAGGAGATCGTACGCCAGCGCAACGACGACCTAAAGTCTGCAGTCTACAGCGTCATTGAGAACAAAGCCGGGGCAGCGTTGGAGCAAATTGAGCGAGTGTCACCTGAGGTCGTATCACGGCTGGAAGGACTGGCTCCTCCGTCGGGTTCGGTGGTTGAGACAACATCGCCGGTTGAGGCGATAGTCCAGGACTACATGAGCCGCACACCTGTAGCCCGTGAACAGACCATGATAGTGGTTCAGCTGCATGAGGACCGGCGGGCCATTAACGACGGAATTCACACGGCGATGGTGAAAACCAAAGAACTGGGTGATAAGGCCATCACGATCCCGGTGCTGGATCGTATTACCGGCGGCCGGCACGATTTCAACCGTATTGAGGACTGGAAAGCCGGGCAGGTTGTGCTGGCAAACGATCGCTACCTAAACGTGACGGGAGTAGACCGGGCGACCGGGCGAGTACTTCTGCACGATGAGAACCGGCGTATGCAGTACTATTCGCCAGCGGAGCTTAACGTCACGGAAATTGAAGTCTTCGAGCACAGAAAAATTGAACTGCGTGAAGGTGACAGCGTACGCATGAGCAAGACGCAGAAACAGGCCGGGCACGCCGCGCATGTGCAGTACCGGGTGGAAACCTTGGGAAACAATGGTGAGATCGTCTTGAAGAACCAAGACGGCCAGAAAGTTGTTGAGCCTGGGAAAAACCGTGCCGACCAGCATATTGATTATGCCTGGGCGGTGACGGGCTATGGTGCTGAGGGAGCCAGTTCGGACTATATGATTGCGCTGGAAGGTACAGAAGGAGCGCGCGAAAGAATGAGCGGCATGCGGGCTTTCTACATCAACGCCTCCAGGGCAAGAGAACACGTCCAGATTTATACGGACGGACTGAAGGCTTGGATTGCCACACTGCGGCAGAAAGATGACGGGCCGGCGACGGCGCATGATGCGCTGAAACCAGAATCCGAACGTGAGCAGGCCAGAAGCATCTGGGCGATGGGGCAGCCAGCGTCAAAAACAGCTATCGGTCGCGCGTTTCTCCGTGAACAGGGACTCAAAGACAACCCGATAAACGCGCGCGTCATCCCGTCGACCAGGAAATATCCTGCGCCGCATCTGGCGTTGCCGGTATACGACAGGAATGGAAAAGCGGCAGGCCTGACGCTTATCCCCCTTCAGTCCGACATGGGGCAAATTCAAACCGGGCAGGTGCGGCAGTTACTCACGGAGGGTGCGCAGGCGGCAATACTGCAGAAGAGCCGCAATGGGGAAACTCTCATCCTGAGAGACCTGCCGCAGGCTTTGACGGCGGCCCGGGAAAATCCCAAGTCCGGTGTCATCATAATGACGGGAGTCGTCGAACCGTCAACACAGCTGATGAAAATAACAGGAGGAAAAGCGCCACTGCCTGAAGGTACGGTCAGCGTGGCATTGCAAGAAGAGGAAAAACAGCCAGAAAACATTATCATGACGGATGCCCTGCCTGCTACCTCAGAACTGTCGGATGCTCAGGTTCGTTCGCTCATCGAAGATACTCAACGGCTTCCAGAGGTGTCCGACACACTGGCAGAGGACAAGTCGGTACACAGCAAAAATAATGAAGAGGAGAGGTTAGCGAACCAGCTTCTGCCTGGCACTGACGGTGAGCAACCCGGCATCGAGGAAAATCAGGATGTGAAACAGGGTGAGAAGATCAGCGATGACATGCTCCTTCTCCGCGCTGAGAACCAACTGAGCCGCGACACTGGCTTGGCTGATGTTCGTATTATTCCTGATAGGACGCCTGGTATGGAAGATAAGGGGCTCGAAGAAATACGTCTTGCCAGTGAGTTGGCTACGATTCCGCGTGATGAAAAACACCTGACAAACGACGTTCTAGCAGAGCAACAGCGCGCCGAACGTCAAATCGATCACCTGGAATCGACGCCAGGGCACATTAAACACATCCAGAAAGAACGTTAATCTCGCAGTCCGGCTCCCTGCCGGCTACGTGTCTATTCACTCGCCGGCAACCACCGGTATCCAGAGATAACACCATGAACAACCGTTTTAAAGCGGCGGCGCTTTTACTTGCCTCGAGCTTTTCTTCTGTCTCGATGAACGTAATTGCTGCTCAAAGCGCAGAATTCACCCCCGCCCAGCAGGCCCGCATAGGAGAAATTGCATCAGATTACCTGGTGGCACACCCGGAAGTACTGATCGAAGTCAGCAAAAAACTTCAGGTGCGTCAGGCTACCATGACGGCACGAGCGCTGACATTGGCGGCACTGCATCAACACCGATTACTGATGCAGTTGGATGGGGTGCCAGTTAAGGGCGCGGCAGACTCGAAAGTCATTGTGACTGAGTTTTTTGACTACGAATGTATTGCCTGCAGCATGATGGCGCCCGCCATGGAACAGGTCATAGCCAATAATCCGGCAGTGCGCTTCGCATTCCGTGACTGGACTATCTTTGCGGGAAGATATCCGGAGTCCACCCAAGCGTCGCATCGCGGGCTGGATATTTGGCGACAGAAGGGCGCAGATGCATACATGGCCTACCACAATGGCATTTACCGCACTGGCCATAATGAGGGAAAACTCACTGCCGGCGATATTGAAAAGGTGGCTACCGAGACAGGCTCAGGACCGGAAAACGTGAACAAACGCACACAGTCAGACAGTCTGATTGAGGGTAATGACACGTTAGCGGATCTGCTTGGATTGACGGGAACTCCGGGAATTATTGTTATGCCGGCAGAGAATGCCACAGTTGAAAATACAACAGTGATCCCAGGCGTCGTCACTGCTGCCGTTATGCAACAGGCGATAGACAAAGCCAAGCAGTAATGATCGGGATTTTACGCCTATTAGGCATTTTTGTGTGTCATCTCGCGCCAACGAGAATGCAAAAATGCTATTTATGCTGCCGAGTTACGCAAACTGTAGTACGCTTTGCCAAACGATCATTTTCAGATCTTTGGGGAGGTAAAATGTCACAATCCGCTAATGCAGTTACTTCCTCATCGAAAATGAAGCGCCCTTATAGGAAAGGCAACGCGCTTAGTGACGCAGATAAGCAGCGAATGTCTGTTGCACGAAAAAGAGCAACTCATAAAGAAGTGAAGGTTTTCATTGAACCTCAACTCAAAGAATTACTTATGAGTATGTGCGAACAAGACGGATTAACGCAGGCTGAAGTCCTTGAGCAGTTAATCGAACGCGAAGCGCGTGAAAGGAATTTGCCTTGATGGGCTTACCTTCTTGATACTTCAGTTAATGAGTGTTAGATTGCTGATCGAGTAGATAATTTTTTGGTGGGCCACGCCGGAAGGTGGCAGGGAATGGGTTCTGAGAGACAGTTTTACAGACCCAAAAAAGCAAAAACCCCGATAATCTTCGCTAAGTTTGGCGACTGTAGAAGATTAACGGGGCCCAATAAAACTGTATAGAGTTTGTTGCTCTATGCAGGGAGTATAGATTTATGTGGTTTAAAAATCAACTCCCCCGGCACAACATAAGTGCTGGGAGTAGTGTCTGAACATGCTATTCCTCTTTCTCCTGTAGAGAATGCTAGGGCATATCGTCACTCACTTCGTGGTGAATCCAACCGCCAACGCAAAGGGCAGCCCAAAACACACCGTAATCACCAGCCGGTGTTCAACGGCAAAACACCCCGTGGCATGGCCGCAAAGGTTGTTGCCTGTTTTCGTGGCCATGACTGGTGTCGCAATCCGGATCTCATTGAACTGCGCCAGCAGGGCTACACGCCGTACTCACGTATGTTCGATCCGTCCTTCCAACCAAAGCCGATGCGTATCACACCGCGTTCTGAGAGCCGAGAGGCGCTTACCGCTCTATCACTCGTGCTGGCGGCGAACTGCGACTACAGCCCAGACAGCGAGTACATGTTTGAAGTCATGTTGCCGGTTGAAGATATGGCCCGGCGCATGGGCGTATTGCATGTGTATGAAAGTGGTCGTAAGGCGTATGACGTGTTACTTAACGCACTCCGGGTCATGGAACAGATGGATTATGTGGTTGTTCATCGTGATCGTGATACGGATTCTGGCCAACACAAACCGATCCGCATTTTCCTGACAGAAAAATGTTTCACGTCGCGTGGCATGACGGTGGAGAACGTGCGGGAGTCGTTACACAAGTACCGCCAGTGGGCGATAGCCTCAGGTGTCGCTGAGTCTCTGCGCGCTAAGTATGAGCGTCATCAATTAAAGATGGCCAGGTTAGGCATCAACATCGACAGCCACCATTCCCTCAAAAACAGACTTAAACAAATTAAACGTTGGGTAGTCAGCCCAGAACTGCGCGAAGAAAAGCAACGTGTGTCGTCCGACCTGGAAGCTGTGCTGGACGAGCAGGCACGTAAACTGCGACAACTACGGCCAAGTACCAAGTCAGCCCGTTATGAGACCGCCTGGCGTCGATATGTGGCCAGCGGCCAGCTCACGACGGCCAGGCAGATGATGCTGGAAACCGCGCTGAAGGCGGAGTTCTCTCAACTGCAGCTAACTGACACAGAGAAGTTCTACCGATTATTGCTTGAGCGTGCCGGCGTTCCGCTGACGTAGACCCCGTATACCCTGACCAATCACACATTCCTGCGTCCTTCGCGGGCTTTATGCTGGCACTTTTCCGGTTTCCGGGTGCCTGGCAGGATTCCCCCTGCCGGCAATTCGGCAAAAACCGTCATTGTAGGCATTGTCAGCGTGATTCGACTCACCGGTGCTGGCCATCAATTGAATAAGTATCCCATTAATTTCGAAGATGCTGTAACAGTACAAGAAGGCGACCATTAACTTCGAAGCTCTTTCCTCGGATATTGTTAATTTCGAACGTTACTTCTGAACAAAACAAGCTTTCTAAAGAAAGAGTACTCCAGCCGGCCTTCGCGCGGCTGGAGAGTAGCTCCCTTCGCTTTGCTCAGGGCAATCCCTCCCGCAAACATCACCGCACACTTCTCAAAATCCAAAAAAACAAAAGTAGCACCCCGGACAAGTCCGGGGCATAAATAGGTGAACAAATTAGTTACAACATTCATTGTACCTAAATACTCTGAGTGGCCACCTAACTACCACCGATCGACTCAGCACCCCCGCCCACCTCAAAAGCCGCCCCGCCCCGGGCCAAAGGCCCGGAACAGAGTGGCTTTAAAGTGGATGTTGTAACTACTAACTAAAGTATCGCGGTAAGAGGTGTTGCTTCAGCATTCGAATACACGCCCGTAGGCGCCCAAAGGGCGCCAACGCGGAGATACGCCCCGGACTACGGCCAAGGCCTTGCCGGGACCACTCCGACGGCGCAAAAAGGCTTCTACATAGCTATTAGCGGCTTTAGTCTTGCAGGGCGAGGGATGGGATTGGTGAAACCTATCAATGCAGGGCGGCTGCGCCGCGTCACTGGCGACCCTTACCCTCAAGGTTCTTTATAGCAACGGTTGTCGCCGGCATGCGCGATGCGCATAAAACCAAAATCAAACGATAGCTAACTAATTGTAAAACAGCAATTCATCCAAACGCCGGCACGCGAGTTAACGCGTTGGCCAGCCCGTTTCGCAGCTGCTACCGCCCCAGTTTATTTGAACAATATCACCCGTGCGCCCGGGCGTGGCCTGGATGTTCGCCGGGCAGATCACTATCGCCTGGCGTAATGTTGGCACCCGTTAGACATTCCGGTGATTCTGTCCAGTTCTGCTGGCACTAGGGGCTCTCGCTTGGTATAATTTGTGAACGGTTATATTGAGGGTTTGCCATCTCATTACAACAAACGAAGCCAAAATCCAAAGTGTTGATAGCTACTCTGATACTGGCTGGCTGGTAGGGGTTTGAGGGCCAATGGAGCGAAAGCCCACGTTAAGCGTATATCACGCAGTAAAAATTCATTTATTGGTGAAGTAATTGCATAAAAATGCAGTTTAAATCAGTCGATGATCAACTTGAAAAAATTGCAACTAATTGAATTATCGTCAAATAATTCCTTAGCGTATGAAACCTTTCCATTAGCCCTCGAACCCCTATTTATAGAAAGTTTGACCTTAAAGTATTTCTTTGTGATTTTTCAATTTGTTGATGACTACGCTTTATAACTTGCTGTTCTAACTGTAAAAGTTATACTTTCGATAGTGATTGTTTTTGTTTTTTAAAGTAAACATATAACTTGTTGTTTTTTTTGTTTTATTTTAGAGATTAACTATGAAAGTTTACTGCACGCCTGTAAAAATTGTTTGTACTAGTGGAAGGTTTGGAGCATCTACATTCCTTGATAGTAATGCGAAAACTCAGACCACTGGAATGGACTATTTAACTTTAGATAAAAATGTATTTTTCAGATTTTACGAAGATAAAGATGTTTTCTCTTGTGTAATTTTAACTATTAAAAGTTCTAAGTCTTATGTTTCTGCAAGTCAAATAAAGCAGGACTTTACCCTGAGTATGCATGGCACCGGTAAAAATAGTATTAGTGAGGCAAACATGCTAATAATAAATAAAAAAAACTTGCATGGGGTTTATGTTCACAATGAAGGGTCTATGCATCTTAGTATGTTTGAAAGTAAGTTCAGAGGATTTTATAATCTTTCCATAAAAAAAACACTTGGGAATAAAAAAAGAGATGAAAAAATAGCTATAGAAAGAATAGTGGATGATGCAACCCTTATGGATAAGATTTCCAAATATTCTTTCGTTGATGAAATAAATGCTACATTTTATAATTCCGTGGCCGCTACACGTTTTTTGAACTCATCTGTATATAATAAGACTAAGAGCATTAGAGTGACTATGCGAACAAATAAACTTTCTATTAAAGCAAAAAATGCAAAGGTAGATTTGGCTGACTACTTAAATACACTGGTAAATGCTCAAGCGGGAAATGTTAGTTTCAAAGGAAGAACATCTAGTGCTTCAGATGGAGAAACTGTTGGAGTTATAGATAAAGCTAATAGTATTGAAACTTTAGACCATGATGACTATCTAACTCTGCTGAATGGTATGAAATTGAGCGCGTTTCTTAGTAGTGATGTTTACAAAGGCAGGAAAAAAATTGTCCTGTCACATAGGCTAACTAAGAGCTAGTGAGGTGCTAACATGATATCGAGGAATGTACTAATAGGTTTTTTATTTGGTGGGCTGATCTATTGCCTAGCAATATATATAGGTGTGAATGTAAATTGTGGTGTAGATAATCTTATTGATGCATATCAAAAATATATGCGAGGGTATGTTTTTTCGGCTTACCTTGGCATATCATCATTTCTTTTGTCTTTGTTAACTTTTGTTGTGATAAACTTGAAAGAGAAAATGTTTGACTCTGCCGATTATAAAAATATATATATAAAGTTTAACAAACTTAATTTAGGCGATGACATATCAAAGAAAGAGTTGTATAAGCCTTTAGTTGTTATAACTACTGCATTGGTTATATCTATAATTTGCTGTATAGTTTCTTCAATACTTCAGTTTACTCTTGGGTTTTCCAATAACAAATATATATTAATAATACCAACATTAATGCCTTTTATAGCTACATCATTCATGTTGATTTCATTGTATCAAATGACTCAGCTTATATACCAGTGGTTGAGGGCTGAAGGTGTTATTAAAGTGGTTTGACGGGGTTTCAGGCCAATGGAGCGAAAACCCACGTTAAGCGTATATTACGCAGTAAAAATTCATTTATTGGTGAAGTAATTGCATAAAAATGCAGTTTAAATCAGGCGATGATTAACTTGAACAAATTGCAACTAATTGAATTATCGTCAAATAATTCCTTAGCGTATGAAACCTTTTCATTGGCCCTCGAACCCCTGATACGGGTCACTGGTAAGTTTTTTAGTTGTCCTGCGTATTTTGTTTATCATTTAGGAGATATTACTGTGCGACTAATTTCATGTTGGGTAATTGCAGTGGTTTTGACTGGTTGCGTAGATAATGTTGCGCCCGTAATGACACAGCAGGAG
>NZ_JAYGJO010000027.1:0-74616 GCF_035013185.1 Acerihabitans sp. TG2
TTTAATTGCTTCATCGAAGCGTTTGTCTCTTCCTGACCCGGCGTCGCGTTAGCGTTTGTTCCCGGTCAGTGGAGGCGCATTATAGGGACTTTCTGGAATGAGACAAGCGCTAATTTGCAAAAACCGTCTGACTGCTCATTATTAAGACAAATTACCGCAATGGCCGGCAAAACAGACTGCTCCATCAATAAGCCGTTAACCGGGCCGGAGCCAGGCTGCGCCCGGCCTGCTGTAATGTGTTGTGTCGAATCAATGAATAAAAAAACCCGCCATGGAAGGCGGGTTATAACAACGTGTCTATTGATGCGGCCCTATTATAGGTTACTGAGTCGCCACGATGTGGCCATCCTGAACCTCCATCCGGATGGGTATCCCAGGAACCAGCTTGCCTGACAGCATCTGCTGGGAAAGCGGGTTTTCGATCTCCTGCTGAATGGCACGTTTCAACGGCCGCGCACCATAGACCGGATCGAACCCAACGTTGCCCAGCAGTTCCAGAGCCTCTGGACTCAGCGTCATACTGTAACCGCGATCTTCTAGCCGTTTATAGAGCCGCTGCAGTTGTATCTGTGCAATACGGGCAATATGCTCACGCCCTAAGGGGTGGAAGACCACCACCTCGTCAACGCGGTTGATAAATTCTGGACGGAAATGGTGGCTGACCACACCCAGTACCATATCTTTCATTTCCTGGTAATTCATCTGACCAAAGCGTTCCTGGATAATGTCGGAGCCCAGGTTGGATGTCATAATGACTACTGTATTACGGAAATCCACCGTCCGTCCCTGCCCATCAGTCAGACGACCGTCATCAAGCACCTGCAGCAAAATGTTAAACACGTCAGGGTGCGCTTTTTCGATTTCATCGAGCAGAATCACCGAGTACGGACGCCGACGAACCGCTTCGGTCAGATACCCCCCTTCTTCATAACCGACATACCCGGGAGGTGCGCCGACCAAACGTGACACCGAATGCTTTTCCATAAACTCCGACATATCAATACGGACCATGGCGTCATCGCTGCTAAATAAAAACGATGCCAGCGCTTTGCATAATTCGGTTTTCCCCACCCCGGTTGGGCCAAGGAACATAAATGAACCGATAGGCCGATTAGGATCGGCCAAACCTGCACGGCTGCGCCTGATAGCATTGGCGACCGCTTCCACCGCCTCATTTTGGCCGATAACACGGTGATGCAGATCCTGCTCCATACGCACCAGCTTATCGCGTTCACTTTCGAGCATACGCGAGACCGGGATACCGGTCCAACGGGCCAGGACTTCCGCTATTTCGGTATCGGTGACACGATTGCGCAGCAAACGTACGGTTTTACCTTCCGCCAGAGATGCGGCAGCCAGCTGTTTTTCCAGCTCGGGGATCTTGCCGTACTGCAACTCAGACATACGCGCTAGATCGCCCACGCGGCGTGCCTGTTCAATGGAGAGTTTCGCCTGTTCCAGCTCAGTCTTCAGGTTTTGGGTGCCAGAAAGCGAGGCTTTTTCAGCTTTCCACTCTTCTTCCAGTTCAGAGTATTCCCGTTCCTTTTGCGACAGTTCGGTATTAAGCATATCCAGGCGTTTAATACTGGCTTCGTCGGATTCCTTCTTTAATGCCTGTTGTTCCAGCTTAAGCTGGATGATCCGTCGCTCCAGCCGATCCAACGCTTCCGGTTTAGAGTCCATTTGGATCCGGATGCTGGACGCCGCCTCGTCAATCAGGTCGATAGCTTTGTCAGGCAGTTGCCGGTCTGAGATATAGCGATGAGACAGCGTAGCGGCGGCGACAATAGCCGGATCGGTGATCTGCACATGGTGATGCAGTTCATAACGCTCCTTCAAGCCACGGAGGATAGCAATGGTATCCTCCACGCTGGGCTCGGCGACAAACACCTTCTGGAAACGGCGTTCCAGCGCAGCATCTTTTTCAATATATTGCCGGTATTCATTTAGGGTAGTGGCACCAACGCAATGCAGTTCACCACGCGCCAGGGCGGGTTTAAGCATATTGCCAGCATCCATTGCGCCATCGGCTTTACCGGCGCCAACCATGGTATGCAGTTCGTCAATAAACAGGATGATGTGCCCTTCCTGCTTAGACAAGTCGCTCAGCACCCCTTTTAGGCGCTCCTCGAACTCCCCGCGGTATTTGGCTCCGGCCACCAGCGATCCCATATCCAATGACAACACCCGGCTGTTTTTCATGCCCTCAGGGACTTCGCCATTGATAATACGCTGTGCCAGACCCTCGACGATGGCGGTCTTACCCACGCCGGGCTCACCGATCAGCACTGGATTATTCTTGGTACGACGCTGCAACACCTGAATGGTACGGCGAATCTCTTCATCACGGCCGATAACCGGGTCCAGTTTGCCCTGCTCCGCCCGTTCGGTGAGATCAATTGTGTATTTCTTTAATGCCTGCCGTTGATCTTCGGCACCCTGCTCATTCACGTTTTCCCCGCCCCGCATTTGGTCTATGGCCTTGGTAATTTTTTCCGGCGTGGCGCCGGCTGATTTTAATATATCGGCCAAGGTGCCGCGCGAATCCAACGCCGCCACGACAAACAACTCGGATGAAATAAAGCTGTCCGCGCGTTTTTGTGCCAGCTTATCGCAGAGATTTAACACTCTAACGAAATCTGCGGAAGGCTGTACATCGCCGCCGGTCCCCTCAACCTGAGGCAGACGCTCAATGGCTTGTTCGATGAGGGTACGCAATGGCGCGGGGTTAATGCCTGCGGATTGCAACAGGGGGCGAACGGTGCCGCCTTCCTGATTAAGCAAGGCCAGCATGACATGTAATGGTTCGATAAACTGGTTGTCGCGCCCGAGAGCAAGGGATTGGGCATCGGCGAGGGCAAGCTGGAATTTATTGGTAAGACGATCCAAGCGCATAACTCCTCCGATATTGGTCAAAATTGCTACTGGAGATTAAATAAGGTCGTTTATTTAAAATTCAAGGTTTTTCGCCAATAAAACCAGAAGATTTTTGTTACCCATCACGGATCGTCTTGGTAAAAGAGATTATATCAGCCAGACCAAACTTGCCATACGTCCGGTGACACCATCACGACGATAGGAGAAAAATGAGGCTGACTCCGTCAGGGTGCAATGCTCAGCGCCATAGATTTGCGTGACGCCGGCAGCCAGCAACCGCAGCCGGGCCAACTGGTAAATATCCGCGAAAAACGTATCCCCATGGGGCGAAAATGCCCTCGCAGCATGAGGATCGTGGGCGACAAAAGCCGCCTTAACCTCCGGTCCGACTTCGAACGCCTGCGGACCGATGGCCGGCCCCAGCCAGGCGTACAGCTCGCCGGGAGTGGAATTGAAGCACGCCAGGGTATTTTCGAGGATACCCGCGCACAGTCCACGCCAGCCGGCGTGTGCCGCCGCCACTTCCTTACCCGCCCGGTCACAGAACAATACCGGTAGGCAGTCAGCGGTCATCACGGCACAGACTTGACCGGCACATTGGCTATAAACGCCATCCGCCCGGTACGGGGCGGACATCGTGTGATCCAATGTCACGACGTCGGTGCCATGGGTCTGCTGCAACCACTGTGGCGCTGCCGGCAATCCCGCCAGGGTGATAAGACGTTGTCGGTTCTCCGCCACCGAATCGGGCATATCGCCTACATGATCGCCCAGGTTCAACGACGCATAAGGTGGCAGACTGACACCACCACGTCGAGTGGTGCAACAGGCCCGGATATTAGCCGGGGCGGGCCAATCAGGAACGATGAGCGAGCCCATGTTCAATCCATTTGATCTTTAAACATGTCCTTATCGGCCTTCATCGCGGCAATTAAATCCACCATATCCTGCGGTAACGGCGCATGCCATTCCATCTCGATAGCGGTGATCGGATGATATAAACGCAGCATAGTGGCGTGTAGGGCCTGGCGATCGAACCCGCGCAACAGCTCGACAAACGACTCTGCCGCGCCTTTGGGTGGACGGGGGCGACCGCCGTAAAGCGGGTCACCCACCAGCGGATGGTTGATATGCGACATATGAACCCGGATCTGATGGGTTCGGCCGGTCTCCAGTCGCAACCGCAAACGGGTATGGACACGGAAATGCTCCATAATCCGATAGTGGGTCACTGCGGGTTTGCCCATAGGATGCACCGCCATATGGGTCCGTTTACTTGGATGACGCGCTATCGGTTGTTCAACCGTGCCACCGGAGGTCATATTGCCAATAGCGACTGCTTCGTATTCGCGGGTGATTTCACGTGCCTGCAGCGATTCTACCAGGCGCGTTTGTGCCGGTACTGTCTTGGCGACCACCATCAGTCCAGTTGTATCTTTATCCAGGCGGTGAACAATTCCAGCCCGAGGCACTTCGGCAATAGCCGGGTAATAATGTAACAAAGCGTTCAGGATAGTACCGTCGGCATTGCCCGCACCAGGATGTACCACCAAGTCCCGAGGTTTATTTATCACCAGAATATCGTCATCCTCATAGACGATATTCAAGGCGATATCCTGTGCTATCCAGCGTGTATCTTCTTCAATAATTGAATCAATTTCAATCAGTTCGCCCCCCAACACCTTTTCTTTCGGTGTGGGTGTCACTATCCCGTTAATCCGAACCCGGCTGTCGAGGATCCAGACTTTTATGCGAGATCGTGAATATTCAGGGAACATTTCGGCTAAAGCCTGATCTAAACGTTGCCCGAGTTGTGATTCATTCACCGTTCCGGTGAGGAGTTGTTGTTGTGCCATATGCAGCTTCTTCGTTATCGTTGGGTTTTCACGGCATTGCCGTTTAGAATAATATGCTATTGTAGCTGGTCTCATTCGGGAGCTTAACGGACAGTCTCCCGGAATAACACTCTGAGGATAAGCAAAACGTCATGATGCGTATGAAATATCTGGTGGCAGCAGCCACATTGAGCCTGATGCTGGTCGGTTGCTCCAGTTCCAAGGATGCCGTTCCCGATAATCCGCCCTCCGAGATTTATGCGTCCGCCCAGCTAAAATTGCAGGATGGTGACTATAAAGGAGCCATTAAGGAACTGGAAGCTCTGGATAACCGCTATCCATTCGGTCCCTATGCGCAGCAGGTCCAGCTTGATTTGATTTATGCCTATTATAAATCGGCGGATCTCATTTTAGCCCAAGCCTCAATCGATCGTTTCCTGCGTCTGAATCCAACACATCCAAACGTCGATTATGTTCTTTATATGCGTGGTCTTACAGATATGGCACTGGATGACAGCGCATTGCAGGGCTTCTTCGGTGTGGATCGTTCCGACCGTGACCCTCAGCATGCCCGCGCGGCCTTCCGTGATTTTACGCAGTTAGTCAGCGGTTATCCTAACAGCCAGTATGCCACGGATGCCGCAAAACGTCTGGTTTATCTCAAGGATCGGCTAGCCAAGTATGAGCTTTCGGTTGTCGAGTTTTATACCAAGCGCGGCGCGTATGTTGCCGTCGTTAACCGGGTTGAACAAATGCTGCGCAATTTCCCTGATGCACAGGCCACCCGCGAGGCGCTGCCATTGATGGAAAATGCCTACCAGCAATTGCAGCTTCAGGGCCAAGCCGATAAAGTGGCGAAAATCATTACCGCCAACCCAGTGTCGTCGGATTAAGTCGCAAGGTTCTCACCTCGTCATAACGGTAGCTTAGGCTGCCGTTTTTTTTGTCTGGATTGAAGGGAGCCGACTAGACTAAAAGGAGGGTAAAAACTGGTGTAATCACAAATGCGTAAACCTCGACAGTAACAGGTTTAGCCGGTCACTCAACCCCAATGTGCGCCAAGGTTATCCAGTCGATAATGCACCATCCGGTGTTAACTCTCAAGCGATGAGCCCCCTTTCTTATAGGATGCTCACAAACCTGTGATCGCCCCCTCAACCCCCAAATAAAAGTGATTGGACTCACACTTTTTCGTCCAACAGGGGGTATGCTTAAGTTACGTAAACGACAAGAGAGGTAGTGATATGATCATCAATATTACCAGCAAGCAAATGGAAATCACTCCAGCCATTCGCCAACATGTCGAAGAACGTCTGGAAAAACTTGCCAAGTGGCAGACCCAGCTGATAAATCCGCATATTATCCTCTCCAAGCAACCGCAGGGTTTTGTGGCTGACGCTACGCTTAGTACACCAAACGGCCAATTAGTCGCTAGCGCCAGTCATCAGGATATGTACGCCGCCATCAATGAGCTGATCACCAAGCTGGAACGCCAGCTCAATAAGGTTCAGCACAAGGGTGAAGCCAGGCGCGCCGACGAATGTGTCAAGACGTCAAATAACCTGGCTACTGAATAATCCGCTTGGCATCTAGAGGACGGCGGGCCAAGACTGACCCACCTCCCGGGATACCAACAGCAAGCATAACGCGCCATAACGGCGCGTTTTCTATTGACAGAGTGAAAAGGCAACGGTTACTGTAACCTTCTCATACGACCGAAAGCTGGCATCATGCATAGTAATACGTTTTTCTTCGCCTTCTTTTTTATCTTCCCCTGAATGGGAGGCCGGTCGTCATACGAGAAAGAATACGAAGACGAACAAAAAAGCCTCCTGACCCCAGGAGGCTTTTTTTATGACAGTTTGACAGGTGATAAGAACATGAATGAAAACCCACTATTCGCGCTGCGTGAGCGCATCAGCGCGCTGGATAATAAAATATTGACCCTGCTGGCAGAGCGACGTGAACTGGCGCTGGACGTGGCACGCAGTAAATTGACCACTCATCGTCCCATTCGCGATAAAGCGCGCGAGCGGGATTTACTCGAACATCTGGTGACCGAAGGCAATAAACTGAATCTGGATGGTTTTTATATTACCCGGCTGTTTCAGTTGATCATTGAAGATTCGGTGTTGACTCAACAGGCCTTACTCCAGACGGATCTTAACCAAAACCTGGAGCGTTCGGCGCGGATTGCCTTTCTTGGGCCCAAGGGGTCTTATTCCCATTTGGCTGCCCGTCAATATGGCGCACGTTATTTTGATCACACCGTGGAATGCGGCTGCCAGAAATTTACTGACATTATTCATCAGGTGGAAACCGGCCAGGCCGATTATGGCGTGCTGCCCATAGAAAACAGCAGCTCAGGTTCGATTAACGATGTTTATGATCTGCTGCAGCACACCAATCTGTCACTGGTGGGTGAGTTGACCAACCCTATTGACCACTGTGTATTGGTCACCGGTGAAACCAGTCTTGATCAAATCGACGTCGTTTACAGCCATCCGCAACCATTCCAGCAATGTAGCCAGTTTATTAACCGTTACCCGCATTGGAAAATTGAATATTGTGAAAGCACTGCGGCGGCCATGGAACAGGTGGCAGCGTTGAAATCGCCCAAGGCGGCAGCACTAGGCAGCGGCCCAGGTGGAGCGCTGTATGGTTTGCAAGTGCTTGAGCACAATCTTGCCAACCAACAACAGAATTTTACCCGTTTTATTGTCTTGGCGCGTAAAGCCATCGAGGTATCGGAACAGGTGCCAGCGAAAACCACCTTGATTATGGCGACCGGCCAGCAATCCGGCGCTCTGGTTGAGGCATTACTGGTGCTGCGCGATAACGCGATCGTGATGACCCGGCTTGAGTCGAGGCCAATCCATGGTAATCCTCGCGAAGAGATGTTTTATATCGATGTACAAGCCAATCTGCGCAGCGCGGCGATGCAAAAAGCATTGACCTCACTGCTGGCCATAACCCGTTCACTCAAGGTGCTGGGCTGTTATCCGACGGAAAACGTGGTGCCGGTAGAACCTAGCTGAACATCACTTGGGTGATAGCCAGCTTATCCGATGTGCCGTAAAACCTCGGGCCCAGACGGTAAATGGATTTGTTAGCCGGAATCCGTCGCCCAAAACGCTGTAGTGGTGTAGCCCCCCTTGCTTGGTGTTCACTTTTGGTCCGGCCAAACGTAGCGTATTGATTTTACGTTACGATTGGCCGTTGTTTAAAAAAGCTTTTTTAGCGACATGGGGCGTCTTTTGCTGAAGAATAAGCCGGTTTGTGCCTGCAGCCAGAACGCCAAGACTCAGGTCTGGTTTATTTGCGAATATCGTTAGCCTGGCGCAACAGCAGGCGACTTTCCTCCAGGAAACTCTGGGCATAACTGCCAAACCATTGTTCGATTTGTTTAAAGCGAGTAATAAAGGCCTGCTTATCGCCCTGCTCAAGCAGAGTAATGGCTTCGCCAAAACGCATATAATAGCGTTTAATCAACGCCAGATTGCTTTCAGAAGACATGATGATATCGGCATAAAGCTGCGGGTCCTGAGCAAATAATCGGCCAATCATCGCCAGCTCCAGCCGATAAATCGGCGAAGATAGCGCCAGCAGTTGTTCTAGCTGCACATTTTCTTGTGCCAGATGCATGCCATAAGCAAAGGTCGCGAAATGACGCAACGCCTGGATGAAGGCCATATTTTGATCGTGCTCGACCGCACTAATGCGATGCAAACGTGCTCCCCAAACCTGAATTTGCTCCAGCAGCCATTGATAGGCTTCCGGTTGCCGACCATCGCAATACACCACCACCTGTTTTGCCAGGCTGCCGCTATCGGGGCCGAACATGGGGTGTAATCCGAGCACCGGTCCGTTATGCGCCGCCAGCATGGCTTGCAGCGGCGCATTTTTGATAGAGGCCAGATCAAGCAAAATACAGTCAAGTGGCAACGGAGGCAGCCGTTCGATAACCTCGACAGTGACATGAATCGGCACGCTGATAATCACCATGCCCGCATCCTGTAGCAACGTTGGCGCCTGTGGCCAGTCCTCCTGCTCCAGGATCCGAACCTGGTAACCCGATAATCTGAGCATCTTTTCAAACAACCGGCCCATCTGGCCACGGCCACCGACAATCACCACCGGACGTAACTGCGGGCAGAGGGTTTTGAAGCCCTTGTCGTTTTCGCTGGAGTACGACTCACGCATTACCCGTCTCAACACATCTTCAATCAGATCCGGCGGCACCCCCTGGGCCAGTGCTTCGTTGCGCCGTGAGGTCAACATGGCCGCCTCGCGATCCGGGGCATAAATCGGCAAACCATATCGACTTTTTACTTCGCCTACCTCAGCGACCAAGTGTAATCTCCTGGCCAGTAAGGCCAGCAAGGACTTATCAACTTCATCGATCTGATCCCGTAACGCGTTTAGCTCCGCTACCATACTTTATTATTCTCCAGCCAACCGTCCAGTCAGGACACCGTGCAGTTCATCATGCAGTTGTCGCAACAGTGTATCGGTACTTTGCCAGTTGATACAGGCATCAGTTACCGATACACCATACTGCATCTCGTCACGGGGGCAATCGGAGGATTGGCTGCCTTCATTAATATGACTTTCCAACATCAGGCCGATAATCGAGCGGTTGCCGGCTTTTATCTGTGCCAGTACCGACTGCGCCACCTCGGTCTGGCGACGGTAATCTTTATTCGAGTTGCCATGGCTGCAGTCAATCATCAGCGCCGCGTTAAGTTTCGCTTTCACCATTTGCTGTTCACAATCAGTAATATCCGCCGCATGATAGTTTGGTTGTTTGCCCCCGCGCAAAATCACATGACCATCCGGGTTACCACGGGTTTGCAACAACGAAACCTGTCCGGCCTGATTGATGCCCATAAAACGATGTGACATCTCGGCGGCACGCATGGCATTGATAGCGGTGGCCAAACTGCCGTCGGTACCGTTTTTAAAACCCACCGGCATGGACAAACCCGAGGCCATTTCCCGATGAGTTTGGGATTCAGTGGTGCGCGCACCAATAGCGGACCAGCTAAATAAGTCGCCCAAGTATTGCGGGCTGTTGGGATCCAAGGCTTCGGTGGCCAACGGCAGGCCCATGCGTACCAATTCCAACAGCAGGCTACGGGCAATTTTTAAACCGGCCTCTACGTCGAATGATCCGTCCATGTAGGGGTCATTGATTAGCCCCTTCCAGCCCACAGTGGTACGCGGCTTTTCAAAATAGACACGCATAACGATATACAGCTGATCCCCCAGCTCCGCCGACAGGGTCGTCAGTCGCCGAGCATAGTCCAACGCACTATCCAAATCATGAATGGAGCACGGGCCGCATACCACCAGCAAACGCGGATCCCTGCCATGGATAATATCGGCTATGGTTTGACGCGACGTGGCGATGGCCTGCTGCTCAGCATCGGTTAAAGGGAACTGCCGTTTAAGTTCTTCTGGGGTGATCATGACCTGTTCATCAATAATGTGAACATTGTTAAGCGCGTCTTTTTGCATGGTGTGTTTCCTGACTAGGGGAGTTGGTGCCGCGGGTTGTGATAACAACTGCTCGCCGCTGACTTATGGCTATACCATACCATGTGACGTAAAGTTTTCAATCCATAGGTGTAAATATTTTATTACCCTTGCTAGGAGCAGAAAAACAACACGTAATTGATACAGATTATCGTCATTTATCGGAACAAAATAGTTAGTAATAAGATTTTATGAGATGTAAACGCTAAAATTAATGAATAAAATAATAAAATCCACGATTTCATTCTGATGAATATTACGCACCAAAATCATCGTGATGTAAATTTAAGTTTACACTTAATGAAAGTTCTTTCCCGTATTTTGATAGTAATGAACACAAGCACCAGGTATTGGCTAAAGAGAATGCAGCTTGCTAGGTGAAATAAGCCTCTTTATGATACCACCACTTATTCTCAGTTTAGGGCCCATGGCTGATGAAACGTTGTGTATTAATCGGTCTGTTTTTGCTTGTCGCTTGTAGCTCGCCACCGCCCCGTGTCACCGCGGTCCAGGCACCTTCCCAATGGTATCAAATGGGATACAGTGACGCGCTGGCCGGTAAAGTCGTCAGCGACAACACTGAGCTGGCCGAAGAATATGGCAACCCACAAATCGATCGTGACAATTATCTTAAAGGTTACGTCGCGGGACAAGGTGAACTATGCCAGGTCGAGACGATCCGCGCATGGGCGGCGAGAGGTTTGGCTTTCCCTGCCAGTTGTGATGGCGTAGCGCAGGCGGAACAGTTGAAGCAGCAATGGCAGCGGGCAGCCGATAGTCATTAACGGTAAAAGAGCGCAATTGACCGTGAGCACCGGGAACACAGCGGGGTTCAATGTCATTTGGCGACACGGGAAATTCAGCGTTAGTGTCAGTCAATGACACATTGCTTCACACCACTAAAAAAAAGGCCAGCCCACTGGCCGGCCCTTCGATAACTAAAAGCTTTCGGATGTTGCGAAAGCGTACTAGGCGTTAAGACGCTCTTTGATACGGGCAGACTTACCAGTACGTTCACGCAGGTAATACAATTTCGCCTGACGAACGGCACCACGACGTTTAACAGCAATGCTGTCGATAACCGGTGAATGCGTCTGGAATACACGCTCAACACCTTCGCCATTAGAAATTTTGCGAACAGTGAATGCAGAATGCAGACCGCGGTTACGAATAGCGATAACCACGCCCTCGAATGCCTGCAGACGTTTCTTAGTACCTTCAACAACCCATACCTTCACTTCCACGGAATCACCCGGACGGAATGCAGGCACGTCCTGCTTCATCTGCTCTTCTTCGATCTGTTTAATAATGTTGCTCATAATAGGTCTCTTACCCTAGGTAAACTGAGTGTTCAGGCTCGTCGGTGCGTTAGCGCCGTTGCCCTTAATAGTTTTATTGCTTAGCCCGATATTCCCGTTGGAATTCAGTTAGCAACTTTGCTTGCTCGTCAGTCAGAGCTAGGCTTTCCAGAAGTTCAGGTCTTCTAAGCCAAGTTCGGCCTAGCGACTGTTTCAAGCGCCAGCGACGTATCTCAGCATGGTTGCCCGACAGCAGAACCGACGGAACCTCCATGCCTGCCAATACCTCGGGACGGGTATAATGCGGACAATCCAGCAAACCTTCAGCGAAGGAATCCTCCGCCGCAGAGGCTTCATGACCCAATACTCCCGGGATAAACCGGGAAACGGAATCAATCAGCGCCATGGCCGCCAACTCACCGCCGCTGAGCACATAATCCCCGATAGACCACTCTTCATCGATCTCAGTGGCTATCAGACGCTCATCGATACCTTCGTAACGACCACATACCAAAATCACTTTCTGGTGAGTAGCCAGCTCGCTCACACCTTGCTGATCGAGCTTACGTCCCTGGGGAGAGAGATAAATGACCTTCGCCCCTTCGCCTGCCTTGTTCTTTGCCTCGTGAATCGCATCCCGTAAGGGCTGCACCATCATCAGCATACCCGGTCCGCCGCCATAAGGGCGTTCGTCCACGGTACGGTGCCGATCGTGGGTAAAATCACGTGGACTCCAGCACTGCATGGTCAGCAGGCCGTTTTTCACTGCCCGACCGGTTACCCCGTAATCAGTAATTGCGCGGAACATTTCAGGAAACAGGCTGATAACACCAATCCACATACTGCGGTTCCACCCAATTGCCGTTTTACGTCCGGGATCAGAAATTCGGATCCCATTCAACCTCAATCGCGCGTGCGTTGAGATCGACGTTTTTGATAACCTGCCCGTCGAGGAACGGAATTAATCGTTCCTGAATACCGAAGGCATCTTTCAGGTTGGCTTTTACTACCATGACATCATTGGAGCCGGTTTCCATCATATCAATGATTGAACCGAGCTGATAACCCGCAGTGGTTACGACCTGGCAGCCCATAAGGTCTTTCCAGTAGTAATCACCCGCGTCAAGAGCCGGCAACTGCGTTGAATCCACGACAATGTCACAATTTGTCAGTAGAGCCGCGGCTTCCCGGTCTTCCATGCCTTTGACCTTAATGATCAAATCCTGACTGTGGCGCTTCCAGCCTTCCAGCTCGATGAGCTGCCACTCACCCGCCCGTTTAATAAACCAGGGCTGGTAGTCAAAAATGCTTTCGGACTCTTCAGTGGATGAAAACACTCTGAGCCAACCGCGAATACCATACGTCGATCCCATTTTGCCCACAACGATAGGGTTAGTGGGAATTGCGGTACGGGTTTGTTTGCTCATAGCCACCACCAAGATCCATTAAGCCGCTTTCTTAGCGTCTTTAATCAATCCAGAAACGCGTTCTGAAACAGTTGCGCCCTGGCTGACCCAATGCTCAATGCGATCCAGGTCCAAACGCAGACCTTCAGCCTGACCAGACGCGATCGGGTTAAAAAAGCCAATACGTTCAATAAAGCGACCATCACGCGCATTGCGGCTGTCAGTCACGACGATTTGATAAAACGGGCGTTTTTTTGCGCCGCCACGTGCCAAACGAATTGTTACCATAACATCCTCTTTAGTTAATAAAACAACCAGGCCCCATCGAGGAACGGGGCCCAATTGCGGTATAGCTGCGATAAAAGTCGCTGTACAAAAAGCCCCGGAATTTTACTCGTTTGAGAGCAAAAAGCAATCTATATACCCTAAATAATTCGAGTTGCAGTACGGTGGCAAGCCCGCGCGGCCCCAGGAGCATAGCGCACTATGTAACGGGGATGCGCCGGCGCAGCCAACGCATCTGCAACGTAAAGTATCGTTACCGTCCGGGGAAACCGGGTGGCATCATGCCCTTCATGCCACGCATCATTTTTGCCATTCCACCTTTTTTCATCTTTTTCATCATGCGTTGCATGTCGTCGAATTGTTTGAGCATGCGGTTAATCTCTTGTACCTGTAAACCACAACCGCTGGCAATGCGACGCTTGCGGGAGCCTTTAATGATCTCCGGCTGTGCCCGTTCCTTGAACGTCATGGAATTGATGATGGCTTCCATACGCACCAGTACGCTATCGTCCATCTGAGATTTCACATTGGCGGGCAGTTGACCCGCGCCGGGCAACTTGCTCATCATGCTGGCCATCCCGCCCATGCTGCGCATTTGCTTGAGCTGATCGAGAAAATCGGTTAAATCGAAGCCATCGCCTTTTTTCAGCTTGTTCGCTAATTTCTCGGCCTGAACACGGTCAACCTTGCTTTCGAGATCCTCAATGAGCGATAGCACGTCGCCCATACCCAAAATACGCCCGGCGATACGATCGGGGTAGAACGGTTCAAGAGCGTCGGTCTTTTCACCCACCCCCATGAATTTAATCGGTTTCCCCGTGATGTGGCGAATGGACAGCGCCGCGCCGCCGCGGGCGTCACCGTCGACCTTGGTCAGGATGACGCCGGTCAGCGCCAAGGCCTCGTTAAACGCCTTAGCGGTGTTGGCGGCGTCCTGGCCGGTCATGGCATCGACCACAAACAGCGTTTCCACCGGTTTGATGGCCGCGTGGATTTGTTTGATTTCGTCCATCATGGCGGCATCGACGTGCAGTCGGCCGGCGGTATCCACGAGCAGAACATCGTAAAACTTCAGCTTGGCCTGTTGCAAAGCCTGGTTAACAATATCCAGCGGTCGTTGGCCAGCATCGGAGGGAAAAAAATCCACGCCCACCGTTTCCGCCAGTGTTTCCAACTGTTTGATCGCCGCTGGGCGATAAACATCCGCCGAGACCACCAGCACTTTTTTCTTGTGCTTTTCACGCAGATACTTGCCCAGCTTGGCTACGCTGGTGGTTTTACCGGCCCCTTGCAGGCCCGCCATCAGCACAACCGCCGGCGGCTGGGCGGCCAAATTCAGTTCGTTATTTTCCTCGCCCATCGCGTTAACCAGCTCGGTACGCACGATCTTGACGAATTCCTGACCAGGGGTCAGGCTTTTATTCACTTCTTGACCGAGCGCACTTTCTTTCACACGGCTGATAAAATCGCGTACCACCGGCAAGGCAACGTCGGCTTCCAACAGCGCCATGCGAACTTCGCGCAGCGTTTCTTTAATGTTCTCTTCAGTCAGGCGGCCCCGGCCGCTGATATTGCGCAAGGAGCGCGATAATCGATCGGATAAATTTTCAAACATCGTTCTTTACACCCAAGCTGGAGTCCGGCCGCTCGTGCGACATTATTGCGACCAGTATAACACGAAGCGCACAGAGATCTCTGCCCCAACAACGAGAACGGTTGGAGCCTGGCGTCGCTAACGCTATACTGGTCTCACCTCTCATACTAGCCTAAGACCATTAGCAATATGTCATCGATTGCCCTACTGGCTTTTATTGCCTACGCGCTCAGTCTTGGCCTGATTCTGCCCAGTATTTTGCGTAGAAGCAGCGCATACCGGCGGCTGGCGTTACTCTCCGCCGCGGTGGCATTGTCCGGCCATGCCTTCACGCTTTATCAGCGGATTTTCGACGTCAACGCAGGACAGAACTTAAGCCTGATAAATATCGGTTCAGCGGTCAGCCTGGTGATTGGTATTGTGATGACCATCGTAGCCACCATTAACCGGGGCTGGTTCCTGCTACCTATCGTCTATATTTTCGCCATGATCCACCTGTCGACCGCCACCCTGATACCCGGAGAATTTATTACCCATCTCGAGGCTTCACCAGGGTTACTGGCGCATATCGGCCTGGCGCTGTTTTCCTATTCGGTGCTGATTATCGCCACGCTCTACGCGTTTCAGCTGGCCTGGCTCGATCATATGCTCAAGACCAAACGACTGACCTTCAGCGCCGATATGCCGCCGCTGATGAGTATTGAGCGTAAAATGTTTCATATCACCCAGGTCGGCGTCATTCTATTGACGCTGACCTTATGCACCGGCCTGTTGTATTTTCAGAATATGTTTACCGGCGAAAATCTGCATAAAGCCGTGCTCTCCATCATGGCTTGGTGCGTCTATATTGTTTTATTGTGGGGGCATTATCGTAACGGCTGGCGTGGCCGCCGCGTGATATGGCTCAGTTTGGTCGGTGTATTGCTGTTAACATTGGCTTATTTCGGTAGCCGCATTTGGCAAAATATCGCCACCGGCTGAACCGGGTTGGCCACAGATTAATGCGGCATTTCACCACGTTTTACATCTCACAAGGAACACCCACGTTGGAACATGTTTCAACCAGTACCCTAATAATCATATTGGTAATGATGGTGCTGGTATCTGCCTATTTTTCCGCCTCGGAAACCGGGATGATGACGCTCAATCGTTACCGACTACGGCATCTGGCTAAGCAGGGCAACCGTGCCGCCAGGCGGGTGGAAAAATTACTGCATCGCCCCGATCGGTTATTGAGCCTGGTACTGATTGGCAATAACCTGGTCAATATTCTGGCTTCAGCCTTGGCCACCCTCGTCGGTATACGGTTATATGGGGATATCGGCGTGGCAATCAGCACCGGTGTACTCACGCTAGTTATTTTGCTGTTTGCTGAAGTCCTGCCAAAAACCGTGGCCGCGTTATACCCCGAGCATATAGCCTTCCCCAGTAGCCTACTGCTATCGCCGTTGCAAAAAATCATGATGCCGCTGGTGTGGCTGTTGAATATTGTTACCCGGATCCTGATGCGACTGCTGGGGATTAAGGTGCCATCAGGTCTTAATGACGCCTTGAGCAAGGACGAACTACGCTCCATTGTTAATGAGTCCCGTTCACTGATTTCCAGGCGCAACCAGGATATGCTGATTTCGGTATTGGACTTGGAAAAGGTCAGCGTGGGCGACATTATGGTGCCGCGCAACGAGATCGTCGGTATCAATGTTAATGATGACTGGCGCAATATCATCCGCCAACTGACCCACTCTCCACATGGCCGCATCGTGCTATATCGCGATAACCTGGATGACGCCATCAGTATGCTGCGGGTGCGCGAAGCGTATCGACTGATGACCGAGAAACAAGAGTTTACCAAGGAAAACCTGTTGCGCGCTGCCGATGAAATCTACTACATCCCCGAAGGCACTCCGCTGAATATCCAATTGGTCAAATTTCAGCGCAATAAAGAAAAAGTGGGTTTAATCGTTGATGAGTATGGGGATATACAGGGACTGGTTACCGTTGAGGATATTCTGGAAGAGATCGTCGGTGATTTCACGACCTCCATGTCGCCCACATTGGCAGAAGAGGTCATCCCACAGAGCGATGGTTCAGTATTGATTGAAGGCGGTGCCAACATTCGAGAATTGAATAAAGCCTTCAACTGGACACTGCCCGAAGATGAAGCCCGCACAGTTAACGGTATGCTGCTAGAGGCACTGCAGGATATTCCGCTGGCGGGGACCCAAACCCAGATCGATAGTTACCAAATCGACATCATGTCAGTGCAGGACAATATGATCAAACAAGTCCGGATCACCCCGCTCAAAGCACTAAAGTCCGGCCTTGACGACGTGAGTTGATCAGTCATAGGGTAAAGTTTGGTGTTCTAAAAAAAGCCCCACAGCTGGAATAATGCCCGTCAGTTAAGACTGGCTGGTTTTCCTAAGGCTTTGGGGCTCTCCAGGGTCGTTTTTTTACTACTGTTCAAATATGCAGCTCGGCCAGTTTTTCTTTTGGCAGGGCCAATTCATCGTTGTGGTTTACTCTAATATCATGATCGAGAATATGCTGCGCGATTTCCTGCGCTTCCGGTAAGGAATGCATATGATAAGTTCCGCACTGGTACTCGTTGAGCTCGGGAATCTTGTTCTGGTCAGTCACCTTCAATACATCCGCCATTGCGGCTTTCCAGGCGTTGGCTACACGAACCTCTTCCGGAGCGCCGATCAGGCTCATGTAAAAGCCGGTACGGCAGCCCATGGGTGAAATATCGACGATTTCAACCCCGTCACCATTAAGATGATTACGCATAAAACCAGCAAATAAATGTTCCAGAGTATGAATGCCGCGTTCAGGCATCACTTCCAGATTAGGCCGGCAAAAACGTAAGTCAAAGACAGTGATGGTATCGCCATTAGGCGTTTTCATGGTCTTAGCAACACGTACCGCTGGCGCTGCCATGCGGGTGTGGTCTACGGTAAAGCTATCCAGCAGTGGCATATCGTCGCCTCCTCTTAAATAAATTAATTTTTTTACCGTTTCCGGAAACTTTCTTCCATCACGTGGGTCTGAATTATTGAAAGACGCGCATTTGTTATCATCATCCCTGTATGTAGAGATGTTTATTTGGCCACAGACATCTGTGGCCTTTTCTTTTTTAGCCAGCGTTATGTTGCGCCAGATATTGTTCAAAGCTTAGCGTGTCCGATGCTTCAATTTCCCGCTGGCGCAGCCATGAAGACGCCTGTTCCTTGTCAAACTGTTCTTCATTCAACACTTCAAACGGTTCAGTTCGTAACATTTGGCGATATTCATTGGCCAGCATTAAACCCATCTCGGCAATGCCCTGCTGCTGCATAGCCTGTAATATTCGCGCTGAGTACGTCAGTTCCGGATCGTCAAAACTGGCAACCAGAGCATCGCAGGCTTGCTGGTACTGCTGATTGTCATTATTACTATCGAGAATTACTGCCACCCGGCGCAAATCATGAAAGAGGGATTTACCAATATCCGCCAGCGGCTGTTGCGGTGAACCGCAATCGACCTCAAGCGTCAGACCCGGTTTGCGCCCTTCCAGGATCACCTTATTCCAATTAGAACGGGTGCATAAAACCTCTTGCGCGTTCATCTGTGGCGCATCTGCTAACGTACACCAGATGAGGAAAAGATCCAGGAAACGCGCCTGCCGCTCATCAATACCGATGGGTGAAAAGGGATTGATATCCAGCGATCGCACTTCAATATACTCGATACCGCCGCGGGTTAATGCATCGGACGGCGTTTCATCCCGGCGAGTGACACGTTTGGGACGAATCGGCGCGTACAGTTCGTTTTCAATTTGTAATACATTCGTGTTTATTTGCAGGCGTTTACCCTCCCGTTCAAGGCCAATTTGCTGAAATTCCGCAGACGGGGTCTTGATGGCCCGCTTCAAACCGCTAATGTATTCCTCGATCCGATTAAAGGTTATCCCAAGCTCACTTTGTGATTTGTTAGTGTATCCCAAATCACTCAGGCGTAATGACGTGGCAAACGGCAAATAGATCATGCCGGATTTTGCCTGTTCAAACGGCAGGTCGGTCTTGCGCCCGGCCAGAAAGGAAGAACAAATGGCCGGTGAAGCACCGAACAGGTAAGGAATGATCCATCCGAAACGGTAATAATTTCGAATTAAGCGCAAATAGCCGTCGGAAATTTGGTCTTTACCGCTAGCCTCATCAGTTATGCCCAGACGCGCCTGCCAAAAAGCCAGTGGCAACGAAAAATTGTAGTGCACGCCGGAGATGACCTGCATCAAGGTACTGTAACGGTTTTTCAGCCCCTCACGATACAATGTTTTGAGGCGCCCCACATTGGACGAACCATACTGTGCCAACTCGATAGGTTGGCTCTGGTTGATAAAACAAGGCATGCTCAGCGGCCACATGCGCTCATCACCGAGGTGGCGCGCTACGTAACGATGAATATCCCGCAAGAGCGCTAACAGGTGGTCGACATCCTCATCGACAGGCGTAATGAATTCAAGCAACGCCTCGGCAAAATCAGTGGTAATCCATTTATGCGTTAACGCCGCGCCCAGTAATTCTGGATGCGGCGTTTGCGCCAAATGACCATCAGCGGAAATGCGCAGCGTTTCACGTTCCACTCCCCGGCGGATGCCTTTTAGTGCATGGGGATTAGCTTCCAGCCATGTGAGCGCTTCTGATACGTCCGGGATCAAATCGACCTCCCGCGGTTTATGGGGTATAGGTTAAGCATAATTGAAACTGCTCGTAGAGGGTTATCTATTATTATCATTCAAGAATTCATCATCAGGTGGACTCTGGTATGTTAACCAAATCGATGGGCCTTAATATAACGCGTTTAACCACGGAACAGAGATCATTACTGGCTATAGTGCCGGACAATACGCACATCAACGTAGGCCATTTCAGCTAGCTGGGCGGCCTGAATGCCAAAATCCGCATCCTCAAACACCACACATTTTTCCGGTGCAACGCCCATCAGCTCGGCACAGCGCAGAAAAGTATCCGGCCGCGGCTTATGGTGGGGTACATCGTCGGCACCCACGATGGCATCAAAATAGTGTAACAGTCCCAAATGCTGCAGCAGAGCCACCGCCAGCCGATGCTCGCTGCCGGTGCCTACTGCCATCGGCTTTTTACCGTAATAGGCCTTCACCACCGCCACCAGAGGCAAGGGTTGCACGTTATCCAATAGCATGGCTTCCACCGCGGCGGTTTTTTCCCTGGCCAACGCGTAAGGATCGAGGATCAAATGGTGGTTATCAATGATCATTTTGGCAATTCGCCAGGTTGGCGACCCATTTAATGGCGTCATGGCCTGCGCATCATAACGCATTCCATATTTTTTTAGGACTTGGTGCCAGGCTTGATGATGAGTGGGTTCCGTATCGAGCAGTGTGCCATCCATATCGAAGATCAGCCCTTCGTATTGATCGTACATTGTCGTTTCCTGATGCTAAAAACAATGTATTACTGTAGCGCAAAGTGGAAAAATTGTCGCTTTTTCTGTCAACAGGAAATAAAGCTATCCAACAAGGCTGTTACTCGCGGGGTGAAGATAAATCAAGGTATTAAAATAGGGGGGAAATAGCGGAGTCCACGTGTCATGGTGCATGGTGCATCCAGGAGGATTCGAACCTCCGACCGCTCGGTTCGTAGCCGAGTACTCTATCCAGCTGAGCTATGGATGCAAATAAATATTATGCAGTAAAAAATTATAATTATACAAAATGGTGCATCCAGGAGGATTCGAACCTCCGACCGCTCGGTTCGTAGCCGAGTACTCTATCCAGCTGAGCTATGGATGCAGTGTTAGACGATAAAACGTGTGACCAGATTATATCTGTTTGTACCAAAACCTATACCTGACCGCGCTAACAGGTCAGTAATGGTGCATCCAGGAGGATTCGAACCTCCGACCGCTCGGTTCGTAGCCGAGTACTCTATCCAGCTGAGCTATGGATGCATATTATTAATGGCGGTGAGGGAGGGATTCGAACCCTCGATACAGCTTTTGACCGTATACTCCCTTAGCAGGGGAGCGCCTTCAGCCTCTCGGCCACCTCACCTACGCGCCGGTGATAATGCTCATCGGCACTGCGTGGCGCACATATTACTTTCCCGGCCTGATAAGTCAAACAATTTTTCCCCTACAGCGCGCGTTTGCACAAAAGCCATGCAAGTTGACCAGATTGACAGCACAATACAGCCAATAGCTTTCGCGCAGCCAACGCATTGGCAACGTGAGAGATGAAGTGGATTGCACTTAAATCAGTAATAAATGTGTCCTATTTAACTATTCAGCTGGAAATCATCTAGAATAATTAAATAGGATCAGGAATCAAGAGGGGGGCGGCGCCTCGCTACTGCAAGGCGCTTGAAAGATTAGAAAGGATTCTGCTGTGACTTCTCAGCCTGGATTCGCTGGTATATTTCTTCCCGGTGAACAGAGACTTCTTTAGGCGCGTTGACACCGATACGGACCTGGTTGCCCTTGACTCCTAAAACAGTAACCGTTACCTCATCGCCTATCATGAGGGTTTCACCAACTCGACGAGTCAGAATTAGCATTCTTTGCTCCTTGAAAGATTAAAAGAGTCGGGTCTCTCAGTTTCCCGCCATTATCCATCATATACCATGAAAGCGTAAGCCATCTAAGCGACATTAAATGCCCCCAGGCTGACCTATTGCTACATCAGGTATAAGTTTAGTCGATATGACTCACTTCGCGCCTAACTTTTGACTAGGAATAAATAAGAATTCAAACGCCATAACTTAACAGAAAGTCATGGCGTTTATCATAACGTATTCTTATTCTGCCCCGAATGTGTTTACCAGCAGGGCCTCAACGTCTGACAGAGCTGCAGGTAATGCACTGGCATCACTTCCTCCAGCCTGAGCCATATCGGGCCGCCCACCGCCCTTACCGCCCACTTGCTGGGCTAATTGACTGATGAGCTCACCGGCCTTCACCCGGTTGGTTAAATCTTTTGTAACCCCGGCAATCAGGCTGACCTTATTATCCGTGACAGTGGCCAGTACAATAACCGCCGAACCAAGCTGATTTTTCAGATCGTCCACGATGGTGCGCAACATTTTGGGATCCACATTATCCAATCGGCTCACCAATACCTTAATGCCGTGTATCTCCTTTACACCAGCGGTAAGCGCACTGCTTTCCTGAGCAGCCTGCTGATTTTTGAGCTGCTGAAGTTCTTTTTCCAATTGCCGGGTGCGATCCATCAACGCTTTGACCTTATCCGCCAAGCTTTGGTTGTCGCCTTTAACCAATTGAGCAATATCGTGAACCAGGTCACTTTGCTGATGCAAGTCCGCCAATGCGCCTTCGCCGGTGACGGCCTCTATGCGGCGTATGCCCGCGGCAGTCCCGGATTCAGAAATAATCCGAAACAGGCCGATGTCGCCGGTACGACTGGCGTGGATGCCGCCGCACAGTTCAGTGGAAAAATCCCCCATGCTCAATACCCTGACTTGAGCATCATATTTTTCACCAAACAGTGCCATAGCTCCGGTACCCCGTGCGGCCTCAAGATCCATCACTTGGGTTTCAATAGGTAAATTACGGCGAATTTGTTGGTTAACAATATCTTCCACTGCGCGTATTTGCTGGGGTTTCATGCCTTCGCCATGGGAAAAATCGAAGCGCAAATAGTGATCATTAACCAGCGACCCTTTCTGGCCTACATGTTCACCCAGCACCTGGCGTAGCGCCGCGTGCAGAAGATGGGTCGCCGAATGGTTCAGCCGAATGCGCGAGCGCCGCGCTTGATCCACACTGGCGGAGACCCGATCGCCGACGTGTAGCTCACCGTGAGCCAACCGTCCCAGATGGCCATACGCTTGACCGTATTTTTGCGTATCGCTCACGATAAACAGACCTAGGTCGGATTTCAATTCACCTTGGTCCCCGACCTGGCCGCCTGACTCGCCATAAAATGGCGTTTCATCAAGCACCACCACGGCATCGTCACCGCGCTCAATAGACTGCACTGGCTCACCATGGAGAAATAATGCCACCACATTGCCCGGATGCTGCGCTTCGTCGTAACCGACAAACCGGGTCGTTTTATCTACCCGCAGCATACTATTGTAATCAGCACCAAAGCCGCTAGATTCGCGGGCACGGCGGCGTTGTGCATCCATAGCCCGTTCAAAGCCTGGCTCATCAACTTTTAGCTGCCGTTCGCGACAGACATCAGCGGTAAGATCAAGCGGGAAACCATAGGTGTCATAGAGTCGAAAAGCGGTCTCGCCGTCCAACGTGTCGCCCTCAAGCTTACTCAACTCTTCATCCAGCAGGGCCAGGCCGCGTTCCAGCGTACGCGCAAATTGCTCTTCCTCTGTTTGCAGCACCTGCTCCACCCGTGACTGCTGCGGTTTCATCTCTGCGGCAGCGGAGCCCATGACGTCAATCAGTGGCGCCACCAGCTTGAAGAAGAAGGCGTCTTTTGCCCCCAGCATATTGCCGTGACGCACCGCGCGACGAATAATGCGACGCAACACATACCCGCGGCCTTCGTTGGACGGCACAACGCCATCGGCGATCAGGAATGCGCAGGAACGAATATGATCGGCAATCACCCGTAGGGACTTATTGGTCAAATCACTGGCACCGGTGACATTTGCCACTGCCGCAATCAGCGTGCGGAACAAATCGATATCGTAATTGGAATTAACATGTTGCAACACTGCCGTGATGCGCTCCAACCCCATGCCGGTATCTACGGAGGGTTTAGGCAGTGGCAACATGGTGTCATCGGACTGGCGATTGAACTGCATGAACACCAGATTCCAAATTTCAATATACCGATCACCATCTTCTTCTGGGCTTCCCGGAGGACCGCCCCAGATATGATCACCATGATCATAAAAAATTTCAGAACAGGGTCCACAAGGGCCGGTATCACCCATTTGCCAAAAGTTATCCGAGGCATAGGCGCTGCCTTTGTTATCACCAATGCGGATAATGCGCTCATGGGGAATCCCGACTTCATCCGCCCAAATGCTATATGCCTCGTCATCGGTGGCGTAAACCGTCACCCAGAGCTTCTCTTTCGGCAGATTGAACCATTGTTCCCCGGTTAATAATTCCCAAGCGAAGCTAATGGCATCATGTTTGAAGTAATCGCCAAAGCTAAAGTTGCCCAACATTTCGAAAAACGTGTGATGCCGGGCCGTGTAGCCGACATTTTCCAGATCATTGTGCTTGCCACCAGCACGGACACATCGCTGGGAAGTCGTGGCTCGGCGGTATTGGCGCTGGTCCAGCCCAAGGAAAACATCCTTGAATTGGTTCATGCCGGCATTGGTAAATAACAATGTCGGATCGTTTTCTGGCACCAGAGAGCTGCTTGCTACGACCTGGTGGCCTTTGCCATGGAAAAAATCGAGAAACGCTTGACGGATCTCAGCGGTGCTCTTGCTCATAGTTGTCCCGGAATCAAGCTAAACGAACGAATCGAAAACAGAATAGCGCAGTATTGGGGCGCTACAATAGCGTTCACGAAATCAAAAGTGGGAATAAGATAAATTTTCTTTGCTGCGAAGTAAAATCCCACAGGCCATCAATTTAAAAATTTATATAAATCGAACGAATTTCATCGTAGGAAAAACCGCGGGAAAGGAGATAACGTTGTACTTTGATTCTTGCATCCCGGTCGGGTGAAAGGGGTTGTCCGAACTTCTTCCAGGCGATCTCTTGCGCTTGCGCGGGTCGATCGATCTCCGCCTCAGAGAAGGCGTGATCGATAATATCCCGGCTTACGCCTTTTTGGAGCAACTCTATGCGTATCTTTTGCTCACCATAACCTTTTTTACTTCGGCTATTGACGTAACGCAAGGCAAAACGCGCATCGTCCAACCAATCATTTTGCTGGCAATATTCAATAACCGTCGCGATTTCGGCGTCGGTTATTGCCGGCGTATCTTGCACACCGTTGTCTTGCCGCTGCTTAAAAAGCCGACGGGAGACGGGAGGCGCGGCTAATTTGCGGCGCAACTCCGCTTCGCTATGATCGCGCAGCGTGAGGATATGCAATGCACGATCGAGTAGAGAGCTCACCGGTTTTGATCTCCCGGATGCACAAACCGGCAGCAGACGATATTATGCTTCCTCACTGCTCTCACTAGCCGCATTTTCATCAACAGCAGTAGATTCACCAGCAAAACTCGAGGTTTCAGGACTATTTAGCAGCATATCACGCAATTTCTTATCCAGTTCCATCGCGATTTCAGGACGTTCTTTCAGGAATATGCAGGCGTTTGCCTTACCCTGTCCGATTTTTTCACCGTTATAGCTATACCATGCACCCGCTTTTTCAATCAGCTTATGCTTAACGCCCAAATCCACCAGTTCACCGCGAATATTAATGCCTTCACCGTAAAGGATCTGGAATTCAGCCTGTTTGAACGGCGCGGCGACTTTGTTTTTTACCACTTTGACGCGCGTCTCGCTACCCACCACGACTTCACCCTCTTTAACCGAGCCAATGCGTCGAATATCAAGACGTACCGACGCGTAGAACTTCAGCGCGTTGCCACCGGTGGTGGTTTCAGGGTTACCGAACATCACGCCAATTTTCATGCGTATTTGATTGATAAAGATCAGCAGGGTATTGGCGTTCTTGAGGTTGCCCGCCAGTTTGCGCATGGCCTGGCTCATCATACGTGCGGCCAGCCCCATATGTGAATCGCCGATTTCCCCTTCAATTTCTGCTTTTGGCGTCAATGCCGCCACGGAGTCGACGATAATGACATCAACTGCGCCGGAGCGGGTTAGCGCATCACAAATTTCCAACGCTTGCTCACCGGTGTCCGGCTGCGAACACAGCAGGTTATCGATATCCACGCCTAATTTTTTGGCGTAAATGGGATCCAAGGCATGCTCGGCATCGATAAAGGCGCAGGTTTTGCCTTCACGCTGGGCGGAAGCGATCACCTGCAGGGTCAGAGTGGTTTTACCCGAGGATTCCGGCCCATAGATTTCAACGATGCGCCCCATGGGCAACCCACCGGCCCCTAATGCAATATCAAGGGAAAGAGAACCCGTGGAGATCGTTTCAACATCCATTGAGCGATCTTCACCCAGGCGCATGATAGAACCTTTGCCAAACTGTTTTTCAATCTGACTTAATGCTGCTGCTAGCGCCTTTTGTTTATTCTCATCAATAGCCATTTGTACTCCTGTGATGGGAGAGCGACATCGCTGCGCTCTTTACCTAACTGATACCTAACCGATACTGCCGCCAATTATACTGTACAGTCATACAGTATCAAGTATATTTTTAAAGAAATCTATCCAAAAGGGTTTTCAGGGCAAAATGCACTGCCTGGCGCCTGACCTCATCCCGCCCTCCAGCGAAATGCATCAGTTGAGAAAAAGGCGCCTGGTTGTGGCTGGCGATACCAAACCACACGGTACCGACAGGTTTTTGCACCGTGCCGCCATCCGGCCCGGCGATGCCACTAACGGCTAATGCATAGTCGGCCGCCGCCACCTTGAGTGCACCTGCAGCCATTTCCAACACCACCGGACCGCTCACCGCGCCATGGAGCGACAATGTGCTGGTTTTTACGCCCAGCATATCGGTCTTCGCCTGATTGCTATAGGTCACAAAACCCCGTTCAAACCACGCCGAACTGCCGGCAATATCGGTGATGGATTTGGCCACCCAACCGCCGGTGCAGGACTCTGCGCAGGTAACGAAACGACTTTGCTGCTTAAGCGCCACGCCAAGGCGCGCGCTGAGTTGGACCAGATCATTGTCGTTCATACATGATACTCCCATCCTGGTGACAAAGTGGCCGAAACAGCGCCGTTACGCCACCATGGCTAGTGGTTAATGATAATTTTTGCGCACTATCTTCTATTTTTACTAGGCTAGATCGTACCTACCCCATGCCATCAGTGCCACAGACATGATCCAGTATAATCCGTTACCTGGTGGAGTTTGTTTACTAGATTTTTATCTTGTAACCTCATTATTGATGCACTAAGGTTCCCATTAAACCATTGGTTATAATATTAAGTGCTTCCTAATTACTTAATGTCATTTATTAAAAATTTTAAAGTGGATTAGCATGCCCCGACAAACTGTAAGCACAGATACGCATTTTTTAACCTCGTCACGTTCAGGAATAACGATGAAAAAAATCACATTGGCACTGTTAACAGGCTCGCTGCTGGTTGCAACCGTTCAGGCGCAGGCAGAAGACGGATTGGCTGCGATTAAAGCCGCTGGCACTATTACGTTTGGTACCGAAGGAACTTACGCGCCTTATACCTTCCATGACGCCAGCGACAAGTTGGTAGGTTTTGACGTGGATCTGGGCCGAGCCATTGCCGAAAAACTCGGCGTGAAGGCGAAATTTATTGAGGGCCGTTGGGACGGATTAATCGCGGGATTGGATGCCAAGCGTTATGACGCGGTGATTAACGAGGTGGGTATCACGCCGGAGCGTCAGGCAAAGTATGCTTTTTCCAAGCCCTATATCGACTCGAAAGTGGTGTTGATTATTCGTGATGACAATACCACCATCAAGAATTTTAACGACTTGAAAGGTCAAAAAGCAGCACAAAGCCTGACCAGCAACTATTCGCAAGTCGCCACCAAATATGGCGCGGTCCTGGTTCCGACTGATGGATTTAACCAGTCGTTGGAACTGGTGATGAGCAAAAGAGCCGCCGCAACGTTGAATGACAACCTGTCGTTTCTGGATTTCAAGAAACACAAGCCCGATGCCAAACTTAAGATCGTGGCGTCTCAGGATGGTAACGCACCCTCGGCGATACTGATTCGCAAAAATCAACCTGAGCTGGTGAACGCGCTGAACACCGCGCTCGATGAAGTAAAAGCCGACGGAACCTATAAAACGATTTCCATTCGTTACTTCGGTCAGGACATTTCTAAATAATGTTACCAAAAAAGGAGATCGACTAGATGCCAGCCTGGTTACAACTGATGCTGGACTCCTTTTGGCGGTTGTTCTCCGCCGGACTGATGTTTACCCTTCCCCTCGCGTTACTCTCCTTTATCGGCGGGCTGGCGCTAGGTTTTGTGTTGGCGTTGGTTCGTCTTTATGGACCGCAGCCGCTTAAGGGTATAGCAGATTTTTATGTTTGGGTGATTCGTGGGACCCCATTGCTGGTGCAGCTGTTTTTGATCTTTTACGGTCTGCCCAGTGCTGGCATTACGCTTGATGCATTTCCGGCTGCACTCATTGGTTTTATCATGAGCGTAGGCGCCTATAGCTCGGAAATTATTCGCGGCGCGATATTATCGGTGCCAAAAGCGCAATGGGAAGCGGCATATGCCATTGGGATGAGTAGCAATCAGGCGATGCGACGGGTCGTTTTACCTCAATCGGTTTTCGTCTCGCTGCCGCCGCTGGCCAACTCGTTTATCTCCTTAATCAAGGATACGTCATTGGCCGCTGTGATTACCGTTCCAGAAATGTTCCTGGCGGCACAACGTATTGTATCCGTGACATATGAGCCGCTGATCCTCTATATTGAAGCTGCTTTTATCTACTTAATGTTTAGTACCGTATTAAGTAAACTACAGGTGCGATTGGAACGGCATTTCCGGCGTTACGAATAAGTTCAAGGCACCTTTAGCATGCCTTGACGCCTGGCTAAGCGGTCATAGCTCGTCAGGCGTGTATATCTGTCATTCTCACGTTGCAGGAAGGTGACAAGCGAAAGAACCCCGGTGAACTCACGCAGTGACATGATTCGGGCGAATAAGCGCCGTCAACGCACCTAAAACGTGAATGAGGATGGGTATGAGATGTAACCAACCGGTTTAATCACTGTCATCAATAATGAAATTAAGGAAGCGATAATCAGGTACTTTGGCCTCGATCACATTGCCGATCCGAATAGGTAATTCACTATTCGAATCGCATAATGATTTGATGTAAAGCCAATTTTTCAGCTCAGCTTGCATATGCTCAATCATGGGATCAAAAGCGCCTTCGGCCATTTCCATGGTGATTTTCTTGTCATCCTGGTTTTTTTGTCGGCTTTCTGAGTCCTGTTCATCCATCATCCGTTGATTATCAACGTCCTCGCTTTCAAGCTTCTCTGTAATTTTTTTAATTATTTCAAGATTATAGGTGGCCACTTGGGGAGAAATGTAGAACAATCCATCCTTAAATATCGCGTCTACTATTTCATATAACAAAAAAACAACGGTTCCTTGAATATATCGGATCTTGTTATTGACAAATACGCCTGGGTAATGAGCATCCACTAAATTATTTTTTTCGAAACCATAACTGGCTAGAACCTGTCGGTCACTGAAGATTATCGGCACATTTTTAATGGTATGAATATCGCCGCTGATGCTGTATGACTCTTTATCTCCATGTTTATAACCATTAGCGGTACAGGCAACTTCTATATCAAAACGCCTGGTTGGAATGCGTTCACGGTTAAAATGGGCGGTAAAACTCTCACCCGGCCTCATTTCCTGATGCTGGTAGGCGTGATGAATCGAGGTCACTTTCTGTATCCCTATCCAGTCAAATAGGGGTTCCGCTTGGGAGGGTTTTCTGATTTCATCGATATATGCCATAACGTCCATATCCAGGTATATACCTAAGGTTTTTGCCCAGGGTTCAATGGCTAGGAATACATGGGACAGCGTGGTGCCATCTTCAATAACGACGTTATGTCGAAAATATTGCAAGAGAAATGAATGATCGTCTTCCTGTAGGCTGTCTTGGATCGCCAGTAAAGGAATAGCCGTTACATCATCATAATGAGAACGAAATCTTAAAATCCCATCTTTACAGAAAATCAAAGTTCCATCCATGACTCACCTCGGTTAACTGTTAGAAATGTAGCGACTAGCGACGATCATATTGCAGGTAGTCAGCTTATTGTAGACCTTAAATTAGTGGATTAGCGTGACTGAGAAATGTCTTCTCTACTCATGATTTTGAACACATTGATCAATTATTAAACACCTTTAGATGGGGCCATCATTTTCTGTTGCCACATCGGTATCGTATGGCTAAGCATGGACTATTAACCCCAATACCTGTATTTTTTGGCGTCCAGCGAGTCACTCGGGTCCATAACGCGATATGACAATCAATAACATCCGTTACCATTTACCCGCAGCTAACGCAGCAATTCAACAAGGTTACATTAAACGGACTAATAGATCATTGCCATCAAAAAAAAGATGAATAAAATTAACCAAAAAACGTTGAATTTTAATCTCATTTACCCCGTTCATATCACAATGTTGGCAACAACACATTCCTCCAAAATCGGCATCGGCATCGGCATCGGCATCGGCATCGGCATCGGCATCGGCATCGGCACAGAGTGTATTGCCGTTGGGTAACGTGATGTAACCGATATCATGTGCTTTTATTAGCTCGGCCTGATAGTGAAGTATTATAAATCAATGCACTCGCGTTCAGCCAAGGATCTACAACGCCGTTATTTGGCGTCGGGGGTCCGTGTTATGGTTTTGTCATGGGCGCCGATAAACGCGGGGTACCCAAGGATCACCAACCCAGCCGCCATCGCATTAACGGCTAACGCACGATCACTTTTTGACAACGGCGTGTCGTCTAGCCCGGCAGCGACAGTCACGGTGATGCCAACGATAGCTTCAAAAAATGAGGTGCGCATTGCATTGGTTGTGAGAAATTGATCGGCGGCCTGGGCCATGGTCGGCCAGTGCCCAGCACCGATTCGCGGCCGCGCCAGCCCAATACGGGCGTCGGTACCTGATGTTGCCAACATGGGTGGCGTCAGTAGCGCCTTGCCGGCGCGATCCTTTGGCTTTACCGTGCCACGTGAGGCACCAAAAACGCGCATCAGTACGGGCCGCTGTACATCGTCGAACACTTCTGTGAGTGCGTTAAAGGCACAGCGCAGCATATCGTGGGTGAGGTGAGGTGTTATGGCCGCAGCGGCAATGCCGGCGGCATAGATCCAGTGGGTTTCGGGATCCGCTAGCCGGTCGATTTCCGACATAGCGAAACCCGCCCCGGAATTTGGGGCGTAGCGTGTCATGCACTCCCCTAAAATAAACTGGGCTACCCCGTAAGAGAGGCTAGAACAGGCTAGGCCTTTGAGGTTAAGTCCACCATTGTCATGGAGCGGAAAAAAGAGCTGTATCACATCGCGGCTCAACGTGTAGCACGCCGTTTGCACCCCAAAGGATCCCATCAAAAAACCGATGGTTGCCGGCAATCGATACCCACAGGTCATCATCAGTCCCGCAGCGCTTAATATTGCCATACCGAGGCGCGAGAATCGGGAGACCGTGGTGGCATTGCCTTTTTTTTCATCTCGGATGGCGCCAGCCAGGTTCAACCCCGGCCCTAGCAGCATCGATGCGATACCAGCCTGCAGGCGCAAAGATGCGGAAGCACTGCCCATTTGCTGGAATTTTTTTTCCAGCGCAAAACCAATCAACTGGCGAAGTAATGTCGTTAGGCCAACAATGATACCGGTGCGGATACCCACCGAAACAATATTGGCGACGTGGCGCGCGGTGTCGCTTTGAACCAACATCACATCATTGCGCAACACCCCACAGATAATATCAATCATCAGCCGTCCACGTTCCATGACTCCGGCGTTGGCATGCTCTCGCAGTTCCTGACCAATACGCCGGCTAATCTGATGTTCCACGGTGCCTGGCATTGCTGTCAACGGGATATCAGCCCCGTGGCGTAATAGCCTTTCCATATCGTCCAGCATATTTTCAGTACCCATCAGATCGTTTGGCGCCAGCGTTGCCAATAAATCGCCATTGGTCATATCCAATCGGCGGCAAAGGGTTTGAGGTAGAGGATCCACAGGATCATTAATGGTTTTGTCTGCCGTGGTCATTGGGACTTTTGTCATATCCTGAGGAACATTAGAAACAGCAGTGGTTTTTTGCGCGAAATGGGCTTGTTCGGGCGTGCGTTGGTGATTAACCATGCTAGAAAGATTAGGACATGAGTGAGCGCCCTGGTGAATAAATGGCAACATAGTTTTGCTATCCTGGGTGTGATGGCGCTATAAACTGTCTGAGCCTGTCATATTTCGAGTTACAGGTGAGTTGGTCATACCCGACACGTCCCTGGGCCTCACCTCTAGTGGAGTCGCGACAGGTCCGCGTTCAAATCGTCTTCTGCAGATTTGTCACGGCGTGGACGCCTTCTTGCAACTCACATTATTTAAGGTATATTTTGCAACAACATTATTCCGACGAATAATAAAACACGTATCCTGGCCGGTCAGTGGGTCTTTGTCATGGATAATTTCATTATTTATGAGCAATAAGTTTTTCCATATAGAGAAAAACCTCACTGGCTATTTATTTAAACATGACATTGCCCTACATTTTATAAGAACAATTTATTATTGTATTATTATATTTAAATTGGATTTTATATATCCGAGATCATTCGCGTTGCACTGATGGATAAATTAAAGAGTATTAAAAAGGCTGCGGTGCGACTCGCAGCCTTATGAAATGCAGCGTCAGGAATGAATTTATCTACCCTGCCGTGCACGTTCCACCGCCGTGCCCAATTGCCACACCGCCATGGCGTAATGGATACTGTGGTTATATTTCGTGATGGCAAAAAAGTTTGGCAAGGCATACCAGTATTGATAACCACTGCCAATATCCAGGCGCAACAAGCCGGTCTCCTGGTATCCACCAAGAGAACTTTGTGGCGTCAATCCCGCCACCGACAGGGTGGCAACGGAGTAGCGGGTATTAAAGCCATAAGCCATATTGGGTGCCTGGCCGCTGGCGGGTATGGCAACCATGTCACCTTTGACCCAGCCATGCGCTTTGAAGTAATTGGCAACACTGCCGATGGCATCAATGGGATCCCAAAGGTTGATATGACCATCGCCGTCAAAATCAACCGCGTAGGTTTTAAATGATGACGGCATAAACTGCCCGTAGCCCATGGCGCCGGCGAATGAACCGCGCAAGGTGAGCGGGTCGTCGCCCTCACTACGCGACATGAGTAAGAATGTCTCCAGCTCCGCCGCAAAATAGTCGGCGCGGCGGGGATAGTCGAACGCCAGAGTAGCCAGCGCATCTATTATGCGGGTTTTGCCCATCACCCTGCCCCAACGGGTTTCAACACCGATGATGCCTACGATAATTTCCGGCGGTACACCATATTCAACCCAGGCACGTTGTAACGCATCTTGATATTGATTCCAAAAGGCAACGCCGTTTTGTACGTTGTCTGGGGTGATAAATTTATTACGATAACGTATCCATGCACCGTTGGGCCCGGATGGCGGCAGACTACTTGGCGCCTGTCGCTCCATTAGGTTCAACACCCAGTCAAGCCGACGGGCTTGCCCCAGGACATTATGCAGTTGCTGGCGATCAAAACCATGTTCCCGCACCATCTTGTCAATGAATTGATTGGTGGCCGGATTGGTAGCAAAATCACCATTTTGCAGCAAACCGGGATTTGCAGGTTCAGCAAGCAACCCTCCCTTAAACGGATTGCCATGAGCAGGTTCAGTTGAAGGAGCCGGTTCGTTACTGCAGGCAGTGAGCAGTGGGATCAAGGGCAGAAGAGCAGCCAGGTAACGCATTGGATTTTCAGATAACCATGCTAGAAAAAGAGAAGGCTATGGTAAGGCATTGTCAGCCGCGAAAAAACAGGAATATGCGTTGATTTTCAGATCGACGTTCAGGCGGTTCAACGACGCCTGAACAAGGGGAAAAAACGAATAAAAATGGCGAACGCATTTATGGCGATAGGGGTGATTTAGTTAATTTTTTTTACAAATTCCGATTTCAGCTTCATGGCACCAAAGCCTTCTATGTGACAATCAATATTATGATCGCCGTCAACCAGACGAATGCTTTTAACTTTGGTACCTATCTTCAAGGTCGAGGAACTGCCCTTTACTTTTAAATCTTTAATCACCGTCACCGCGTCGCCGTCCGCTAATAGATTACCATTGCCATCCCTTACCACCCGTTCCTGCTCAGCAGCAGGTGTAGCACTCTCCAACGGCCATTCGTGACCACATTCAGGACAGTTGAGCATCGTCCCTTCCTGCCAGGTAAATGCGGAGTGACAACTTGGGCAAGGTGGTAATTGTTGCATAGAAAGACCTCAAAAAGTGTAACAACGTGACATAAATAGGCTTTAAACACTATTTTATCTCTTTGTAAGCCGTTTATGTACTCTTTATTCTAGTGGGGCCTCAATAGCGCATTAACGTAGGGTGGCATTTTACAAAGCACCCTACGCTGAACACCGCTATTCTGGCGCCTCGTTGAGGAGATAATATGCCATTCGCAGTGAAATGAAAAAGAGACAGCTTTACTGGCCCATAGCATCCTTTTTCATACTATCCTTGCCCATATTATCCTTGCCCATATTATCCTTTGCCATACCGTCTTTACCCATGGCATCTTTTGCCATTGTCTCTTTTTTCTTCATGCTGTCATGGGATGGTTTCTTTTTCTTCATGGTGTCTTTTTTCATGCTGTCGTGGGACATTTGCCCCGTGGCATCTTTTTTCTGCATGGCGCCCTGGCTCATATTATCCTCGGCATAGGCACCGGCCATTGCCAGCATCATGGAACCGGAGATTACTGCAATAATTAATTTTTTCATCATGTTACCTTTTCTGTTGAGTGTTCACGTTTAAAAAAACAGCGCACTGGGAAACATCAGCTACCGCCAAACCAGTTGTATCCCTGGTCTTCCCAATATCCGCCCGGGTAGGTATTGGTCACTTCTATCACTTGGATATGTTTGGGGTTTTTATATCCCAATTTAGTGGGTATCCGCAGTTTCATGGGATATCCGTATTTAGCCGGTAATAGCCCGTCGTTCCAGGTCAAGGCTAATAATGTCTGCGGATGTAATGCCGTCTGCATATCTATACTGGTATAATAATCATCAGCACATTTAAAGCTGACATAATTGGCATTCAAATCGGCACCGATGGTTTTTAAAAACAACGAAAAAGGAATACCACCCCATTTACCAATAGCGCTCCAACCTTCCACGCAAATATGTCGGGTTATCTGGTGCACTTGCGCCATTTGATGCAACTGGGGCAACGACCAACTGCGCTTGTCGGCGACTTTACCCGCAATGTCCAGGCGGTAATCGTCACCGTTAATCATGGGGATAGCATCTTCACCATAAAATGCATTAAAAGGGAAATTGAGATCAATTTGGGATTCCGGATAAACCGGAGCCAAATCGCCGACATTAAATAACCAACCCTGCACACGATCGTTAACACGGGAAAATGTAGATAAGACCTGCTCAATGTGCTGATTATCACTGATATCGCAGCCGGTCAGCATAGCAATGCCGCCGAGAGTTAACCCATGACGCAAAAAACGGCGCCGCGAAGGTGAGTCAGGATTGCATGTCAATAACCGCCGCGCTTCTTTAATCAATGCCTGTTTGTCATCTGCCCCTAATTCGCTATTCTCTTGGCGTTTCATATTCATGCTTCCTTTAATATCCCCGCAGCATGGCCAATAGGGTTTTCGGTACCAATAGCACCATCACCAGGTGGACCACCACAAATCCCACCAATGCCGACATGGCGAAGAAGTGGATATAACGTGCGAGGTCATAACCACCCAGCAGTTCACGCAATAACGGAAATTGCACCGATTTCCACAGGACCAATCCGGATATCACCAGCAGTATGGCGTCGGCAATCACAAATAAATAAACGGCTTTTTGCACCATGTTATAATGTCGTAAATCAGTATGTGTTAATTTCCCTTTCAAGGCGGCGATGAATTCCCGACCAAATACAGCACTATCCAGCGGCCAGAAGGTGCGTTTGAAACGGCCGGTCAATATATTTAGCAGTAAATAGAATGCGCCATTGATGCCGAACAACCACATGGCGGCGAAATGCCATTGTAATGCTCCACCTAACCAACCACCGAGGGTGAATGAATCCATAAAGTGAAAGTTGAATAACGGCGCTGCGTTATAGATACGCCAACCGCTGGTCACCATAATCAATACGGCTAGCGCATTAATCCAATGGCACAAGCGCAACCACCTTGGGTGAATAACCCGGGCTTGCACAGGATGTTGCCGAGCATCGTCCGATAGTGCCACCGTAAACCTCCAGCATTATTGTCAAGCTATGCCGTAGAGTATTACCGGGAACACTTCACTATGGCCTCACGTAATCTTAAACAAAATGTGATAACTCGGCGGACGCACCCTGTGTAATATGTTCTGAGCGCGGTCAAAGCCCAGGGCAAGAGTGAAGACATATGGATAAGCAGAAAAAGATCCTGATCGTTGAAGATGATCGTGATATCGCCGACCTGTTACAGCTTCATCTGCGCGATGAGGGATTTGTCATTAGCTATGCCCCTGACGGCAATATCGGCATGGCATTAATGGAAAAGGGCGACTGGGATGCATTGATCCTCGATTTGATGCTGCCGGGTATCGACGGCCTGGAAATCTGCCGCCGCGCCCGCCGGATGACACACTACACGCCGATTATCATTATTAGCGCCCGATCCAGTGAAGTACATCGGGTGCTGGGTCTTGAACTGGGGGCGGATGATTATCTGGCCAAACCTTTTTCCATGCTGGAACTGGTTGCCCGGGTCAAGGCCTTGTTTCGCCGCCAGGAAGCCATGAGCATGAATCTGCGCCTGGATGCCGGCATGCTGTGCATTGCCGATTTAACCATTGACCCAGTGGCCCGTGAAGTGATGCTGCATCACCAACCCGTGGAACTGACACCCCGAGAGTTCGACTTGCTGTATTTTTTCGCCAAAAATCCGGGCAAGGTCTTTTCCCGGTTGAATCTGCTTAATCAGGTGTGGGGATATCAGCACGATGGCTACGAACATACGGTAAATACCCATATCAATCGCCTTCGTACCAAGATTGAAAAGAATCCGGCGGAACCCGATCGCATCCTGACGGTGTGGGGCAAGGGCTACAAATTCGCCGCCCCGGCAATGGACACAGGGCGTAACTCATGAAATTTCTGACCTTATCCCAGCGACTGACGCTCGTATTCACCCTTCTGCTATTGTTATGCGGCGCCCTTTCCAGTTGGATGCAAATCCGCAGCGGTAATGAATACAGCCAAGGGGTGATTCAACGCCTGTCTGGCAATCTTGCCACACAGATCGCCAGCACGTATCCCCTTATCGGCCCGGATGGCGTGAACACCGCCGCCATTAAAACCGTGTTCGATCAGACCATGGCGGTCAATCCCAGCGTCGAGGTGTATCTGCTGGATACCCAAGGACGAATTATTGCCGATGCTGCCCCGGCCGGGCATATCAAGCAGCGGATTATCAATGTAAAACCGATTAACCGGTTGCTTAATGGCGGCAGCATGCCGATCTATGGCGACGACCCACGGGATCTCGGCAACCAGAAAGTCTTCAGCGCCGCGACGTTGAATATCCACGGCAAGCCGGCGGGATATTTATATGTGGTATTGCAGGGTGAGGATTATAACGCCCTGGCTAATGATGCACATTTCCGGTTACTGCTGGTCGCGACTTTCCGCTCCATGGCCTTGGTGCTGATTTTCGGTCTGTTGGCCGGTTCCTTGGCTTTTCGCTGGGTTACGCGTCCAGTGCGGCGGTTAACCCAACAGGTCGGTGGACTGGATCAGGACGGTATGAGTGCCGTACAGGCACTGGCGAATACGCCCTTCCCTACTCACCGACGCGATGAGGTCGCGCTGTTGCAATCCGCATTCATCACCTTGGCACAGCGAATATCCGGCCAATGGGAACAATTGTCCCAGCAGGATCGGCAGCGGCGCGAGTTTATCGCCAATATTTCCCACGATCTGCGCACACCGCTGACCTCACTGCACGGTTATCTGGAAACCCTTTCGGTTAAGGCGGAGAGCCTGACGCAAGAAGAGCGCCGGCGTTATTTACACATTGCCCTGTTGCAAAGCAGTAAGGTTGGTCAACTGGCCCAGGCGTTATTCGAACTGGCCCGGCTAGAATATGGTGTGGTAACGCCACGTAAAGAAGCCTTTGCCCTGGGGGATTTGGTGCAGGATGTGTACCAGAAATTCGAACTGTCTCTGGAAACCCGCCGCCAGCGCCTGACGGTTGATATGCCGATGGGCATGCCCTTGGTGAATGCCGATGTGTCGATGATGGAACGGGTCTTGACTAATCTGATCGACAATGCCATTCGACATACCCCCGATGGCGGCACGATTGAACTGCGGTTATGGCGCCAACAGGGCCAGGTAATGGTCCAACTCAATGACAGCGGCCCCGGCATACCTCAGGAGCTGAAACCGAATCTGTTCGAGCGGCCATCGATACTTGCCAATGCGCAGCGCCACGTGGGCGGATTGGGGCTGATGATTGTCAGACGCATCCTGCAATTGCACGATAGCGATATCACGTTGCTTGATAGCGCAAAAGGCGCCTGTTTTCGTTTTGCCATTCCACTGGCAGGTGAAGGAAATGGTCGATTAGCCGGTAAAATATTGGGTGAGTAAAGCACTGGAAAACGCGTAATCTCCCAGACGAAGATGGGCGTATTTTTTGCGCTGGGCTTTCAAGGAAGCCTCAATTTGCTCCGAAGATCAGCCGGTTTCGATTGTCGTCGAGGTCACGAGAACGGACAATATCGTGAAGTGGTGGCATATTTCATCGTTTCAGATGTCTACTATTTTAATAAAATTATGGCATGGATATCGATGCACTGCTCGCCTCACAAAACCCCGATGACCTGCACTCCCTGGCGTTAAAACTGCTGACTGAAAATCAGGTGCAGAAGGTGATTACTGACCAACCTCACTCGGCTTGAGCGGCAAACGCAGTATATCCAGCAACTGGAAGAGGCGCTGAAAAATGCCCGCCGGTGGCGCCAAGACGCCCCCCTGCCGCCGGGACTTCTGCATAAGCACATCCGCCTGACGCAGGACGCTGATAACTGCCAGGACTGCAGTCATAAGCTGCGGTTCATCCGGGATGACATCAGCGAACGGCTGGGATATGTGCCGGCGCGTTTTACCGCCCAGGGGGTTAAAGGGCATTACCGACTTATTTCCGGGCTAGCTTCGAAAATGTTATTCACCTCAGTGCAAAGGGCGCGAATTTCTCAACGGCCACTTTTGCGTTTCACGGGTTGGGCGTTTGCACTTATAAATCTCTTAATAATTTCAAATACTTACTGTGATAGGAAGACTATGGCATGAGCGTGCATGCACGGGATCAAACAAGTCGTCCGGCTGCACCGGCATAGTTGAAGCATGAATTTGCAGTGGATGCTTACATTTGATAATCAGCCTAATCAATAAAAAAAAAGTATAATTAAAAGTATATGCATTAAACTGTAGATATTATCTTACGCTTTTTTGAGAAAAAACATGAACAATGTCATTATTGACATCCTTAAAAGACTGGCGAAAGCTGATGCGGCTACTAAGGAGCTGATCGCACAAGTTGAGGCGCAGTCACTTCTGTTGGCCGCGTTAATGCTGACCGTTGGTAAAGGCAGCTCTTCAGTCATGGCGACCAATATAGAAAAGGCGATTCTTTCCGCCGCCAGCGCGAGTGATGAAATACTGCAATCAGATGCCGAGTTATTGATGGTCCATTTTGTTCGTCTGATTACGGTCTCGCAGTTTATCGAAGCCAATGGCGATGAAGCAAACTCGAAAGAAGAAGCAACTGCGAAAGACGATTCAACCGTGAATAATGAGGTAACCGCGAACGATGCGGCTTACACGGATGTTGAAGCAACCGCGAATAATGAGGCAACCGCGAACAATAAAACAATCGCACGTGATGGGGCTTACGCGGATGTTGAAAAAACCGCGAATAATGAGGCAACCGCGAACGATAAAACAATCGCAAGTGATGGGGCTTACGCGGATGTTGAAGAAACCGCGAATAATGGGGCAACCGCGAACGATAAAACAATCGCAAGTGATGGGGCTTACGCGGATGTTGAAGAAACCGCGAATAATGAAGTAAGCGGGAATGATGAAGCAAACGCGAATAATGAAGCAAACGCGAGTAATGAAGCAAACGCAAATAATGAAGTAACCGCGCCGACGAATAATAAATAGTTTTTGATATCCGTTTTGGCCTTGGTGTTATCCTTCGGCTTGGGCCTGTCCTGGAAATTGTGTAAATGCTCATATTCCTATAACGTGTTATGTCAAAAAGGATATGAGTAATGGCCAAAAGAATCATTGACCCGACACTTCCCAGCAAGCGCAACTACGCCAGCTGGCTAGAGATATCAGGACTGAAGCCGGCAGCCATTTAAGACATTTCACCCGTATTCGCCTTATCGTTATCTGTCGGTTTCATCATTTCTATGGTTTATGACGATTATGGGCTCCCCCTCTGGTTCCCCTGCCCTACAGACTCCGTTATCATGGGCCCCAGGCCAAGACGTGAGATGTGGCGATATTTTTTTGCGACACAGTGATAACGCATAACAACAATCATTGTCACTAAACCAATTAAATTCAAAGAAATGGATATCATAACTCCATGAGTACACCAGAAAATTCCGCCGAACACACCCCGATGATGCAGCAGTATCTACGCCTTAAGGCGCAGCATCCGGACATTTTGCTGTTTTATCGCATGGGCGATTTTTACGAGATGTTTTTTGACGATGCCAAACGCGCATCTCAGTTGATGGATATCTCCCTGACCAAACGCGGACAGTCAGCCGGCGAGCCGATCCCCATGGCTGGGGTGCCTTACCATGCAGTAGAAACCTATCTGGCCAAACTGGTACAGTTGGGCGAGTCGGTAGCCATTTGTGAACAAATTGGCGATCCGGCCACCACCAAAGGCCCAGTGGAACGGCGGGTGGTGCGTATCGTTACACCAGGCACGCTGAGTGACGAGGCGCTGCTTAATGAACGACAGGACAACCTGTTGGCCGCCATCTGGCAGCAGCCGCAAGGATTTGGCTATGCCACTTTGGATATCAGCTCTGGGCGATTCCTGGTCTGTGAGCCGGCCGATGCCCAAGCCATGTTGGCGGAGCTCCAGCGTACCAATCCCGCCGAGCTGTTATTCCCCGAGACCTTGCAGAACATGGAACTGATTGAACATCGGCGTGGTTTGCGCCGGCGTCCCATTTGGGAGTTCGATCTCGATACCGCTCGCCAACAGTTGAATATGCAGTTTGGCACCCGCGACCTTAATGGCTTTGGTATCGAGCGTGCCGGCGCCGCGCTAAGGGCCGCGGGCTGCCTGTTACAATACGTCAAAGATACTCAGCGAACCTCATTGCCTCATATCCGCGCGATCATCCTTGAACGGCAACAAGATGGCATCGTCATGGACGCCGCGACCCGGCGTAATCTTGAGTTGACGCAAAACCTGAGCGGTGGTGTTGATAATACGCTGGCTGAGATTCTGGATCACACGGTTACCGCGATGGGCAGCCGGATGCTGAAACGCTGGCTGCATATGCCAACCCGGGATATTGGTATCCTCAACCATCGCCAGCAGGCCATCAGCAGCCTGCAGGCCCCCTGTGACGAGTTGCAGCCGCTACTGCGACAGGTAGGTGACCTTGAGCGCGTGCTGGCGCGTCTGGCGCTGCGTACCGCCCGTCCACGCGATCTGGCGCGGATGCGCCATGCTTTTCAGCAATTACCGGCCATTCATCTCGCGTTGGGCGATCACCCCACCGAGCATATCCAACATCTGTTGGCACAGGTGGGTTTGTTTGATGAACTGAAAACGCTGCTTGAGCGGGCAGTGGTCGAGGCTCCGCCGGTATTGGTGCGAGACGGGGGGGTCATTGCGCCGGGATATCATGCGGAACTGGATGAATGGCGGGCACTGGCCGACGGCGCAACAGATTACCTGGATCGGTTGGAAATCCGCGAGCGCGAGAAAACCGGTCTGGATACACTGAAAGTGGGATTTAATGCCGTGCATGGTTATTACATCCAGCTCAGCCGTGGGCAAAGCCATCAGGCACCGATACATTATGTGCGCCGGCAAACATTGAAAAACGCCGAGCGCTATATTATTCCGGAATTGAAAGAGTACGAAGACAAGGTGCTCACCTCCAAGGGCAAAGCCCTGGCGCTGGAAAAATCGCTCTATGACCAGTTGTTCGATCTGCTGTTGCCTCACTTGGCACCATTGCAGCAATGCGCGGCCGCGCTCTCAGAGCTCGATGTGTTAAGTAATTTGGCCGAACGGGCTGAAACCCTGAATTATGTTTGCCCAACGTTTAGCGATCAGCCGGGAATTAATATTACCGCGGGCCGCCATCCGGTGGTGGAACGCGTCTTGAGTGAGCCGTTCATTGCCAATCCGCTCACCCTTTCCGCTCAGCGCCGAATGCTGATCATTACCGGGCCGAATATGGGCGGTAAAAGTACTTATATGCGACAAAATGCCCTGATTGTGCTGATGGCGTACATTGGCAGTTTTGTTCCAGCGGACAAAGCGGTGATGGGCCCGGTAGACCGCATATTTACTCGGGTGGGCGCGGCTGACGATCTTGCCTCCGGTCGGTCGACGTTTATGGTGGAGATGACTGAAACCGCCAATATTCTGCATAATGCGACACCGCAAAGCCTGGTGTTAATGGATGAAATTGGCCGCGGTACGTCCACTTACGATGGACTGTCTTTGGCTTGGGCCTGCGCCGAGTGTCTGGCCAGCAGGATAAAAGCCATGACATTGTTCGCCACCCACTATTTTGAACTCACCATGCTACCGGAAAAAATGGAAGGGGTGGTGAATGTCCATCTCGACGCACTGGAGCAAGGCGAGACCATCGCCTTTATGCACACTGTGCAGGATGGGGCGGCGAGCAAGAGTTACGGACTGTCGGTGGCGGCGCTGGCTGGGGTACCACGCGAGGTGATCAAACGGGCGCGCCAGAAGCTTAAGGAGTTAGAGACCTTATCCAATAGTGCAAGCGCCAGCACGGTAGATGGGTCGCAATTGTCCCTGTTAACGCCCGTGGAAGAAATCGCACCGGCGGTTGCCGCACTTGAGGCGTTAGATCCGGATTCACTGTCGCCGCGCCAGGCCCTTGAATGGATTTATCGTTTGAAAGGCCTGGTGTAAAACGTAACCAGAACCAATGGAACATGATCCCATAAAAAAACGGCGGGAGTACATATCCCGCCGTTTTTTTATCTCTGGGAAGAATCATGATGGGAAAACATCCCATCATTACCCCATTTCGTGAAATTTATTCGCGGAATAAGGCCTCCAGATTCAGCCCCTGCCCCTGCAGTATTTCCCGCAGACGGCGTAAGCCTTCAACCTGTATCTGGCGCACTCGTTCACGCGTCAGACTGATTTCCCGACCGACATCTTCAAGTGTAGAGGCTTCATAACCCAGTAAGCCGAAACGGCGAGCCAAGACTTCACGCTGTTTAGCGTTAAGTTCAAATAACCACTTAACGATGCTTTGTTTCATATCATCGTCTTGCGTGGTGTCTTCCGGCCCACTCTCTTTCTCGTCAGACAAAATATCTAACAGTGCTTTTTCCGAGTCACCCCCCAACGGGGTATCGACCGAGGTGATGCGCTCGTTAAGGCGCAGCATGCGACTGACATCTTCAACCGGTTTATCTAGCTGCTCGGCAATTTCTTCGGCGCTCGGCTCATGATCAAGTTTATGCGACAGTTCTCTGGCGGTACGTAAGTAGACGTTCAGCTCTTTAACAATATGAATCGGTAAGCGAATGGTACGGGTTTGGTTCATGATAGCCCGTTCAATCGTCTGCCGAATCCACCAGGTGGCGTAAGTCGAAAATCGGAAACCCCTTTCTGGATCAAATTTTTCAACCGCACGAATCAACCCGAGATTACCCTCTTCAATCAAGTCCAGCAACGCCAACCCACGGTTGCCATATCGGCGGGCGATTTTAACCACCAGGCGCAGGTTGCTTTCAATCATACGACGTCGTGAGGCAATATCACCCCTAAGCGAACGTCTGGCAAAATAGACTTCTTCTTCTGCAGTCAGCAGCGGAGAATATCCAATCTCACCCAAGTAAAGTTGCGTGGCATCCAGTACACGCTGACTTGCTGCCTGCGAGAGTAACTCTTCTTCCGCTAAATCATTATCAGCGGGCTCATCGTTCAACGCCTTCTCGTCAAATATTTCAACTCCGTTCTCGTCGAACTCGGCATCATCATGTGACTGATTAACTTTCAGCGTATTTTGGCTCATAAATGGCTCCTACCCGTGATCCCAGGACAGAATAGAAAAAATATTCCGACCAATTTATCGCTGCGGAAGATAGCGCAGCGGGTTTACGGATTTCCCCTTATAACGAATTTCAAAGTGCAGCCTAACCGAACTGGTTCCGGTGCTACCCATGGTAGCTATTTTCTGACCAACAGTGACTTCTTGTTGCTCACGGACCAGCATCGTATCGTTATGGGCGTATGCACTCAGGTAATCATCATTATGTTTGATGATTATCAGATTACCATACCCTCTCAGCGCGTTGCCTGCATAAACAACTCGTCCGCTGGCAGTAGCCATGATGGGCTGACCTCGTGATCCGGAGATATCGATGCCTTTGTTTCCACCATCAGAGGCGGAGAAGTTGTCGATAATTTTTCCGTTGGTAGGCCAGCGCCAACCGGTTATTGCCGTACTGCCTGACGTCGAACTGCTTGACATAGAGCTGGGGGCGGTAACAGGTGCGGTTGTCGCAACAACAGCACTTGATCTGGGTAACATTCTGCTGCCATTTGAAGGCAACATTTTCCCTACATTCTGTTTACCTGAGTTTTCAGAATACGCATTGTTCGCTTGGGAATCAAGACCCGAACTCATCAATTTCGTATTCCCACGCGGATTGGTTGCGGTATCTGCGCCACCCACTGCCGCGCCGTTGTGGCTCACCAACATCCCTCCACCACTTACTGCGGTGCCGTTACCTGTAAGAGGTGCCGTTCCGTTACCTACCTGTAGTGTTTGACCAACATTTAATCCATAAGGTTCCGGAATATTATTCTTTTTTGCCAAATCACGGTAATCATTTCCCGTGATCCACGCGATGTAGAACAATGTATCACCCCGTTTAACCTGGTAGGTAGACCCATCATAGGAACCTTTTGGAATAACGGTGTAGCTACGGTTATAAACAATATGCCCATCCGGTGTTTGATTAACCGTACTCATGTTTGCAGTGCTATTGGCTGACGCAATCCGCGGCGCCTGTGGCGACCGTTGCGATTGTAGCACCGGCCTTTGTTCGGCGGCGGTCATACCACTGCCGTTATCGCCACCCACGCTACTGATTGGTGCTGAAGACTCATTATTGGCGCATCCCGCCAACCAAATACTCGCCATGGTGCAAACCGCAGCGCGACGCCACCGGTTTTTTGGGCTTCCCATGCTCATTTCTCCCCTATGGCAGCAAAGCCAATCATCATTCCAAATATGCTTAACATTATCGTTATACATCCTATTACGTCTCATGACTTCATGAATGACAGTATTTTCAGCTATTTCCGAAAAGTTAACATTCTGGCGTTAATGCTAGCAACATCCATCACCGGGCGCCATAAAACAGTTGTATAGAAATTTAAGAGGCTACCAGATGGGAGGAAAAACGAAGCTTTCGGTGTTACCTGTACGGACTACGCCAGCTCGCCCCTGATCAGCGGGACAAAACGCACGGCCTCTACGGTCGCCACCATAAATTCACCGCCATGACGTCTTACGGTGGTGAGGTCCTGAGCATCCTCACCTACCGGCAGGACCATGATCCCGCCCTCATCCAATTGCGCCATCAGCGCGGAAGGTATTTCCGGGGGAGCCGCGGTGACAATAATGGCATCAAATGGACCACGGGATGGCCAACCCTGCCAACCGTCACCGTGCCGGGTGGAGACATTATGCAAGTCCAGCTGTTTCAAACGGCGTTTAGCTTGCCACTGCAGCTTTTTTATCCGTTCAACCGAACAGACGTGCTGCACCAGATGCGCAAGGATAGCGGTTTGATAACCAGAGCCGGTGCCGATTTCCAGCACCCGGGATGTCGGCTGCAGACACAGCAGTTCGGTCATACGGGCAACAATGTAGGGTTGCGAAATGGTTTGTCCCGAACCGATGGGCAAGGCGGTATTGTCATAGGCTTTGTGTTCAAAGGCTTCGTCGATAAATCTTTCGCGCGGAACCGATTCGATGGCCAGCATCAGCCGTTCATCTTTAATTCCCTGTTGACGCAGCGTATCCAACAGTGTCTGTATCCGCCGATTTACCATTTGCCGCAGACCTCAGCGTTTTCCAGCCACGAGGTAAGCACCGATTGGGTGGAATAAGCGGTTAAATCCACCTGCAACGGTGTGATGGACACATATCCTTGTTCAATCGCGGCAAAATCGGTATCAGGCCCATTATCTAACGTCGCCCCCGGCGGGCCAATCCAAAACATTTCCTGCCCGCGCGGGTCCAGTTGCCGGATAGCCTGGTTGGCGGGATGACGGCTGCCGCAACGGGTCACTTTGATTCCTTTGATTTCCGACAACGGTAAATTGGGTACATTGATGTTTAAAATTCTACCGGTGCGCAAGGGTTCTCCGGTCAGCGCCCGGAGCAGTCGGCAGACAACGGTCACCGCCGTCGCGTAGTGGTCAGTGCCGTTGAGGGAAACGGCCAGGGCAGGCAGCCCCAGATGCCGTCCTTCCATGGCTGCAGCGACCGTACCGGAATAAATGACGTCATCGCCCAAATTAGGGCCGGCGTTAATCCCCGACACGACGATATCGGGGCCGGGGCGCATCAGCGCATTCACCCCGAGATAAACGCAATCAGTGGGCGTACCAGACTGTACTGCGATATCGCCATTAGTCTCTTTGCGGGTTCTTAGCGGGACATCGAGGGTTAACGAATTTGACGCACCGCTGCGGTTACGGTCGGGCGCGACAATCTGTACGTCGGCAAATTGACGCATGGCAACCGCCAGCAGTTGAATGCCTGGCGCATGAATTCCATCATCATTACTTAGCAGTATGCGCATATTGTTATGAGCTTATTAATTATGAGAAGTTATAAATACGCCGCCCAACCATGGAACAAAAATCCACCCGTCATCCGCCGCGCCGGGCCAACGGGCAAGGGCAGTAAAAATAAAAACAATAATCGCATGAAACGTCACGCTGGTGAAGTCTGGAATGGCCAACCAAAAATAAAATACCCAAGATAGATTTGTTCCCGCTCATCTCCCTATACTACCCTGAAAAGACCTCATTTTGAATAAACAGACGGTAGATTGGCTAAGCGAAAGTCACTGTTTCAGGCTGATCGTAGTGTCAACCAAAAGCGCCGTGCCCGGTAAGTTGACCTTGGTGGTGACCGGGCAACTGGGGGGCGCTATACCGCGATATCCGCCGGTGCATCGAGCAATTCACGTACGACGCTGGTGGCAAAACAACCGGCGGGTAAGGCAAATGAGAGCACCAGTATGCGGTCATCTTGCCACTGCCACTGCATATCGGTAGGTCTTAGCAAGAGCGCGCGCCGCGCAGGTTCCACCCGTTCGCGCGTCAGCAACGCCAACAGCTCCGGCTGTCCCGCCAGACAGGCCTGTTCAAACGCCAAGGCTTCCCCCGCACTGCCAGGTTCGCCGTCGCCTGGTAGCGGTGCGGTCAACATCAGTTCACCACTGGCAACTCGTGCCGGCAGCGTCGGCATGTCGTCATCGGTCGCCACAAACCAACTCCCCCGCCCAGCCAACTGCAATGCATCGCCGGGGAGTACGCATTCGCGGCCAAGGCGTTGCAAACGCGCGTTTACCACCAGATTGAACAGCGCGCTGCGTGCGCTTGAGAGATAAAAGCTACGCTTGCTGCGCTCTTTGACCTTAATCTCACCTCGTGACCAGCGTAGCGCCCGATCGATATTATTGCCATGATGGCCAAAACGCTGGCTACCAAAATAATTGGGCACGCCCTCATGGGCGACCAGCGCCAACCGCTGCTCTAGCGCCGGCCGGTCGCTGATATCACGCAATATCAGTGTAAAAGCATTGCCCTTCAACGTACCGATCCGCAGTTTTCGACCATGGCGGGTGGTCGCAATGATCTCACATCCCGCCAGTTGAAACTGGGTGAAATCAGGCGTTTCTTTACCGGGTAAATGCAGGCAGAACCATTGTTCCGTCACCGCATGCCGATCTTTAAGACCCGCATAACTTACCGAACGGGCCGGAATACCGGCGAATTTAGCCAGTTCCTCGGCAACAAATACGGTATTGGAACCGGTTTTCCGCACCCGTACCAAGACATGCTCACCCTCGCCGTCCGGAATAAAACCCAAATCCTCCAGCACCAGGAAATCCTCGGGCTGAGCCTTGATGACGCCACTGGCTGTGGGTTTGCCATGCAACCAACATAATTGTTGATAATCGAGGGGATTCATCATTGTATTTTTAACAGCAGGACTACCGCCTCACAGGCAATACCCTCACCGCGCCCGGTAAACCCCAGCTGTTCGGTGGTGGTGGCCTTAACGTTCACGTCGTCCATGTGGCATTGCAAATCCTCCGCCAGATGAATGCGCATCTGTGGGATATGCGGCGCCATCTTTGGCGCCTGGGCAATAATGGTGATATCGATATTGCCCAGACGATAACCCTTCTCCTGGATCCGCCGCCAGGCTTCTCGCAACAGCTCGCGGCTATCGACATCTTTATACGCCGCGTCAGTGTCAGGAAACAACTTACCGATATCGCCGAGGGCGGCAGCACCTAACAAGGCATCAGTGGCGGCATGCAGCGCTACGTCCCCGTCGGAATGGGCCAATAGTCCTTGCGCGAACGGGATGCGCACCCCGGCGATAATTAATGGGCCGGCGCCGCCAAATTTATGTACGTCAAAACCATGACCGATACGCATTTCCGGTTCTCCTTATTGTGCCGTTGATCGCTGCCACGCAGAGTGCTGCGGTTGATCATTTGGCAATGGAATCATTTTGTAATTGGGTAAAATAGAAGGTTGCCAGCGCTAAATCTTCTGGACGTGTGACTTTGATGTTATCGCCCCGTCCGGGCACCAGCAAAGGCTGATAACCGCAGTATTCCAGCGCCGATGCTTCGTCGGTAATCTGCGCGCCTTCGGCCAGCGCTTTGGTCAGGCAGTCCCTAAGCAGCACCAGCGGGAACAGTTGTGGGGTCAGGGCGTGCCATAAATCCTGGCGTTCCACGGTATGGTCGATGGTCGCGATCTGCTCCGTGCTCCGATCGGTGGCGGCGTTGCTGGCGCGCTTCATGGTATCGTTAACCGGCGTAGCCAGGATGCCACCGATAGGCGTGTGGTTAGTGATGGCCAGCAAGCGTGCCAGATCGTCTTGATGAAGGCAGGGGCGCGCGGCGTCATGCACCAATACCCAATCAGGATTCCAGGCTTGCGCCAGACGCAGGCCGGCCATAACTGAATCGGCGCGTTGCTTACCGCCGATAACCCGGCTGACCCGGCGGTCATGGGCGATGGCCAACGTATCGAAATAACGGTCGTGCGCACTGACAGCCACAATGACCCGGCGCACGCAGTCCTGGCGTAACAATGCGTCGATGGCATGTTCCAGCAGGGTTTTACCACCGATAGTGAGGTATTGTTTTGGGCAATCCATATGCATGCGACTGCCGATACCGGCGGCCGGCAAAATAGCGATGACGTCGAGAGACGTGCCGAAAGATGAGGCCATTATTGATTATTTGGTGAAACGGGCGCAGCAGGCCGACGTTTAGATTGGTCGGGCACCAAGCGATAAAAGGTCTCGCCCGGCTTAATCATGCCAAGCTCGTTGCGTGATCGTTCCTCGATGGCTTCTTGCCCATCGTTTAGATCCTTAATTTCTGCAAACAGCTGATCATTGCGTGCTTTTAGCTTTGCATTACTCGCCTGTTGGACCGCCACATCGTCCTGAACCCGGACTAAATCGTGCACACCATTTTTACCCAGCCATAAGGAATATTGCAGCCAGCCAAGCAGAACAAGTAATAGCAGCGTAAGTTTTCCCATCCCCGCCCCCTGAAAGACCGCCCAATCATCCCATAACTTATGGCCGGACTCCACACCGACAGGCAAATTCAAGGGGTAAAACCCTGGAAAGCTGCTTTATTACCCTATCTGTTGATGTTTTTTTACGGTTTGTTACCTCAGGTAACCGCACATCCGCGGTTACCACCCCGTCAAGAGGGCAAAAACCGACCAGAACAGGCAGAACACCGCGATGCCGATGCAGGGAATCATCCATAAGAGACGGCCATTCAGCAGCACGCTGAAAATAAGGCCGATCAGCACCGATACGGGGATCAAGGCCAGAAAAAACGGCCAAGTATACAGCATGAAAAATAGCGCATTGGCGCCATAGAAAAAGAAAGGAACCGAAAAAGCCAACCAGTAGAAGATAAAACCCGCCATCGCTCCTACAAAGCCATAACCCGGCTCTTCCGCGTTGCTCTCATTCGCTAGCACGGTGATAAACTTCGCCGGTATGACCTGCTTTGGTTGAATGGCATTGGGCATAAATAGTGTATCCTGGACTCTTAACTCGGCGACACGCTCATGCACAACGCCGATTTGGCTTCTCAGGACTCGATAATAACCTGCCTGCGCAGCGCGTCTAATAAATGCTGAGTCAAATGTGTTACCAATTGTTGGCCGTCGAGATGCACGTCCGGTTGTTCCGGTGCTTCATAAACTGAATCAATACCGGTAAAATTAGGCAGTTCGCCAGCACGGGCTTTTTTATACAAACCCTTGGGGTCGCGGGCCTCGCAAACCTGCAGCGGCGTATCAACATAGATTTCAATGAACCGCCCTTGCGGCAACAGTTCGCGCACCATGCGACGTTCAGAGCGATGCGGGGAAATAAACGCCGTCAGCACCACTAACCCCGCATCTACCATCAAGCGCGCAACCTCACCCACCCGGCGAATATTTTCCCGTCGATCGGCATCATTAAAACCCAGATCGCGGCATAACCCATGGCGTACATTATCGCCATCGAGTAAGTATGTGCTTACACCTAATTGATGCAGCGCCTGTTCAAGGGCACCGGCTACAGTAGATTTACCCGATCCGGACAGGCCGGTAAACCACAGCACCACCCCGCGATGACCATGTCGTTTTTCCCGTTCCTCCTGGGACACCGGGTGATCATGCCAAACGAGATTGTCATCCAATGTCCCGTTACGCTTACCGTCCATGTTTATTTTCCCCCCAGTAAATTACGGGTGCCCCAATGTGGAAAATGCCGACGTACCAGCGCGTTCAGTTCCAGCTCAAAATCGCTATGCGGTTGAGGTTCCTGGAATACCTCGGCTAAAGGTTCGCGTACCATACCGGCACCTACGGTAACGTTACTGAGCCGATCGATAAAAATCATACCGCCGGTAACGGCGTTATCCGGATATTGATCCAATATCATCGGCTCATCGAACGCCAACTCGACCAGGCCGATACCGTTTAGCGGCAGGCTATCCACCACCCGCTGGGTCAAACTGTTAATCTCTACCTGATACTGGATGTTTTCAACCCGGGCACGGGTTTTCTTACCGGCGATTTTAATATCAAAACTCTGTCCCTCCACGAGCGGCTGTTCCGTCATCCACACGACATCCACTAGGGCGTTGCGCACGGGTTGCAGGGTCTCGCCGGCGTCCACCAGCAGATCACCGCGACTGATATCGATGTCGTCTGCCAGCACCAGTGTTATCGCCTCGCCGGCCCAGGCCTCGGTTAAATCACCGTCAAAGGTGACGATGCGGGCGATAGTCGATGTGACACCCGAAGGTAGCACCTTGACGTGTTGCCCTACCCGTAGCACACCGGACGCCACAGTACCGGCATAACCACGAAAATCGAGGTTTGGCCGGTTAACGTATTGCACCGGGAAACGCATCGGCTGCTGTTCGTTGAGATTGATCACGTCCACCGTTTCCAAGACGTCCAGCAGGGTCGGCCCGCTATACCAGGGCATGGCGTGGCTTAAGGTCACGACATTATCGCCATCCAAGGCGGAAATGGGCACAAACGTGATGCTGAGGTCGACGGGCAACTCTTCGGCGAAACGCAGATAGTCTTGTTTAAATTTTTCATAAATTGCCTGGTCGTAATCCACCAGGTCCATTTTATTCACGGCCACCACCAGATGACGGATGCCCAGTAATGTACTGATAAAACTATGGCGGCGGGTTTGATCCAACACGCCCTTGCGCGCGTCGATAAGCAAAATAGCCAAATCACAGGTGGAAGCACCAGTGGCCATATTGCGGGTATATTGTTCGTGCCCCGGGGTATCGGCGATAATAAATTTGCGTTTTTCTGTTGAAAAATAACGATAGGCTACATCAATGGTAATGCCCTGTTCACGTTCAGCCTGCAGTCCGTCCACCAGCAGGGCCAAATCCAGTTTTTCGCCTTGGGTGCCGATACGTTTGCTGTCGGAGTGCAAGGTGGTCAGTTGGTCTTCATAAATCTGGCGGGTATCATGCAGCAGACGGCCAATCAGGGTGCTTTTGCCATCATCAACACTACCGCAGGTGAGGAAACGCAGCAGCGTTTTGTATTGTTGCGTATGCAGGTAGGCTTCGACCCCGCCCTGCTCGGCGATCTGTTTAGCTATAATAGTATTCATGACGATCGCTCCTTAAAAATAACCCTGGCGTTTTTTCATTTCCATCGATCCGGATTGATCCCGGTCGATAGCCCGTCCCTGCCGTTCGCTGGTGGTGGAGACCAGCATTTCCTCAATAATCTGCGGCAGGGTTTGCGCCGTCGACTCCACGGCCCCGGTTAGCGGCCAGCAGCCAAGCGTGCGAAAACGCACCATGCGCTGGCTGACCACTTCACCCGGGCGCAATTCGATACGATCGTCGTCCACCATAAGCAGCATTCCGTCTCGTTCGAGCACCGGACGCGGGCTGGCCAGATACAGTGGGACGATGTCAATATTTTCCAAGAAGATATATTGCCAAATATCCAGCTCAGTCCAGTTGGATAGGGGGAATACGCGGATGCTTTCCCCCTTATTAATCTGGCCGTTATAGTTATGCCACAGTTCGGGTCGCTGGTTTTTCGGATCCCAACGATGAAAACGATCGCGAAAAGAGTAGATCCGCTCCTTGGCGCGGGATTTTTCCTCATCACGACGGGCGCCGCCAAAGGCCGCGTCAAAGCCGTATTTATTCAAGGCCTGTTTCAGGCCTTCGGTTTTCATAATATCGGTATGTTTGGCACTGCCGTGAACAAACGGGTTTATGCCCATGGCCACGCCGTCAGGATTGCGATGCACGATCAATTCAAAACCATAGGTTTTCGCCATGCGATCGCGAAACTGATACATTTCACGAAATTTCCAGCCGGTATCCACATGCAGTAGTGGAAACGGCAGATTACCGGGGAAAAACGCCTTGCGCGCCAGATGCAGCATCACCGAGGAATCTTTACCAATAGAGTACATCATGACCGGATTAGCAAATTCGGCCGCGACTTCACGGATGATATGGATGCTTTCCGCCTCCAACTGTCGCAAATGGGTGAGTCGTTGTTGATCCATTATTAAGTCCTTAAGCCAGGTTGACCAGTGACGCGCATTGATGTGCGGCCGCGTATTGTGAGCCGAACCAGGCAATTTCATCATGAAGGGTGACCACGTCGCCAATAACCAGCAACGCCGGGGTCGGTGCCCGCTGTGCCAGCTGGTCCAAATGCTCCAGAGTGCCGGTGAACACCTGTTGATCAGCGCAGGTGCCGCGGCTTATCACCGCCACCGGCGTTTGCGGTGCCCGACCATGCTGTATCAACTGCCGGCTGATTTGCGCCGCTTTGAGTACGCCCATATAAATTGCCAGCGTCTGCCGTCCCGCCGCCAGCGCTGGCCAATTGAGCGTCTCACCGTCGCTACGGCCATGTCCGGTAATAAACGTCACGCTTTGCGCATGATCGCGGTGAGTCAGGGGAATACCTGCATAAGCCGTGGCACCGGCGGCGGCGGTCACACCCGGCACCACCTGGAACGCCAAACCGGCGGCGGCAACCGCTTGCAGTTCCTCACCGCCGCGGCCAAAAATAAACGGATCGCCACCTTTTAGTCGCACCACCCGCTGACCTTTCCGTGCATGGGCAATCAACAACTGGTTAATATCATGCTGGGGCATGCAGTGACCACCAGCGCGTTTGCCAACACAGATGCGCTCTGCATCGCGGCGCACCAAATCAAGCACGTCATCGCTAACCAAATAGTCATACAGCACGACGTCAGCTTGCTGCATTAATTGCAGGGCGCGCAGCGTCAGCAGACCAGCATCGCCCGGCCCCGCCCCCACCAGCGCCACGTCTCCCGCCTGCTCCGCGGGTGCTGTCAGCTCATCTTGTAGTGCGGTTTCGGCAGCGTCGATTTGCCCCCGGGCCACCAATGCGGCAAACCGACCGTTAAGCGCCCGCTCCCAAAAACGGCGACGTCCATTGATTGACGAGATGCGCTGTTTGACCCGCTCGCGCCAGGCACCGGCAATCTGTGCCATCGCACCAATGGAAGCCGGCAACAGGGATTCGAGTTTCTCCCGCAGCATACGTGCCAACACCGGCGCGTTACCGCCAGAAGAAATCGCGACTACGATCGGAGAGCGATCGACGATGGACGGAAAAATAAATGAGCACTTGGGCTGATCGTCCACCACATTGGCCAGCATCTGCCGGCGGTCGGCTGCCGCAGAAACCTCGGCGTTTAATTCGGCATCGTTGGTCGCAGCGATAACCAGAAATACGCCATCCAGCATGCCGACGGAAAACACCTCGCCCAACCAGTGTAGGGTTGCGGAGTCAACCTGTTGTTGCAGTTCTGGGCACAAATGACGGGCGACCACTCGGACCTTGGCTCCTGCGCGCTGTAGCAGAAGGATCTTCCGGGCAGCAACGTCCCCGCCGCCCACCACCAGCACCGGACGCTGCCTGAGATCGGCAAATAGCGGTAAATAATCCACGGCAACCTTTTAATGATTTGTTTTAGGAATAATATGACTATACGTCTTGCGATTAGGTTCTATGAAATAGTTAATTGGAATTACAATTGCATTAATGGAATAACGCCGCCATTGACAATCTGAAGAGAGAAACTGCGCCAACGAATCGTGCGATTATTTCTCCAATATGCTGGGTACGAATTGTGTTGACCCGCCGGCGGTACCATACTATGGCACAGGGTTAAGCGGCCCACTTCCGCCCCGCTTCGGTTAACAAGGATACTGTTTTATGTTTCACCCCGGTCGCTCCACCCGCGCCCGTTTAACATGGTGCTTCGGTTGTCTGTTGGCGGCGTCTACTCCCGCAGCAGCCCATACTCCTGGCCACTTTGCAGAAGAACAAATCCGCTATATCGCCACCTATTTCCCCGGACGCATGTCAGGCAGTCCGGCGGAACTGATGGCGGCAGATTACCTACGCCAGCGTTTTAGCCAACTGGGCTTTCACAGCGATCTGCGTGCTTTTAATACCCGCTATCAGTTCCATGGCGGCGAAGGAAAAGACGACAGGCGGAAAATAACCACCACTTCGGTGATCGCCGCCAAGGCCGGTTCCACTCCGGGTGAAGTGCTGATTATCGCACACTCTGATACTTTTATGCCGCGCAGCGATAAGGATTTAAACGCTAATCTGGGCGGTCTGTCACTACAGGGCGTGGATGATAATGCCTCCGGCTTGGGGGTGATGTTGGGTTTAGCGCAACAGCTCAGCAAGACCCCGCTGATGGTGGGTGTGCGATTTGTCGCGCTCAGCGCCGGCGAACCCAGTACCTTGGGAGCAGATAATTATCTTCAGCGCATGTCGCCGCAGGAGAAACGCAACACGCTGTTGGTGATTAATCTCGATAGTCTGATTGGCGGCGACAAGCTGCGGGTGGACTATAACCCAGACAGCGGGGACAGCCGCCTGAAAATACTGGTGAAAAATTTGGGTAACCAGGCACGTCAGGCTGGTATTCCACTCATTATCAATGCGCGCATCAAAATATCTGCGGACTGCCCAAGCGACGCTTTGCCGTTCGCCAAGGCCGGATTCCCAGTCATCGATGTTGGGTCGGGTATCACCGGTAATAGCTGCCGCCAGCGTAGAATCAGTCGCAATTTTCCCCAGGGCATGGTGCGCTACCAAGGTCAGCTCGATAATATCCAAAATCTGGATACCCATCTTACCGGGCAAATCAGTAAACGCGCTAGGGACAGTATGAAACTGCTGTGGCCATTATTGCAGGAAGTGACGCAGGTTGTAAAAGCACGTTAAGTCAAACTACCCTGACCAGCATACTGCTCAGGGTAGACGATCCACTCTTGAATAAAGCGGGCCCATCGCACCAGCTTTTTTATTGGTCCTGCTTGATTTACCAAACGCTATTCAAGACCCGGGGCATTATTTGGTGTGCCTGAATGTCTCGGGTCAAGACTTCGGTGGAAATGCCAATATACTTATTTTCATTTTTTTATTATTAATGAAATAGCCGCCAATCGATAACGGCTATTCAATTTCTTAAATTTGTCATGCTACGCTAATATACCATCTATGGATAAATATGATTTCCTACTTTACGAAGCGAACAAAGTGACGTCTCTGTTATAGAACAGATTTGAGAGAAATAGGGTTATTACGCACTTCCCGGTATCAGCAACCAAACGATAATATCAGACGATGGGTTGTGTTTTTACAATGCTACTTTTCTCCTCGGAGTAAACCATGATGGTTGAACCCGTGATAGCAAGGATGATACCGATAAAAGCGTAGGTTGTGGGCAGCGTTTGGTAAATCAATAATGAAATGACGGCGGTAAGCACCGGAGCCAAAGCATTAGTACAAGGCGCAACAATGATAGCTTTACCTCTGGAGAGCGCCATGACCAAAAATAAAGCACCAACGGCATTCAACACCTGCGTGGCAGCGGTAATTAAATAGGCGGCAGCCGGGTAACCAACGCTCTTATCAGGGATCATGGCGTAGGCGATGGGTGCCAGGATAATACCGGTAAGCGTCATATAAAAGAAGATAGAACTATCCTGTATATTACAGTTTGAAGCCCGTTTCATAAAAAATGCTTGTAGCCCCCATGCCAAGCAAATTATGACTGAAAAAATCAACCATAGCGATCCGCTGACTTGGGTACCATCACCTTGGCTAATGCTAAATGCCAAGATCGACAATAGTGCCAAAATAATGCCCAATGTACCGAGAAAATTAATTCTCTCTTTTAATAAGACCAGAGACAAAATAACCGTAATGGCTGGGGAGATTGATATAATAGGGAAAACCAAATATGCCGGAGCCCCCATGCCCAATGTTTTGAATAACAATAACTGGCCACCCGCACCAGTAAACCCAATCACCAATCCATAGATAATTGATTGTGGTGAAAAATCAATTTTCTTACCTTTAAGTGTAAAATAGCAGGGAATTAACATGGTAATTGCCCATATTATATAAATCCACTGATCGGGAAAACTGTACTTTTGTGTAGGAAAGGCACTAACCCCTCCCCAAACACCCCAGGTTAACACGACCATTAATGTATAAATTATCCACGAATTTCTTTTCATATTATTCACCAAGGCTAAGTTTTTTAAGGACGGCACCCGCAAGTGGATTGCCACTTATTTTTGCAGCATAGATCGCAGCCCCCATGGAGGGGTTATATTTAGGTTGGCATACCCGGTAATAACCGTTTAAATTCGCAAGTTCATGGATAAAGGGATCCAGGATAATGTCCCCGCAATTAAACACGCCGCCGGTATACGAAACCATGGTAGTTTCATCTGGTGAATAGTCCAATTCCTTGCGGACCGACTCTACCATTATGGCCAATTCTTTTGCCGCAGTGCAAAAGAGTTTATAACTTTCCTTATCTCCTTCGATTGCCGCTTCATAGGCTATTTTTGCAACCGACGCTATTTTTGTGCGATCTCCTTGCCATTTATTAAAGACCAAATCATTGATATCAAGGTCGACATCAATATGATATTTACTTTTGATCATGTCATATAAAATATCCATTTTCAGTCGATGATCAGACATTTTAGAAAAGAGGTTAAGGGCATTGCAGCCGATCCAATACGCGCTGCCTTCATCGCTGAACAGTTCTCCCCACCCGCCACAGCGGGCGTTTTTCCCGTTATGCTCTCCATAGGCGATGGATCCGGTGCCGGAAACGATATTAATGCCGTCTTGGCAACCTAGGCTAGCAGCCCAGCCACAAACCATATCGTTATTACATCGATATTTCTGCGTGCTGAGCAACGCCGCGGGAATGTGATCAAGAAAGGCCACATCAGCCGATACTTCACCGTAGGCCGGTAGGCCAAAAAAAGAGTAATCGATCGCGTCGGGCAGGACATCGGCGCGCCGGCATACTTCTACAATACCGCTGGCGATAATAGTTTTACTCTTCTCCCGTCCGACGTTTAAATAATAGCAAGTGGACGTTTCATGTTGAGCTAAAATCTCCCCTTGCGCGTTGATTAACACAAAGGCCGTTTTGGTGCCACCGCCGTCCACGCCCAGAAAAATCATGATTCGCTCCCTATGGTTAATTTCCCTGCAGAGCCACAGATCCGGATTTTACTGTAAACAACGTGTTTCATCGCATCCATGCCCACTCGCATGTAAAAGCGGGGGTCGTTAGCCTCTGGATTGACGGAAAAATACTGTTTAATCGCACCTGCAAAAGCAATTTTAAGCTCGGTACCGACGTTCACCTTACTGATACCAAGTTGAACTGCGCGAATAATATACTCATCGGGCACATCGCTACCGCCGTGCAAAACAATCGGTATATCCACCTTTGCCGCGATAGTTGCTAATCGTTCAAAATCTATTTTAGGGGTTTTTGTATACAACCCGTGGGCGGTGCCTATAGCAATAGCAAGGCTGTCGATCCCGGTGAGTTTGACAAACTCAACCGCTTCATCCGGGTCGGTAAGAAAACTTTGGCTGGCGCTAACATCTTTATCATCTTCAATGCCGCCTAATCTGCCTAGCTCCGCCTCAACGCTACAGTCGTATTTATGGCAAAAATCGGTCACATCCTTGACCAAAGCGACGTTATCGGAAAAAGTTAAATGACTGGCATCTATCATGGCGCTGCGGGCACCGGCGAAAACCTTATTACGGATGTCGCTAAGATCTTCATGGTGATCCAGATGCAACGCGATAGGTATGTCAAACGTACCGGCAAAGGATTGACATAACGCATTGAGATCCTTGAATGCAATATGCCTAAAGGTACTGGGCGAGCCGGCAAGGATAACTGGCGATTGTCGTTCATGGCAAGCTTCCAATACTGCCTGGATTGTTTCCGCGTTATGTATATTAAAAGCAGGAACAGCAAATTTTTCTTCTTTTGCTCTAGCCAGTAAATATTTTGTAGATATTATTCGCATATATTTCTCTCTTAAACGATGGTTCATCTATCACTATTTTATCGAGGGTAAAACACCGGCAGAGGAAAGTGGTATTTCATAATGTCAGTTTATGAATAACCACCCCTTCCACTACACGATTAACCACACCGGTAGGCGAAGGATTATCCGGTGACCCGCCTGAATTGAGCGACGTTAAGTAGGCAAATATTTGTGCATATAATAAATAACAAAAACCAAGATGCAGATCATCTGTACCGGTGGTCGTGGGCAGATAGATAAACTCACCCTCGTTAATGTGTTCAGCATGAATATCAGCAATAGCAATAACCCGGCGCGCCACCTTGTCATTTTTCAGTTCGGCGAATAAGTCCAGATCGTACTTTCTGGTGTAAACCGAGTTAGAGACAAAGACTACTATCAGTGTTTCGCCGTTGACGATGGACTTGGGTCCATGGCGAAAACCGGTTGGGCTGTCATAAAATGTGCTGATTTTCCCGGCGGTCAGCTCAAGAATTTTCAATGCAGACTCCTGGGCAACGCCCTGCAGTCCGCCGCTACCAAGGTAGACCACACGCTGAAATGCGTCATCGCCGAATAACGGCGCGCTATGCAGCAAATGCTGGTCGATGATCGCTCGGCCATTGTCGATAATCGGCTGAAAGGTCTTTAGGTTGTATTCGGCAGGAGCCAATACCGCCAGGCAGCTCAGCATCATATTGGTGACGCTGCTGGTCATGGCAAAACCCTGATCGTGGGTTTCCGGCGGCATCAGCAACGATAAGGTATTGGCGCTGTCAGCAAATGCCGTATGTAACCTGCCGGCTTCATTACAGGTAATGATCAGATGAAAACAATTCTTGCTGATTTGGTTAGCTAACTCTATCGCCGCCACGCTTTCCGGGCTGTTGCCCGAGCGACCAAATGAGATCAATAGCGTAGGACATGAGCAAGAGAGGTACTCCAGTGGATTACTGACCAGATCGGTTGTGGCAATAGCCTCAACACGCAGATTTAGTTTTTGCGTCAGTGCCGGAACCAGGATCTTGCCAATAAATGCCGAGGTTCCCGCACCGGTAAATATTATTCGCAGGGCGGGTAACGTTAATAAGGGATGCAAAAACGCATCAATCCGGTCGCGTTGCTGTTCAACCATAGTCAGCGTTTTATGCCAGGTATCCGGCTGCTGCATGATTTCTTGTGCAGTGGCGTATTCTAGGACATGACTCGTATGGGTAGAATGAGACATAATATTTTCTAAGCCTTATAAAAATTTAATGACACGCTAATGAATATGCTTTTATGACATTGATGATTTTATCGATGATGAGGTTTTTCGGGTTTAGTGTTAACTCACCCGCTCTTACCCGAGCATATTGCTCAGGTAGATATTGATTTAATAAGGGTAATGGGATATCTGCATTACTCAGATTATCGATCAGGGTTTGATAACTTCGCTGAACCCGTTCATTAGGCCAGTAATATCTTATTCTGTCGGAATAACTATATCGGCGCGCCAATCTTTGTTCATTTTCGTCGCCATGATAATGATGAAGCCAATACTCAGGCTCTTCTTGCATCACGGATTCAAGGGTCGCGCGCAACTTAGAGAGATTATCGAGGACAATCTCTTGTTCAATGCATTCAAGGGAAAACAGCGCTTCGCGCAGCGCAAAAGTTAACGCTGGCCCAACCTTGAGGATGGCGAAATGATCACGCACCAATTGCTGAAATGCATTGGGTAGCTGATAATCCGTGGAATGAGCCTCATAAACCAAATAAGGATACTCATTGATCATTTGACTTAATTCTTCCGCCAATTCGGGTTGATAATCAATCACCTGGGTATGATCAAACTCCACCCCTGGCTGTACCACCAATCCGATAACCCGCGGCCATGTATCCTTGAGTCCCCGTTGTGCAAAAGCCTGCTGATGCGTTTTTATCGTGCGCGCCGCCGCCGCCGGAGCGGTCACTGCCAACGTCTGCAGTTCCTCTTTGGCCCCGCCGGGTACCGGGACTTCGGTGCCAATGATATAAACAATATCGCGGCAGCCAAAATTGTCGTAGGCAGTATCTTCAGCTATTTTTGCCAATCTTGCCGAGCGTGCCGCAACGATCTGATCGCTCAGTGGAACGCTGTCGTCCCGACAGGCCATGCTACAATCAAGATGAATTTTTTTAAAACCTGCCGCGACATAAGCAGCAACCAGCACCTCTGCTTTATCCATCGCCGCGTCGGCGGTCAGTCCCTGCCAGCGATTCGGTCCCAGGTGATCACCGCCCAAAATCAGTTTTGACGTGTCAAAACCAATACTTGCAGCTTGTGCCATGATGGCCTGGAAAAAATCGGCGGGCGTCATGCCGGTATAACCGCCATATTGATCGACCTGGTTTGAGGTTGCTTCCACCAGCAGCAGCGTATTTTCCGCTTTGGCATGCAATAGCGCCGCCTCCAGTACCAAAGGATGTGCGGAGCAGATGGCATAGATGCCGATCGACTGACCTTGTTTATGTTGCTCCAGTAATGTCTTCAACGGCATACTTTTTGTTTCCATTATCCTTCCCTTCCTTTCTTTGTGTTGATCAAAGATTACATTATGACCACAAAGAAAGAAAAGAAAAGATCACACTCTGTGATGGTGATCATAAAATAACAAAACGAAATGTATAAATGCCAATTTCCTTTCTTTTGTAAGTAATGAGCGCGCACTTGGCTGAACATAGCCACTTACCCGCACCAGATGGATGACCGGCGCAGATGGGTGGCTATAGACCGTGTGGGGCCACTCGGGGCAGCGTTAAAAATTCGACAGTACTGCTGGTTGGTGGTTACAATAGCTTACCGAGGGGAAGTAATAAGGGAATGAAAGGCCTACGGGCTACATTTTATTACCCGCACCTTCGTGACATGAGTTCGATGTTTTACCCGTAGGGATGGCAGTATGAAGGATGCGATGATATGAATCTTAGTGATAAAACGCTTTCTACCAGCGCGCGCCGTGAGCGCATCGTTAATCAGTTGAAGACCCTAGGCAGTGTGCAGGTGAATGAGCTAGCGGCGGATTTTTCCGTCTCAACGGTTACCATCCGTAACGATCTGTCCTTTTTGGAAAAACAAGGTGTCGCCACCCGTGCATATGGTGGCGCGATGCTGAGCACTGCGCCAGCAGTGGAAACTGAACGCTCCATTGCCGCCAAGCTGTCGGAACATCCCACGATTAAAGAACGTATTGCCAAGCAGGCGGCTTCGCTTATCCTACCGGGAAGCACCATTATTTTGGATTCAGGTACCACGACCTATGAAATTGCACGCCAACTGCGTGGTCATGAGGAGGTCATTGTTATGACCAATGGCATGAATGTGGCGGATGCGTTAATTGATGCCCCGGGCGTTGATTTATTGGTCACTGGGGGACGCCTGCGACGCCATTCGTTATCTTTTTTTGGCAGCCAGGCCGAAACCTCTTTGCAAAATTATCATTTTGATATGTTATTTCTTGGTGTGGATGGCTTGGACCCCTTAATGGGGATAACCACGCATAACGAAGATGAAGCCAGGCTAAATCGTTGTATGTGTGACGCGTCGAAAAAAATTATCGTGGTAACCGACTCATCAAAATTTTACCGCATCAGTCTGCACAAAATTATTGGCATTGATCGTGTCGATAAAATTATTACGGACAGCAATATCCCTGGTACATTGCTGGAAATATTTGAGAATAAAGGCATTGAAGTAATATTAGTGGCAAGTGAATAATATTACTGCCATACAAACCCGGCACCCACGCGCTGCCCCATCAAGATAATTATCCTCAACGGGCGATGAATAAGAGAGTATTCGCCTTTTGGTCTGATACCACGTTTTTGATAACATTGGCGCGATCATCCTCGATGATGAGCATATTATTCTACAAGCGCCAACTCAGCGTCACTGAGTTGTTTGATAAGGTGTATTCGCAGAGCCTTAACCACAATACGTTTTGGTGCACCACACCAGATAAAATTGGTCTCGGCTACCGGCAAAAAATCCATATCAGGCATAAAAACATGACCCAACAACGCTTGAGATCGTGCTGTTTTTAAGTATTTCTCAATGCTGTTAAAAAATTCGTCCGGCGAACGGTACTTATCTCTCTTTTTGACACCGGATGTCCAGACCATAAAAACCCATCCCTCCACCTCGCTGTGCTCGACAAGACGACTATTCATCCCATTAATCAGTGGCCTAAACCATTTGCTCTCATTACAACCAAAAGGATAAACGACTTTCACTTCGATATGTTTTATCAGTGAGGCTTCATCACCGTATCCCTGATACAGGCTCAGATCTCTTTTTTTATCTTCGTCATAGAGTGAATAACGTTGGTCATCATGTCCCTCCATGGGGGTAAAACCCAAATCGAAATTGGCGATATGGCAGATCTCGGTGCATATCCAACGTTCACAGGTTGCAAAATTAAATCTTTTTGCATAATGTTCATTATGCTCCCATATATATTGGCAAATTTTGCCTAAAAAATTATCAATATCCATTCTTAACCGACTTAGTAAGTGTTTCAATATAACTATTCAAAATAGTATTTAGCCGGGTTAAAACCACGCCTAATTCTATCGATATCTCCGTTGACAGGTATCGGCCTGACGAAAAATTTCTTTAGTCGACTCTGCAGAGCCAGCTGGATTAGGAATTGAATGGAATGCAGTTGTTCCATAATTTGTAATTTTTTTTACATTTTATCAATTTTGATGCAAAGTCTGATGTACAAAACCACTCCAGTGTCCTGCACTCATCGTAAGGGGCTCGCTCAGACGGCATTGGTGTTACCGGTAACGATAAACCATGGTACGTCTTGCAAAGCCTCGGCCTGAGCTACCGTGAGATGAAATAGGCAGACGCCCTTAAGAATAAATTATTAAACAGCATAGTGATTATTGTAACGCTAATTCCTGCTGCGGGTGATGGGGTCGCAAGCAGACTATACCGCATGGATTTCGGCTAAGGCAAACAATGATCGCTAACATGGCCCCCTATTATGTTTTATTTAAGGTCTATTACGTCATTATCAATTTTTATAAACAGGAGGGTTAATGAATTAAAAAATGAGATATTAATTATTAATTAATCACATATAGATTTATCATTTAATTATATATAAATTGCTTAACGGAATTAAAAAAAGCCCTCTATTCAGAGGGCTGATCCGGAAAAGATTTCAACCTTCGTGCAAGCCGCATTCCCGTTTGAGACCGAAAAAGCGGGTTTCTTCCTCACTCATGCCCGGTTCCCATTTGCGGGTGGTATGGGTATCACCCACCGAGAGGTAACCCTGCTCCCATAACGGATGGTAGCTGAGATCGTTCGCTTTGAGGTATTGATAGACCTGGCGGTTATCCCAATCGATTATCGGCAGCAGTTTAAACACGCCGCGCTGGATGGCCAACACCGGCAAGTGGCTGCGGCTGCCGGATTGCTCCCGGCGCAGGCCTGCCAACCAGCTTTGCGCGTTTAAGCTGCTTAACGCCCGGTTCATCGGCTCGACTTTATTGATTTGGTTGTACTGCTCAATGCCCTCAACACCCTGCTCCCACAGTTTACCGTAGCGCGCCTCCTGCCAGGCGGGAGACTGCTGCGCCCGGAATACCTTGAGATTCAACCCGAGTTGATCGGTAAGTTCATCGATAAAGCGGTAGGTTTCGGGAAACAGGTAACCGGTGTCGGTTAAAATCACCGGAATGTCCGGCCGCTGACGAGTCACCAAATGCAGGCACAGCGCAGCCTGAATGCCAAAGCTGGACGAGAGCACCCGCTCACCGGGCAGGTTTTCCAACGCCCAGGCCACCCGTTGCTCCGCCGTCAGGCTTTCCAGTTGACGGTTGGTCTGCGCCAGCATTGCCGTCTGCTCATCTTTAGCCAGCGAGTTCAGTTCACTCAGGTCTAGACTGCTCATAGATAGCCCTCAGGTTAATCGTAAAAGTCTTGTGCGGAGTTGATCACCGGCTTGACGATGCCAGCACGCAGCACAAAGTCACCATAAGATTCATGGGGCTGCCGCTCCTGCGCCCAACGGCCGGTGGTTTCATCAATGATCGCCAGGATCTGGTCCTCGGGAATATTCTCACGATACAGGCGCGGAATGCGTTCGCCGGTGCGATCGCCGCCCAAATAGAGGTTGTAACGCCCCACCGCTTTGCCCACCAGACCGATCTCCGCCAGCATCGAACGGCCACAGCCGTTGGGGCAGCCGGTAACCCGTAGGATGATCTCATCCTCGCCAAGGCCGTGGGCTGACATGATAGTTTCCACTTTAGTGACAAACTGCGGTAAAAAGCGCTCAGCTTCCGCCATTGCCAGCGGGCAAGTGGGAAAGGCCACGCAGGCCATGGAGGCTTTGCGCTGTAGGCTAACGCCGTCATTGATCAGACCATGCTGGCGTGCCAGCGCTTCAATTTTGGCTTTATTACGGGCTGGAACCCCGGCCACAATCAGGTTTTGATTGGCGGTCAGGCGAAAATCCCCTTTGTGGATGCGGGCAATGTCGGCCAACCCGGTTTTCAGAGTGCGGTCTGGATAGTCCAGGATACGACCGTTCTCAATAAACAGGGTCAGGTGCCAGAGGTTTTCAATGCCTTTCACCCAGCCGAATCGATCGCCGCGCTCGGTGAAATGATAGGGACGGATCGGTTCAAACGGGATGCCGACCCGCCGTTCAACTTCGGCTTTAAACACCTCAACCCCAACGCGTTCCAGCGTATATTTGGTTTTGGCATTTTTCCGGTTGGACCTATTGCCCCAATCACGCTGGGTACCCACCACCGCCTCGGCAAACGCCAGGGTATGCTCGGCGGCAATATAACCGAACTCGCTGGCTTTACGCGGGTAGGTAGAGGTATCACCATGGGTCATGGCCAATCCACCACCGACCAACACGTTAAAACCGACCAGTTGACCGTTATCGCTGATGGCGACAAAGTTTAAATCGTTGGCGTGCAAATCCACGTCGTTAAGCGGCGGCACCACCACCGTGGTTTTAAACTTGCGCGGCAAATAGGTCGGCCCGAGGATCGGCTCCTGGTCGGTGGTTTCATGTTTTTCGCCGTCCAGCCAAATCTCGGCATAGGCGCGGGTTTTCGGCAGCAGGTGCTCGGAGATCTTTTTAGCCCATTGATACGCCTGCTGATGTAACACCGACTCTACCGGATTGGCACTGCACAGCACGTTGCGATTGACATCCCCGGCGGTGGCAATGGAGTCTAGCCCCAGCTTATGCAGCAGTTGATGCATCTGCTTAAGATCAGGTTTAAGTACGCCGTGAAACTGGAAGGTTTGCCGGGTAGTCAACCGAAGGCTGCCGTAAAGCGTATGTTCGGCAGCAAACGCGTCGATGCCCAGCCATTGCGCTGGGGTGATAATACCGCCAGGCAACCGGCAGCGCAGCATCATATTGATCAGCGGCTCCAGCTTTTGCTCGGCGCGTTCGGCGCGCAGATCGCGATCATCTTGCTGATACATGCCGTGAAAGCGAATCAGTTGAAAATTATCACCGTTAAACCCGCCGGTCAGCTGATCCTTAAGATCCGCCTCGATGGTGCCACGCAGGAAATTGCTCTGTCCCTTGAGCCGTTCATTATCGGATAAAGGAGGATTGGGTTGTTTTTCGCTCATCAATAAACATCTCGCTGGTAACGGTGCGCTATGCGCAGCTCGCTTAAAAACTCATCGGCCTGCTCGATATCCATGCCGCCGTGTTCGGCGATCAGTTCCAGCATGACCTGTTCGACATCCTTGGCCATACGGTTGGCATCGCCGCAAACGTAGATATGCGCCCCTTGTTCAATCCAGCGCCACACCTCGGCGCCCTTTTCACGTAGCCGATCCTGCACATAGATTTTTTCCGGCTGATCCCGCGACCAGGCTAAATCAATGGCACTCAACAGGCCGTCTTTTTTATAACGCTGCCACTCCACCTGGTAGAGAAAATCATCGGTAAAGTGTGGATTGCCAAAAAATAGCCAATTTTTACCCGTGGCGCCGTCCGCTTCGCGTTGTTGCATAAACGCCCGGAACGGTGCAATACCGGTGCCGGGACCGATCATGATCACCGGCGCGTCTGGGTTCTCCGGCAGCCGGAAATGATGATTGTGTTCAATAAAGATGCGCACACGGTCATCCTCAGCCAAGCGATCGGCCAGATAACCGGTGGCGCCGCCAGTGCGCGGGCGGCCATCCACCTCATAACGTACCACACCGACAGTAATATGCACCTCGGCTCCCACTTCTGCTTGGGAAGACGCAATGGAGTACAGGCGCGGCTCCAGCGGACGTAGTAGACCCAGCAGTTGATCCGCACCCAGCTCGATCGGCGCCTGACGTACCATATCCACGATCGGTGTGGACTGGGCGTAGCGTTGCAGCCGGGTTTTATCTACCGTCAGGGCCAGCAACGCCTCGTCACGGGCAATCGCAGCATAGTTATCCACAATAATCTGGGTATTTTGCGTCAGTTCAACATGCCCTATCAGCGCCTCGGTCAAGGTCATCTCCTGTCCGGCTACCGTCACCCGTTGGCTACCGTCGAGCCACAGCAGGGCGATCAGTTCGGCCACCAGGGCAGGATCGTTTTCATACCAGACCCCAAGCGCATCGCCCGGCTGGTAACGCAGCCCGGAATCACCGAGATCGATCTCGATATGCCGCACATCTTTGCTCGATTGGCGGCTGGTGATCTTTTGCGATACCGCAAGCGTCGCGACCAGCGGCTGCTGTTTGCTGTAGGGCGTGGAATCGAGCTCATCAACCGCGCCACTGAGGCTATGGCTAAGCTGAGCGTCATTCTCCTGGGGAACCCGTGTTTTGAGTAATGCCACCATATCCTGACGCCAGGCTTGTGCCAGCGCTTGATATTCCACATCAGCGTCAACCCGCTCCGCTAGCCGTTGGCCGCCCAGTTCCGCCAGTCGTTGGTCAAAATCCTTGCCGATCTTGGCAAAGTGTTCGTATGAGGTATCGCCCAGACCGAATACGGCGAACTGGGTGTCCGGCAACCGCGGGGCTTTTTTAGAAAACAGGTATTTATAGAGCGCCACCGCCTCTTCCGGCGGATCGCCTTCACCTTGGGTGGACGCGACGATCAGCAGCAGCTTTTCTTGGGCAATGTTTTTGAATTTGTAGTCGCCGGCATTCACCAGATTCACATCCAGCCTGGCGGCAATCAAGTCGTCGCGCAGTTGTTCGGCCAGTCGCCGGGCATTGCCGGTCTGTGATGCGCTAAGCAGCGTGATGGCGGGTGCCTTGGCCGGCTGCGTGGTGGCAGTGATGCCACTGGCCGCAGCAACCGGGTTAACCTGCCCCCAAAAATAGCCGGAGACCCAGGCCAGCTGCAGCGGCGACAGATCGCCGGTAACAGCCTGCAAACGGGCTAATTGTTCCGGATTGAGCGGGAGCAAAGATGTAGGAGAGACCTGAGTCGTCATTGCGGTTCGAATTTCCTTGTACGTACCAATGTGGCCGGGGATGGATTAAAGGATCATCAGAGTTTGTAAGGTTACTCAGTGTGACGCAATCAATAAAAGATGTGATGGCAATATTAAATAACTAAAAAGCCTAACGCGTTATTCCGATTAAACCTATCGATTAAAGTGGTTAAGAAAACCCGCATGACATACCAGCAGCCCACCGCCATGGGGACACACAGAGAGGCAAAACGTCGTCGCCGCCGCCGCTTTACTCCACCAGTCTCTTTTGCCGTTGCCACTTTTGTTAATTACACCTTGATCTGACCGGGTTCCGCCCCCTACCATAGTATAATTAGCGATATTTCTGTTAGCTGCCGCATTTGTTGTTACTTGAGGTTTTACAGTGGTCACCACGTTATTTAAAGATTTTACCTTTGAAGCGGCGCACCTGTTGCCGCATGTTCCCACCGGCCACAAATGTGGGCGTTTGCATGGTCATTCGTTTATGGTGCGGGTGGAAATTACCGGCCAGGTGGACCGGTTAACCGGCTGGGTGATGGATTTTGCCGAGCTCAAACAGCATGTCAGCCCCCTTATCGATCGACTGGACCACTACTATCTTAACGATATCCCCGGTCTGGAAAACCCCACCAGTGAAATACTGGCCCACTGGATTTGGCAGGAATTAAAACCTAGCCTGCCGTTGCTTAGCGCTATCGTGGTGAAAGAAACCTGCACTGCCGGCTGCGTTTATCACGGCGAGCAATAGCACCGCGAACGGCAAGAACCGCCAGCGAAGGTACCCCCCATCGAGATTACGGAATATTCAGGTATTTATGCGTCTGTAACGACAGGCGCCAGTTGCGGGCAATGCAGGTGTCGATGCAGAGTTTGGTGGCCGTGTCCGACTGACTGATGGGTTGCAGGGCAATAATGCGCGGTTTGTCGTCCTCAATCGTCGCCAATAGCTGCTCAAGATGATCAATATCGCGCGCTCGCGCCACCGGGTGCTTAATTTCATCGGCGCGCTGCAATGCCTGCGGCAATACCACCATGCCGCCGCGCATGCCCACCTTCGGCGAAACCGTGACCCAGGTCTGGCTGGTACAACGCACCTCATGGGTGCCACTGGTTTCTATCTGGCAGCTAAAACCCTGCTGTTCCAATAGCTGCGTCAAGTCATACAGATCGTGGATGCACGGCTCGCCGCCGGTGATCACCACATGGCGGGCGGTATAGCCCTGCGCCGTGATCAGCGCCAATACCTCCTCTGGCGTCACGTTGGCCCAGTGGCGGTTGTCGGTGGTTTTTAACGGGATATCCCCCAGTGCGACCTGCTGCTGCGGGTCAACCTCCCAGGTATGCTTGGTGTCACACCAGCTACAGCCCACAGGGCAGCCCTGCAGGCGGATAAATATTGCCGGGACGCCGGTGAAGTAACCTTCGCCCTGGAGCGTCTGAAATAGTTCGTTAAGTGGGTACTGCATAAGGTTCTCGATATAGGGTTCTCGATGATGTCACCGCAAATGAGGGCGCTGATTATTGCAGATTAGCGTAAAGACGCCAATGTTGTTGTCACCGCAGCGGAAAAATCCGTCGATACCGCGGTTTAAGGTCGATTGCCGGTCCAGGATAATCAGACAAAATTCAGAATAACACATCAGTGGCATAAAAAATGGCTGCGGGCGGCTTCAGGTGATATCACGCCAATTTATGGCATGGCACTGCGAAATTTGGCAATGGTAAAAAGAGAATAAACGAATACTATATGGGTAATGGCTCTGATGAGTGATGAAATGAAGAGTGGTGATGAGGATGCTCTATTAAAAATTAAAAACCATACTATTGAAAATACTCGCTCGATTAGCTGATTCTATTTGCTATTTGCTATTTGCTATTTGCTATTTGCTATTTGCTATTTGCTATTTGCTATTTGCTATTTGCTATTTAAACATATTATCTAATTAAAATTGATTTTACGGTTATTTTTCAAAGCAGTTGTCAATCAATCGTTATAAATAATGGAGAAGATGAATATGAATAATATCGATGAATATGAAAACGATAATAATCACAGTGCGAATGGTAACCCCGAACTACCTGGGGAAGAATATGCGGTTCACGGTGGTCATCCGCCGTTCCCACATGTGCCTATCGATCCTTATGTTGCAAATGCGCAACCGGCTCATGGCTGGTTAACCAGTCCGGTATCGCGCGCGGAGTTCGCTTTTCGGAATAATTGGCTTAGTTCATGGTTAACGTCGGAAATGGAGGGGATGAAAAACTTCCCCGAACACAGTATCGCGCCATTGCGGTGGTTCGACAATGAGAGAACGCAGTTTGGTGCGCCTTTTCCCGATTCTGACCAATTTGCTAATGATGGCGGCGCAGTGCCGCGCACCGTACCTGATGGGTTTATTATCAGCGGCGGGCGCGCGGATACTTCACGGAATATCGTGAATTTTACCGATAACGAATTGTTTGCTGCCCGTGGCGTTCGCTGGCCGGTGACACCAGTGGTCGCGGGCGGCACATACCCCATCTTTTGGCATACGACCGTCTGGCATCCCGTGCGCGGCTACCGTTATTTTATTACCAAAGATGGCTGGGATCAAAATATGCGCTTACGGCGTGCAGATCTTGAGCTGACGCCTTTCCAGAGTGTGTTTAATAGACATCGTAATCATTGGGGGCCTGATCTCCGACAGACTATGCCGGCGATTAGCCCACAGAATGTGAGAATGCCTATGGGCAAACGCGGCCGTCACATTATTTTAGCCGTTTGGCTGGTTGCCGACTCTGCTGCCGGATTTTATCAAGCGCTTGATGTTGACTTTGGCTGAGAATACCCGCAGTCATGGTGATGGAAATTCAGTCGCAGCGATCTGGCAGACTCTATAGCGGACGGGCGCAGAACCCCATTATCCTCGGGCGTGCTTGCGCCCGATTATTGGCCAGCTAATTTATGGCATTCTCCTGCGAAAGGGCGTTGAATCGCCATTATTCCCGGGCGCGCTGGCGCCCGATTGTTGGTCAACTAATTTATGGCATTCCCTTGCGGAATTTGGCAATCGCTAATTGAAAATTGCAGGCTTATTCTTTCTGGGACCACAAATAACGGTCAATATCGCTATTGATAACCGGAAGATGGTTTTATTACCCGAAGGTGCTTTGTAATAACTGTTAAAAAATAAAAACGTTGTTGTGGTTATTTTAATTATGTATTTTGTAAAAAAATAGAATCTTTATTGTCTTACTCGAGATAAGTAAAGGTAATTATCGCATCTAACCTGCTTGACACTTAAAATACGTCATCATTAATGATTATTAAAGAGGCTAGCAATGGATAAAGAAGATAGAAACTACTATGACGGTCAGCCAGATGACCGCGGCGGTAATTACCCACCGCCGCCGCCCTCTTGCGACACTCAGGCTGGCCATAATCCCCCGGCGGATTATGACCCCTGCGGCGCTTATCCGCCGCCACATCATGATCCTTGTGAATGTGAACCGCCGCGCTGTTATGATCCCTGTAGTGCACATATTTATCCCGAGGAGTTTGCTCAACCGGTCGAAATAAACCCATCCCATGGCTGGGTGTTTTTTCCACCGCCTCCTGGAACCAGCCATCTGTTGTGATGTGATGGACGTCCCTCCTCAGGCTTAAGTTCCTGCCACACTTATGCCGAGTGCTCTTATTCATAGAGGAACAACATCATGAACGCGATAAAAGTCATCGGTATCGATCTGGCTAAATCTGTTTTTCAGATCTGTGTCTGGATGAGTGATGGAACTGTTACATCCAATCGGAAGGTTTCCAGGAGCAAGCTATTGGACACCGTTCGTCAGTTTCCGGTTGATACGCCGATTGCGATGGAAGCCTGTGCAACCTCACATTACTGGGGCAGAACTTTTCACTCTATGGGCTACCCCGTTAGGCTTATTCCCACACAACATGTTAAAGCGTTAACCCGTCATCAGAAAAATGATGCTAATGATGCGCTGGCTATTTGTGAAACAGCATTCCGCCCCGGCATCCATTTTGTTCCTGTAAAAACAATCGAGCAGCAGGATATAAAAGCACTGCGGAATACTCGTCAGTTGATGGTTGAACAACGAACAGCCATTGTTAATCAGACTCGAGCGCTAATCGCAGAACAAGGCGTCACGATCCCGGTAGGTATTAACGTTCTTCAGCAACAGCTCCCTGACATTATTGAAGATGCAGACAACATTATTTCTCTGACACTACGGCGTTTTCTTTTTTCTTTATTGGAAAACATGCACTTACTAAATGAGCATATTAATACTCTCGAGCATGAGATAGCGGCGTTATGCCAACAACAACCAAAGTATAAAACGCTGTTAACGATACCAGGAGTGGGGCCTCTCATTGCTGCCGCTTTTTTAAGTGAAGTAAACGCAGAACAATTTACCAACGGGAGACAGCTTTCCGCTTGGTGTGGGTTGGTCCCCCGGCAACACAGTTCTGACGGAAAAAACATGCTCACCTCAATGACAAAAAATGGTAATCGAGGCCTTCGAACCCTGATTATTCATGGGGCTAGGGCCGTAATGCGGTGCGTACAAAAGCGGGATGACGCTCTGGGGAAATGGCTCAGGAAGGTCATCGAACGTCGGGGAAAAATGAAAGCCACTATCGCCCTGGCGAATAAATTGACACGTATAGCCTGGCGATTGTTAGCTGAATCGACAAACTTCAATATGAGTATGGCATTTTCTATAAATTAATGATCCGCAATATAAAAAAATCAACATTTTACTGAGTTTGCATGCACTGATGAGAAAACGGTAAATCGCCCCTGTAATAGCCTGAAGTGAACCTAGGTGGCAATAAGACACCGGTGTTGTGATAAGGAAACAGGGTTCGGATAACATCATGGCGCGGGATAATTTTCCCAACAATGACGCCGGATATATGGTTGCAAACCGTATTAAACCAGTACTTGCACAACACGGGACGTCCATATATGGTTCACTAATGCCGGACACCATTTAAGACGGTATAATCGCCGTCCCTAAAAGGATGTCCCGATGACTAAAAAAACCAGATTCACCGCCGAATTTAAACAGGAAGCAGCTAGCCTTGTTCTAGACCAAAATTATACACAACGCGAAGCCTGTGACTCGACTGGCGTCAGTGAGAGTGCCATGCATCGCTGGGTCACCCAACTTCGCGCCGAACGCAGCGGTATCACTCCACAAGGCAAGGCTATCTCACCGGATCAACAGCGTATTCAAGAACTCGAAAAACGCGTTAAACGTCTTGAAATGGAAAGAGATATCTTAAAAAAGGCTACGGCTCTCTTGATGTCGGACGAGTTCAAAAGTATGCGTTGATTAAGACGATGGCAGCGGTTTACCCCTGCGACGTCGCCTGTGAGGCCCTTGAGGTCTCGCGTTCCGCTTATTATGAACATCTGAATCAACGAGAGCATAAATCGGTGCCGGATATTACCTTGCGAGCTAAACTCACCGAGTTTTTCAATCAAAGCCGGGGGGCTGCAGGCAGCCGCCCTTTGGTGCTCAGGCTAGGTGAGGCGGGATTTAAGGTCGGCCGCTATAAAGTACCTAGTTTGATGAAATCAATGGGACTTGTTAGTAAACAGCCGGGAGGCAAGCATCGCTATGCGCAAAATAGCGAAGAACGACCCGATCTTCCCAATATATTAAACCGGCAATTTAGCCCACAACGCCCAAATCAAGCCTGGGTAAGTGACATTACGTTCATCTGGACCGGTGAACGCTGGGCTTATCTCGCCGTCGTTATGGATCTGTACGCACGCCGTGTTATCGGCTGGGCAATATCGTTGAAAGCCGATGCGCTGCTGGTTATCACCGCACTGGATATGGCCTGGCAAACTCGTGGCCATCCTAAGGGAATAATATTTCATACA
>NZ_JAYGJO010000028.1:0-68778 GCF_035013185.1 Acerihabitans sp. TG2
TCGGGGCATAGGATTTGAGCCTAATTACCGCGTAACACCGTCAGTCCTGAAGACGTTATCCGGCGATCAATTAGTGATTTGCAAAGGAATAACCCAGCACCCTAATGGATATAAATATTACGGTGATACACCTGACTTTATTAAGGGGAAAGTGTATCCGTATGGTAATTGGTAGTCCCTACCTACTCTGGGAGCCTGAGTGATACAGTACAAATGGATCCATGAGGTCCTTATAATCTTGACAGTCTATAATATGGATGGCAACAAGCTATGGACATAACGCGTCTGGCCGGTTGGGCTGGATGCTGCGGCGTAAGTGGCCCAAAAAGAGGGCGTTAGGTGGCCTGAAAGAGCAGGATATTCGAGAGATGGAGTGACGATTGAATATGATGCCCAGAAAGGTTCTTGGCGGACGCACGCCGATAGAAAATGATACCGGGTGGGTGTTGCACTTGTTGCGTTAATCCAGTGCCCGTTGCGTTAGGATATGTTTGCCGGATGCCCCCCCGCATGATGGACGCAGAGGGATATGATACCATGGCTTGCGAGCTGCCCTCAGATTTGGACGGGGCGGACAATCACGTTATTAGGTTGAAGATAGGGGCGATATGGTTAAGGTGTACAGATGGCGAAACGCAAGCGCGGTAATCTGCTTACTCGCCGTGAGTGGCCTCGTGCATGCGGATTCAATTGATGCGCAGCGTCAGCGTTATCAGCAAATCAAGCAGGCCTGGGACAACAACCGCATGGATGTGGTGGCGCAGTTGATGCCGACGCTACGCGACTACCCACTTTATCCTTATTTGGAATATCGTCAGTTGTCGCAGGATCTTTCGCTGGTCGATATGGCGCAGGTTAACGCCTTTATCAACGCGAATCCAACGCTGCCACCGGCACGTTCACTTGCCTCGCGGTTCGTTAACGAATTGGCCCGGCGCCAAGACTGGCAAAGTCTGCTGGTTTTCAGTCCTCAGCCGCCAAAACCGGTCTCTGCGCGCTGTAACTTCTATTATGCTAAATGGGCTACCGGTCAGCAGCAGGTCGCCTGGGATGGGGCGCAGAAGATTTGGCTCAATGGTCACTCGCTGCCCGAGAGCTGCAATAAATTATTTGGTGTTTGGGAACAGGCAGGTCAGCGCGGGCCGCTGGCAATCCTTCAGCGTATGCTGCTGGCGATGAAAGAAGGTAATACCGGCCTGGTTAATTATCTGTCCAAACAATTGCCCACTGAATATCAGACCATGGGCAACGCGCTGGCGGCATTGCAGGACAATCCCGCTACCCTTGACGCGTTCGCCCGCAGCGTCGGCCCCACCGACCTCACCCGCCAAGCTGCGATTAGCGCCTTTGCACGCCTGGCGCGGGATAATGTAGAAAATGCCCGCGCCCTGCTACCCACCGTGGTCAGGCTCCAGCACATGAGCGACAGCGAACGTCTGGAGTTACAAGAGAGCATAGCCTGGCGGCTGATGGGCACCGATGCCACTCCTGAGCAGGCGACCTGGCGCGATAATGTCATCTTAAACGGCCATTCGACGTCATTGATCGAACGGCGCATTCGAATGGCATTGGGGCAAGGTGATCGCCAGGGCCTTGCCGCCTGGCTGGATCGACTGCCGGAAGAGGCGAAACAAAAAGATGAGTGGCGCTATTGGCGTGCCGTGCTGCTCATTGATAAAGGCAGGAAAAACGAAGGCGAGGCGATATTGCGCGATCTGATGCAAGGCCGTGGATTTTATCCCATGGTGGCGGCGCAGAAGCTCAATGTAAATTATGTGCTCAACGTAGTGAAGTCGGCGCAGCCGACGTCGGATCTCACCCTTCGTCCGGAAATAGCCAGGGTGCGGGAACTGATGTATTGGAACTTCGATAACCAGGCGCGCAACGAATGGAACGGTTTGGTGGCGAGTCTCAGTCGGCCACAGCAGGAAGCGTTGGCCCGTTACGCGTTTGAGCAAAAGTGGGCTGATTTGAGTGTGCAGACAACCATTGTCGCCAAGTTATGGGATCATCTCGAAGAGCGGTTCCCACTCGCCTGGCCTGATGTGTTTCGCCAGGAAACGGCGGATAAAGGCATCAGCCAAAGTTACGCCATGGCGATCGCCCGTCAGGAGAGCGCCTGGAATCCCCAAGCACAGTCTCCGGTAGGCGCGGCGGGGTTGATGCAATTGATGCCCCTTACCGCCAAACACACTGCCGAGATGTTTAATATTGCCAGCTATACCAATCCCAGTCAGCTATTGGACCCGCAAACCAATATTGCGTTGGGGACCTCGTATCTGGAATACGTCTACCAGATGTTTGGCCGCAACCGTATTCTCTCAAGTATTGCCTATAATGCTGGGCCAGGGCGGGTGACTACGTGGCTTGCCAATAGCGCCGGGCGCGTAGATCCGGTCGCTTTTATTGAAAGCATTCCTTTTTCCGAAACCCGGGGTTATGTGAAAAATGTGTTGGCTTACGACGTATTTTATCGCTATTTCCTGCGGCAACCGGCGAAACTTCTAACGGATGCGGAGTGGCAGCGGAGCTACTGAATCCACGCGAAATAGGGTAGACTCGTTGTACTAGTCAATAGGTATGGCGGTCTATACCCGTCATACTTCACGTTGCAGCCGCGTTGGCCTTCCTGCGACGTGAATTATTTAAGGTCTATTATGAATGACGGTTCAATTCCCGCTACCGATCGGTCCGAACAGGATTGGCAACATTTTGCCGCGTTATTAGGGCAGGCGTTTACCGATGGCCTGCACGTACCGTTACTGCAGTTGATGCTGACGTCGGATGAACGAGACGCCATCGGCACCCGCATTCGTATTATCCGGGCGTTGCTCGATGGTGAGGTGAGTCAGCGTGAATTGAAAACGACGCTGGGCACCGGCATCGCGACCATTACCCGCGGTTCCAATAGCCTCAAAGCCGCTCCTGTGGAACTTAAATTGTGGTTGGAACAGCATTTAAAGCAGTTGCCGGATTAATTTCCTTGCGGACGGTTGGTCTGGTAGATGCTGTTATTGAATGGCACCAGCGCCAATAACAGCGCCTGGTGATAGACGCTGCTGCGGGTGAGTTTGCCAGCGGTAAACACGCCAATGGCACCACCTTGACGTTTAATATCGTTAATTCCGGTTAATTTCGCCATTTCTTGCCCTAATTCCCTGCCTGCAGTGATTCCTTGCAATATACTTTCTGGTAATATTAAGCTCGCAGAGCGTGATTCACCGCGCAAATGAGTATTTTCGATAACCATCCAGGCAAAGGTCATATTATCTTCTATACCGGCTTCCACCCCGACCCAGAAATCTGCCTCCGGACTCACTTGGCGCGCCGCCATGACCCGGTTGCGTGCTCCGCTGCGCGTTTGAACGTCACCCATAGGCTGAGAGGGAACACCGCTGTCGACATCTATACCCACGACGCGGCAACTGTCCGGTCCGTAAGTATCATTAAACGCCCGGCTGATAGCATCAATTTTAGCTGGGTTGGTAGTAGCAGCAACAACGTCATACATAGTGTTTTATCACTCCAGTCATTTTCACGCAGTATAACGGAAAACAACCATGTTACAGGTCTATCTTGTTCGCCATGGCGAAACAGAATGGAATGCCTTGCGTCGAATTCAAGGGCAATCCGATAGCGCATTAACCGCCAAAGGTCAACGCCAGGCACAACAAGTCGCAGAACGCGTAAAGCAATTAGGTATTACCCATATTATCAGTAGCGACCTTGGTCGTACACGCCATACGGCCGACATTATCGCCCGAGTATGCCGTTGCGAGGTGATAACCGATCCTCGCCTGCGCGAACTGGATATGGGGATCCTCGAAATGCGTGATATTGATACCCTGACCGAGGAAGAGGAAAGCTGGCGCAAGCAGCTGGTGGACGGAACACCGGGTGGTCGCATCCCGCAGGGTGAGTCCATGACCGAACTGTCCTTGCGCATGCAGGAGGCGCTGGATCGCTGCCGCGCGTTACCCGCTGGCAGTATCCCGCTATTGGTTAGCCATGGTATGGCCTTGGGATGCCTGATCAGTTCCGTGCTGGGACTCCCACCCTATGCCGAGCGCCGTTTACGGTTACGCAACTGTTCTCTATCACGCATGGATTACCAGCAGAGCCCGTGGCTGGCTTCGGGCTGGGTGGTGGAAACTGCGGGCGAAACCTCGCATTTGGATATGCCCGCATTAGATGAAATTCAGCGTTAGCGGCGCACCGGAATTAAGTACTCACAACGAATAATGGAGTGAGGTGACGGCGGGTCAAGCCTTTGTTTATCTGGATAAAACTGCTCAATATCATGCCCCTGACGGCGGGTCAGTTTCAACATTGGCAGACAGGTGCCGTACAAGGACAGAATAAAGTTTTGCAACCCGTCGGATGGACCCTGGTAAACAAACTGGGCGTATTCTCCGCCAGCAAGATCAATAGGTTGTCCGTTCGGTATATTCTCCGGTGCATCTTGGGGATCGATTGCTGTGGTGTAAAGAATCTCCTGCTCATCATCTTTCTCCTGACTCGGCCGGCTATCATTCAAGCCGTAGAGAACCAGCGGAATGCATTTTACCTCGCCCAGATACTGGTGCCAGAACTGTATGCGCATTTCGCTGCGAAAGCTGCTGATTTGTTCCAAGGTGCAAGAGTAGCTCTGGGTCAACCCAACCAGGTGCCGCAGTGGTAAGGTGACGAATTCCGGTTGCGGGACGCTCCATTTTTCCAATCTTATCGGTGGGCGAACCCCGGAGGAATCCCACTCTTGCGAACGGCGATACAATGCTGGTGTCTGGGAAAATTGTTTTTTGAACGCCCGGGTAAAAGTTTGTTGCGAATCGAAACGATATTGCAAGGCAATATCCAGAATGGGTCGGCTGGTTAAACGTAACGCCACGGCCGCTTTGGATAATCTGCGGGCCCTGATATACGCACCGATGGCATGGCCTGTCACCTCTTTGAACATTCGCTGCAAATGCCACTTGGAGTAGCCCGCTTTTGCTGCAACGTTGTCAAGAGACAAGGGCTGGTCCAAATGTCCTTCCACCCAGCTTAACAGATCACGAATTATACCGGCTTGATCCATAGATCATCCTCAGAGAGCGTTTGGAGCACATTAAAAAAAGTTGACGCATGATAGCAATTTTTTGCAGTCAGACCGACAAAGATTTATTAGCTAATTAATACCTGACATGATAGCAGTAATCCATCATCGGTAATGCCTCCATCATGATGTCCCATGGGGGTATTGCCAGCGGCAAGTTGCCATTCCTAAGAAGACGCCCACATTCATGAAAAAGATAATATGTTCTGCCCTATTTTTAAGCCTACTGGCCGCCGGTGCTACCGTGCACGCTGAGGAGGTTGGCTCGGTGGATACGGTATTCAAGCTGTTTGGACCCGACCATAAAATTGTGGTAGAAGCCTTTGACGATCCGGATGTTCAAAATGTCACCTGCTACCTCAGTCGGGCTAAAACCGGAGGCATCAAAGGTGCCCTTGGTTTGGCCGAGGATACCGCCGATGCGGCTATTTCCTGCCATCAGGTAGGGCCCATTACGTTAACTGACAAGATTAAAAACGCTAAGCAACGTGGCACCGTGGTATTCGAGAAACGGACTTCTTTGGTTTTCAAACGGTTACAGGTGGTGCGTTTTTATGATGAAAAACGCAACGCGCTGGTTTATCTATCGTATTCTGACCGGGTGGTGGAAGGGTCGCCGAAAAACGCCCTGAGCGCGGTGCCGATTATGCCCTGGACCGCCGAGCGTCAGTAAGAGCGGGGGGTAACACAACCCGAGCGCCCTTATGGGCGTCGGGCCATAGGGTTTTACTCTTCCAGATCACCGCAGAAACGATAGCCTTCACCATGAATGGTCGCGATAATTTCCGGGGTATCGGGAGTCGCCTCAAAATGCTTACGAATCCGACGGATAGTCACATCAACGGTACGGTCATGCGCTTTGAGCTCACGGCCGGTCATTTTTTTCAGCAGCTCTGCTCGTGACTGTATTTTGCCGGGGTTTTCACAAAAATGCAACATCGCGCGGAACTCGCTGCGCGGCAGCTTATAGTGATCACCCGCCGGGCTCAGTAGGGAACGGCTGTTGATATCCAACTCCCATCCGTTGAATTTATAGCTTTCAACCAGCTTACGCTCTTCACCACCACTGCCCAGATTCATGGTGCGGGACAGCAGATTGCGCGCACGAATGGTTAATTCGCGCGGGTTAAAGGGTTTGGTAATGTAGTCGTCGGCACCGATTTCAAGACCGAGAATTTTATCCACTTCATTATCGCGGCCAGTCAAAAACATCAGCGCCACGCTTGCGTGCTCGCGTAATTCCCGAGCCAGCAACAATCCATTTTTACCTGGCAGGTTAATGTCCATAATCACCAGGTTGATATCGTTTTCCGATAAGATTTGGTGCATCTCAGCACCATCAATGGCTTCATGAACCATGTAACCCTCAGCTTCAAAAATGCTCTTGAGGGTATTGCGGGTAACTGACTCGTCTTCAACAATAAGAATGTGCGGGGTCTGCATGTTTGCTACCTAAAATTACTGACAAAATTGAAAGGGAAAGTACCAAAGCCGCGGTTATCTGCAACGTCGCCCGGGGAAGGTATTTTTACCCCGAAGCCTATGAGGCTAAAGTACATAAATGTGCTCCAGGTGATGCATTACGGATAACGATGGCACCGCTGACCGGATTCTGGGGCGCTTTTTCTCATGCTGAAATACCGTATAGCTTACCCTTATTAACAACACTATAACAGCGCGAACCGATTTTGCCACTCAAGAAAATTTCATTTTGCTGACATATATCAAATTAACCACCTTGGCAGTGCTTAATTATGGGAACTGCCTTAAATACCAGCATATTTTGCATATTTTGCTGGCAAATGCCATCGATTCAGCGACACATTTACACCAGTAAAAAATCGGTTCGAAAGGTGGTAATATCGTGACGGCGTTGGGCCATTGCAGGACTGCGCTTGATTTGCCATCCCGTGTTAACCGAGAATTGTCATGCAGCTACATATTGTCCTTGTTTCACCCGCTCGGCCAGAAAACGTCGGCGCCGCTGCCCGCGCCATGAAGACCATGGGGTTCGGCTCGTTGCGCATTGTCGACAGTCTGGCGCACCAGGACCCGGCTGCGGTGCGCGTTGCCCATGGTGCCACCGATATCCTCGCCCGCGCCGTTTATTACCCCACCCTGGCTGACGCGCTAGATGATATGGACTTTACCGTGGCCACCACCGCGCGCCACCGCGCCAGGTTTCACTATTACTGTAGTGCCGAGCAACTACTACCACAGTTGCAAGAGAAACAGCAGTGGATTGATCAGGCGGCATTGGTGTTTGGCCGCGAGGATAGTGGCCTGACCAACGAGGAGATGGCACTGGCGGATATGTTGACCGGTGTACCGATGCAGGCGGTATACCCTTCACTTAATTTGGGACAAGCCGTGATGGTGTATTGCTACCAATTAGCAGCATTAAATCAGCTTGCTCATCGTGAACATGCGCCGGCCATGCCCGGCCAGCTGGATGCGTTACGGCAGCGTTTTGATCAATTATTTGATCGACTTAATGTCACTGGTGACCAAAAACTGACCGATTGGTTGCATCAACGGCTGGGATTAGCGACCGCGCGGGATACTGCAATGCTGCATACATTGTTGCACGACATTGAAAAAGCACTCACCGTAAAAAAATAGCGACTAAATGTGTATTAATAGTGTTTATGACTGCATATTTGGCTATTGTGAGGGTTATGGCCAGGTTGTCATCGTTCACTGCCGGAAAATATAGTGCATTTTGAATTGTACAAAAAAGCATCTAAAACAAAATAATATTGACTTTCTCTCTCAATTGCTTTACCAGTAAGCTATTAGAAAATAATATAGATTTTTCAAGACATGCGTTTTTTCAGCCTGAACACCATTATTATTACCTTCACCGATACTACCAGTAGCGGTGCGGGCTGACGCATACAGATAAACAAAAAAAAGCCCGCACCTAAACCGTGCGGGCTTTTTTTTAAGCTTAAAAACAGGAGATGAAAAAAATGCGAGTACTTAAATTCGGGGGTACCTCGGTTGCCAATGCTGAACGTTTCATTCGTGTGGCCGATATCATTGAAAGCAATACCGGCCAGGGGCAAGTGGCCGCTGTGCTTTCCGCACCGGCAAAAATCACTAACCACCTGGTATTGATGATTGAAAAAACCTTAGCCGGTATGGATATTCTGCCCACGATGAATGACGCCGAGCGTATTTTCTCGGATCTGTTACAGGGGTTGGCACAATCGCAGCCGGGTTTTGATTATGCTGGGCTGCGTTCCTTGGTATCTCTGGAATTTTCCCAGCTTAAGCAACTGCTGCACGGTATTACCTTACTTAAACAGTGCCCCGATAGCATTAACGCCGCAATAATCTGCCGGGGGGAAAAACTGTCCATTGCCATCATGGAAGCGGTTTTTCTGGCGCGCGGTTTTGCCGTGACGGTCATCAATCCGGTAGAGAAACTCCTGGCCCAGGGCCACTATCTTGAGTCGGCGGTGGATATCGTGGAATCGACCCGCCGGATCAACGATGCCGCGATTCCCCACGATCATATTATCTTGATGGCGGGTTTTACCGCCGGCAATGATAAAGGCGAGCTCGTGGTGCTCGGGCGCAACGGTTCGGATTACTCTGCGGCGGTATTGGCGGCTTGTCTGCGCGCCGACTGTTGTGAAATATGGACCGATGTTGACGGGGTTTATACCTGTGACCCGCGTCAGGTCCCTGATGCCCGTCTGCTGAAATCCATGTCCTACCAAGAGGCCATGGAGTTGTCTTATTTCGGTGCGAAAGTGCTTCATCCTCGGACCATCGCGCCCATCGCTCAATTCCAAATTCCCTGTTTGATCAAAAACACCGAAAATCCCCAGGCTCCCGGCACGTTGATTGGCCAAAGCGAACCCGATGGTGCACATCCGGTGAAAGGGATCACCCATCTGAATAATATGGCGATGATTAATGTTTCCGGGCCGGGAATGAAAGGCATGATCGGTATGGCCGCCAGGGTGTTCGCCGCCATGTCACGTGCGGGCAGTTCGGTGGTGTTGATTACCCAGTCCTCGTCGGAATACAGCATCAGTTTTTGCGTGCCACAGCACGAGTTGGATGGTGCTCGTCACGCGCTGGAAGACGAATTTTATCTGGAACTGAAAGACGGGTTGCTCGAACCGCTCGATATCATCAGCACGTTGGCGATCATTTCGGTGGTCGGTGACGGCATGCGGACCCAGCGCGGTTTGTCGGCCAAGTTATTTGCAGCGCTGGCGCGCGCCAATATTAATATTATCGCCATTGCGCAGGGTTCGTCTGAGCGGTCCATTTCGGTAGTGGTGGATAACGATGCCACCACCACGGGTGTACGGGTTGCTCATCAAATGCTGTTCAATACCGATCAGGTGATAGAAGTGTTTGTCATCGGATCCGGTGGCGTCGGGGGGGCATTGATCGAACAGATTCACCGCCAGCATCACTGGCTGAAAGCCAAACATATCGATCTTCGCGTATGCGGTATCGCGAATTCCCGCGCCTTGTTGACCAATGTACACGGTATTTCGTTAGAAACCTGGCAGCAGGAACTGGAACAAGCCACCGACGGATTTAACCTCGGGCGCTTGATTCGGCTGGTAAAAGAGTACCATTTACTGAATCCGGTTATCGTGGATTGCACCAGCAGCGCGGCGATTGCTGATCAGTATGCGGATTTCCTGGGGGATGGTTTTCATGTGGTGACGCCCAATAAGAAAGCCAATACCGCCTCCATGCATTACTACCAGCAGATGCGTAACGCCGCCGCCAGCTCACGTCGCAAGTTCCTTTATGATACCAACGTGGGTGCCGGTTTACCGGTTATTGAAAATTTGCAAAATCTCTTGAACGCCGGGGATGAACTACTGCGTTTTTCCGGTATTCTGTCTGGATCGCTATCGTATATTTTCGGCAAGTTGGATGAAGGTATGTCGTTGTCGGCGGCAACCTTGGCGGCTAAAGCGTTGGGGTATACTGAACCGGACCCGCGTGATGACTTGTCAGGTATGGATGTCGCGCGTAAGTTGTTGATTCTGGCGCGTGAAGCGGGTTATCAGCTTGAACTGGACGACGTTGACGTTGAACCGGTGCTGCCCGCAGACTTCGATGCGCAAGGTGATGTGCCGACGTTTATGTCCCGGCTGCCATCCCTGGATGACGCGTTCTCCGCCAGGGTTGCTGCTGCACGCGATCGAGGCCAGGTGTTGCGTTATGTTGCCAGCATCGAGGCTGGCAAGTGCCAGGTTAAGATTGCGGCGGTGGACGGAAACGAACCGCTATTTAAAGTGAAGGATGGTGAGAACGCCTTGGCTTTTTATACGCGCTATTATCAGCCGTTGCCGTTGGTGCTGCGCGGTTATGGCGCCGGTAATGATGTGACGGCCGCTGGCGTATTTGCGGATCTCTTGCGTACGCTGTCATGGAAGTTGGGAGTCTAAAATAATGGTTAAGGTTTATGCACCGGCGTCAATTGGCAACGTTGGCGTGGGTTTTGATGTATTGGGCGCAGCGGTATCGCCCATTGATGGAACATTGCTGGGTGATTGCGTGACGGTGGACGCTGCGTCAGAATTCAGCTTGAGCATTGACGGTCATTTTGCCGACAAGCTGCCGGCCAATCCCCGGCAAAACATCGTCTATCAATGCTGGGAACGGTTTTGCCAGGCGATAAATAAAAACGTTCCGGTGGCCATGCGGCTGGAAAAAAATATGCCCATTGGTTCTGGGCTTGGTTCCAGCGCGTGCTCGGTGGTCGCCGCGTTGCTTGCGATGAACGCCCATTGCGAATACCCACTGGATAAAAACCAGATGCTCAGGTTGATGGGTGAGATGGAAGGGCGGATTTCAGGCGGCGTTCATTATGATAACGTGGCACCTTGCTATCTTGGCGGAATTCAACTGCTGTTGGAAGAAAGCAATATCATCAGCCAACAGGTCCCAAGTTTTAGTGAGTGGCTCTGGGTGATGGCATATCCCGGCATCAAGGTCTCCACCGCCGAGGCGCGGGCGATTTTGCCCGCCCAGTATCGCCGGCAAGATTGCATCAACCATGGCCGTTTGCTGGCCGGTTTTATTCACGCCAGCCATACCCAACAGCCGGCCTTGGCGGCTAAATTGATGAAAGATGTGATAGCCGAACCGTATCGAACCAAATTGCTGCCGGGATTTGTCGACGCCCGCCAGGCCGCGTCGTCCATCGGCGCGTTGGCCTGCGGTATTTCCGGATCGGGACCGACGTTGTTTGCGGTATGCGATCGTGAAGATACTGCGCAGCGTCTTGCCTCCTGGTTGACGCAGCATTACCTGCAAAATGCCGAAGGTTTTGTTCATATTTGTCGCCTGGATACTACCGGCGCGCGAGTGATGGGATAACGTATGAAATTGTATAATATTAAGGATCATAACGAGCAGGTCAGCTTTGCGCAGGCGATCAAACAAGGTCTGGGCCGCCAGCAAGGGCTGTTTTTCCCCATGGACCTGCCTGAGTTTTCCGCGAGCGAAATCGATGCGTTGTTGGATCTCGATCTGGTCACCCGCAGCGCGCGTATCCTGTCGGCGTATATTGGGGATGAGCTGCCGCTGGAAACCCTTTATCGGCGGGTAAAGGCTGCATTTGAATTTCCGGCGCCGGTGGTTGCCGTTGCCGAAGATATCTCAGTGCTGGAGTTATTCCACGGCCCGACCCTGGCGTTTAAGGATTTTGGCGGCCGCTTGATGGCACAGCTGCTCACCGAAGTGGCTAAAGGCCAACCGGTGACCATTCTGACTGCCACTTCCGGCGATACCGGCGCAGCTGTGGCCCATGCCTTTTATGGTCTGGACAATGTGCGCGTGGTGATCCTTTATCCACGTGGCAAAATCAGCCCGCTGCAGGAGAAACTGTTCTGCACCTTGGGCGGCAATATTCATACCGTGGCTATCGATGGGGATTTTGATGGCTGCCAGGCGCTGGTGAAACAGGCTTTTGACGACGAAGAGCTCAAACACCAGTTAGGACTCAATTCCGCCAACTCCATCAATATCAGCCGGCTGCTGGCGCAAATTTGTTATTACTTTGAGGCGGTGGCTCAACTGCCGCAAGAACGGCGTAATCAACTGGTGGTCTCGGTCCCAAGCGGTAACTTTGGTGATCTGACCGCCGGGTTACTGGCCAAGTCACTGGGCCTGCCGATAAAAAGATTTATTGCCGCCACCAATGCCAATGATACCGTACCGCGTTTTCTGGCAAACGGAGAATGGTTGCCGAATCCCACCGTGGCCACGTTGTCCAATGCCATGGATGTTAGCCAGCCTAATAATTGGCCTCGGGTGGAAGAGTTGTTCAGGCGCAAGGGGTGGTCCCTGGAGAACCTGGGCTATGGCAGTGTGGACGACAGTCTCACCCGTGAATCCATGAAGGAGTTGGCGGCCCTGGGATACATTTGTGAGCCCCACGCGGCGATTGCCTATCGACTGCTAAGGGATGGGCTGCAGCCGGGCGAGTTCGGTTTGTTCCTCGGTACCGCGCACCCGGCCAAGTTCAAGGAGACGGTGGATGAGATTTTGGAACAATCCCTGCCGTTACCAAAAGCGCTGGCACTGAGAGCCGGATTGCCGCTGCTTTCACGCAATCTACCTGCGGACTTCTCGCAGTTGCGCACGCTGTTAATGGATTTGCCTGCCTAACCGTGGCGCCGGCCATTTTGCGCGGCGCTTGTCCCTGGCAATGTGTTCGTGCAGAAGGCGATGTCACACTCTGGTGTCGGCGTTGCCGCTGGACAGCGTTGCGCCAGGTCCAGGGGGCGCTCGGACAAACGCAAAGCGTCAACCAAGCGGACCCACCTGTATGGCCTGACATCATTGGATCACGCTGTTCCTATGATGTCTCTGGCCGTTTAAAAACCCATTCCGTTTGCGTGGAGGCTGCGCGGTCAAACGTGTAGCCTCCCTCATTAAACTCGGTTAATTGCTCCGGCCGTGCCAACCTCTGGGTAATAATAAACCGGCTCATCATGCCGCGTGCTTTTTTTGCATGAAAACTGATGATTTTATACTTGCCGTTTTTTTCATCCAGAAACACGGGCTTAATCACCCGGCCTGATAGTTCATGGACCTTCACTGCGTTGAAATACTCCTGCGATGCCAAGTTGATGAGCAGATCGTCACCTTGGGCGGCCAGCGCTTGGTTGAGTTTTTGCGTTAATGTAGACCCCCAAAAGTGATACAAATCGCTACCGGCCGAATTGGCGAGCCGGATGCCCATCTCTAACCGGTAGGGCTGCATCAGGTCCAGCGGCCTCAGTACTCCATACAGACCGGAGAGCATGCGCAAGTGGCGCTGTGCAAAATCAAAATCGGCTTCGCTAAAATCATCAGCCGCCAGACCGGTATACACATCACCTTTAAACGCCAAGATCGCTTGGCGTGCATTGTCCGGGGTAAAAGTTGCGTTCCATGACTGGAACCGTGCCGCGTTCAGATCGGCCAGCTTATCGCTGATACCCATCAAACTGGCCAACTGTGTCGGAGTGAATTGTCGGCACTGGGCGATGAGTTGTTCCGAGCGGGCCAACAGCTCCGGTTGGGTATAACGCTCGGTGGCCAACGGGGTGGTATAATCCAGCGTTTTAGCGGGTGAAATTACGATTAACATAAAGTGCGGTTCCGTCTGTTAAAGTCATTTTCGCGTTGGCGGCCATTCCCAAATTTCGGCAAAAAGTTGGGCCGCAATCGCGGGGAAATGTGCTGCATAAAAGGTGAGTAGTTTACCTACGACGTGCAGCCAATACGCGCTGCCAGCGAGGTGCATAACGCCAGGAACGGTGAACTCCCAGCGCGATTATTTCGACCAGAGCCGTTGAAAATGGAAAATAGATGGCCGAAGTGGCGGATTTGGATCAATCCCGTGCGCCAGGTGAACCAAATGCCGGTGCCAATCAGCAGGTAAGTCAATACCAAGTTCCATAACAAATCATCGACAAACAGGAATAATTTAGCTATTTATGTCACTAATTGTAGTTTGGCTACGATTAACGTTTGCCAACAACCCATTCACAAAATTTTATCCTGGCAATGCGGTATAGTCCTCGGCCGCACGGCGGGGGCTAATCCGCTGGCAGTCCGCTTGCGCCGGGCAACGCGCGTGGTATTATCGAAAAAGGCAGCGCAACGCCATAGGAAATGCACCCCCTTCACAACGAGAAATTCCATCATGACAGATAAATTAAGTGCCCTACGCAAAATGACTTCCGTTGTTGCCGATACCGGTGATATCACCGCCATTAAACTGTATCAGCCGCAGGATGCAACCACCAACCCTTCTTTAATTCTCAATGCAGCGCAAATTCCCGAATACCGCAAGTATATTGATCAGGCAGTCGCCTGGGCAAAGGAACAAAGTCGCGATGCCGCGCAACAGGTCAAGCTCGCTACCGATAAACTGGCGGTGAATATTGGCCTGGAGATCCTCAAATTGGTGCCGGGACGCGTTTCCACTGAGGTTGACGCCCGACTGTCCTACGATACCGAGGCAAGTGTTGCCAAAGCTGAAAGCCTGATTAAGCTTTACAATGATGCCGGCATATCCAACGATCATATTCTGATTAAGTTGGCGTCTACCTGGCAGGGGATCCGTGCCGCCGAACGGCTGGAAAAATCCGGTATTAATTGCAACCTGACCCTGCTGTTTTCTTTCGCCCAGGCCCGCGCTTGTGCCGAGGCTGGCGCTTATCTGATTTCACCCTTTGTCGGGCGTATACTCGATTGGCACAAGGCCAACGGCGCACAGAAAGACTTTAGCCCCGAGCAGGATCCCGGCGTGATATCGGTGACGGAAATTTACCAGTACTACAAGTCGCATGGTTACGACACCGTGGTCATGGGCGCCAGTTTCCGTAATATTGGGGAAATCGTTGAGCTTGCTGGCTGCGATCGTTTGACCATCGCGCCGCCGTTGCTCAAAGAGCTGGCTGAAAGTGAAAGTCCCCTCGAGCGTAAACTTTTCTATACAGGTGACATTAAAGCCCGTCCTGCCAAACTGACCGAAGCGGAATTCCTGTGGCAACACAACCAGGACCCCATGGCGGTGGATAAGCTGGCCGACGGCATCCGTAAGTTTGCTGTTGATCAGGAAAAGCTGGAAGCGATGATCAAAGATCTTCTCTAATCCGTTCACGGCTGACGCACAGATGTTATTATTGCCTAAACGGCCCGGTCTCCGGGCCGCTTTTCGTTAATAACGCCTGCAGATAGCGCTATGGCGAAGTCTGGCTGTCTATCATGCAAACCCTTTCCCTACTCGGAGACAAAACATGCCGAATCGGTCTGGTGTCAATATCCGACCGCGCCGCCAACGGCGTATATCAGGATCTGGGCATTCCCGCACTTGAATCATGGCTGACTGGCGCGCTTAACACGCCTTTTCGGCTTGAGACCCGCCTGGTACCTGATGAGCAGCCGCTGATTGAACAAACCCTACGTGAACTCGTCGATGAAACCGGCTGTCACCTGGTACTGACTACCGGCGGCACCGGGCCGGCCCGTCGCGATGTGACACCTGACGCTACCTTGGCCGTGGGTGATCGCGAAATGCCCGGATTTGGTGAGCAGATGCGCCAGATCAGCCTGCATTTTGTCCCAACCGCCATTCTTTCGCGACAGACGGCTGTGATCCGCAAGCAGGCGTTAATTCTGAATTTGCCGGGACAGCCGCGGGCGATTAAAGAGACATTGGAAGGGGTAAAAGATGGGCAAGGCAACGTGCTGGTTACCGGTATTTTTGCCAGTGTGCCGTATTGTATCCAGCTATTGGAAGGGCCCTATGTCGACACCGACCCCGCGGTGGTTAAGGCTTTCCGGCCGAAGAGCGCAACCTGTCCACCCTCGGGGGTGTGAAAAAAGGTTTCCACAAAGTACGTTTATCTTTACAATGCCTGATACGTTGTTTTATTCCAGGCTTATCGCGAATGAATATATCAGTCGATCCGCAGCGTCGCTTAAACCGACAGGATTATAAAACCCTCTCCTTGGCAGCGTTGGGTGGGGCGTTGGAGTTCTACGATTTTATTATCTTCATTTTTTTTGCTGCGGTGATCGGCAAGCTATTTTTCCCACCGGATTTACCTGATTGGCTACGCCAAATGCAAACGTTCGGCATTTTTGCCGCCGGTTACCTGGCAAGACCATTGGGCGGTATAATCATGGCGCACTTTGGTGACAAGGTCGGACGGAAAAAAATGTTTAGTCTGTCGATCCTGCTTATGGCGCTACCCACATTAATGATGGGGCTGCTGCCGACCTATGCCACTCTTGGCATTAGCGCTCCGCTGCTCTTATTGTTATTACGGATTCTGCAAGGGGCGGCTATCGGCGGCGAAGTCCCCGGCGCCTGGGTGTTTGTGGCGGAGCATGTGCCGTCCCGGCGCATCGGTTTTGCTTGTGGCACGCTAACTGCGGGTCTGACCGTCGGCATTCTGCTGGGTTCTTTTGTCGCGACCTTAATGAACGTTTTTTTTATGCCACACACGCTTATCAATGGTGCATGGCGAATCCCCTTTCTACTGGGGGGGCTGTTCGGGCTGGTGGCCATGTATTTACGGCGTTGGCTGCAAGAAACCCCGGTGTTTATCGAAATGCAGGCGCGACAGGCACTGGCCAAGGAATTTCCGTTGAAATCCGTGGTGCTCAATCATAAAGTTGCCGTGCTGATTTCCATGCTGCTGACCTGGTTACTCTCGGCCGGCATTGTGGTGGTGATTCTGATGGCGCCACTGTGGCTGCAACAGCAGTTGGGCATTTCACCCGCCATGGCTCTGCGCGCCAACTGTGTGGCGATTATCGCCTTGGCCATCGGTTGTGTGGTCACCGGCACCGTCATCGACCGTGTGGGCGCTGGCAAAACACTGGTGGTTGGCTGCGTGTTGCTGGGTCTGTTTAGCTGGTTGTTTTACCACACTCAAACCTATCATCCACTGCAACTGTTGCTCACCTATGGTCTGGCCGGATTAAGCGTGGGCGTCGTGGGTGGCGTTCCTTATGTTATGGTGCATGCGTTTCCCGCTGCCGTGCGTTTTAGCGGAATCTCCTTTTCTTATAATGTTGCTTATGCCATTTTTGGTGGGTTAACCCCGATCGTGGTTACCCTGCTGATGCGGGCAACGCCGATGGCCCCCGCCTGGTATGTGCTGGGGCTCTCGGTGATGGGCGTAGTACTCGGTATTTTTTTGCCTTCAGGTCTGCGAGACCGACGGGTTCACCCTCATCAGACAAAAGTCGTCGCATAAGCGATGTTTTTATCGTGTTAGCCAAATTTTGACACGATGGAAATTTAATGTCGCTTTTTGGAAACGTCAGCACATTACATCGCTAATAGTTTTTAATTCAAGTAGATAGGACGTTTTTAAACGAATCGTTTGCCTTTTATTGCGGCGTGGGGGCGAAAATTCGTTTTTTTTTTCGCGCTACCCCTTGATGCGCGGCGCGCTGGCCCCATCTTATTTGCAACCAACGTTGTTTAACCTGCGAACAAAACGGTGCCGGTGGCTTGAAAAAACAGTTGGCCGGCCACATATCAGGTTTACGACCACAACGAATATGACTTTAGTGGAGATGTTTAGATGGGTAAAATTATTGGTATCGACTTGGGTACGACCAACTCTTGTGTCGCAATTATTGAAGGCTCCAAACCACGGGTGCTGGAAAACAGTGAAGGCGATCGTACCACTCCTTCAATTATTGCCTATACCCAGGACGGTGAAATTCTGGTAGGCCAGCCAGCTAAACGTCAGTCCGTCACTAACCCGCAAAATACGTTGTTTGCGATCAAGCGCTTGATCGGCCGTCGTTTCCAGGACGAGGAAGTGCAGCGTGATACCAATATCATGCCTTATAAAATTGTCGCAGCCGACAACGGTGACGCCTGGCTGGATATCAAGGGCCAAAAAATGGCGCCTCCGCAGGTTTCTGCTGAAATTTTGAAAAAAATGAAAAAGACGGCTGAAGATTACCTGGGTGAACCGGTAACCGAAGCGGTCATTACCGTACCGGCCTATTTTAACGATGCGCAACGCCAGGCGACCAAAGATGCCGGCCGTATCGCGGGCCTGGAAGTAAAACGTATTATCAACGAACCGACCGCTGCTGCGCTGGCCTATGGCCTGGATAAAGAAACCGGCAATCGTACCATCGCGGTTTATGATTTGGGTGGCGGTACCTTCGATATCTCCATCATCGAAATCGATGATGTGGACGGTGAAAAAACCTTTGAAGTGCTGGCGACCAACGGTGACACCCATTTGGGTGGTGAAGACTTCGACAGCCGGTTGATCAACTACCTGGTCGATGAATTCAAGAAAGACCAGGGCATTGACCTGCGCAACGATCCGCTGGCCATGCAACGTTTGAAGGAATCCGCTGAAAAAGCCAAAATCGAGCTGTCTTCTGCACAACAGACCGACGTCAACCTGCCGTACATCACGGCGGATGCCTCCGGTCCAAAACACATGAATATCAAGGTTACCCGTGCCAAACTGGAATCCTTGGTCGAAGACCTGGTTAAACGGACCATGGATCCGCTGAAAATGGCGCTGAAAGACGCCGGACTGTCGGTCAATGAAATCAAGGACGTGATTCTGGTTGGCGGCCAAACCCGTATGCCGCTGGTGCAAAAAACCGTGACCGAATTCTTTGGCAAGGAGCCGCGTAAGGACGTTAACCCTGATGAAGCAGTAGCCATCGGTGCGGCTGTTCAGGGTGGCGTATTGGCCGGTGACGTGAAAGACGTATTGCTGCTGGACGTCAGCCCACTGTCTCTGGGTATTGAAACCATGGGTGGTGTCATGACATCGCTTATCAGCAAAAACACCACTATCCCGACCAAACACAGTCAGGTGTTCTCAACGGCGGAAGATAACCAAGGCGCAGTGACTATCCATGTGTTGCAGGGTGAGCGTAAACGTGCGGCGGATAATAAATCGTTGGGTCAGTTCAACCTGGACGGCATTTCGCCTGCCATGCGTGGTACCCCGCAGATCGAGGTCACCTTTGATATCGACGCCGATGGTATTTTGCACGTATCCGCTAAAGACAAAAATAGCGGACGTGAGCAGAAAATCACCATCAAGGCGTCATCTGGCCTGAATGAAGAAGAAATTCAGAAAATGGTGCGGGAAGCTGAGGTTAACGCCGAGGCGGATCGTAAGTTTGAAGAATTGGTTCAGACGCGTAACCAAGCCGATCATCAACTGCATAGCACCCGCAAGCAACTGACTGAAGCGGGTGATAAACTTCCCGCCGAGGACAAGACCGCCATTGAGACTGCGCTCAGCGGCTTGGAAACGGCGCTGAAAGGCGAAGACAAGGCTGAGATCGAAGCCAAGATGCAGGCGCTGATCGAGGTTTCCGGCAAATTGTTGGAAGTGTCACAGCAGCAGGCGGCTCAGGCCGGTGCTGCTGAGGCTGGTGCTGAAGCAACTGCTGACGAAAGCAAAAAAGACGACGATGTCGTCGATGCTGAATTTGAAGAAGTTAAAGATAAAAAATAATCGCCCTGAGCGGGCACAGCCCCGATAAAGAGTATTGCGGCTGGCAACAGGCACGGGCGTCGGGGAAACCTTACGCCCGTGCAAGCATGTTTAGGGCAGGAAAATACAATGGCGAAAGCAGACTATTATGCGGTTTTGGGCATTCCCAACGATGCGGAAGAGCGTGAAATCAAAAAGGCTTATAAACGCCTAGCGATGAAATACCACCCGGATCGTAACCCTGATGCGAGTGCCGAAGCAAAATTCAAAGAGGCGAAAGAAGCCTACGAAATTTTAAACGATCCGCAAAAACGTGCAGCTTATGACCAATACGGCCACGCGGCATTTGAGCAGGGTGGCATGGGTGGCGGTTACGGTGGCGGTGCTGCCGGTGGCGCGGATTTCACAGATATTTTTGGTGACGTATTCGGCGACATCTTTGGCGGCGGACGCCGTCAGCGTGCAAGCCGCGGTTCGGATCTGCGCTACAACATGGAGCTTACCCTTGAGGAGGCGGTTCGTGGCGTGACCAAAGAGATCCTCATTCCGGCTTTAGAAGAATGTGAGGTTTGCCATGGCAGCGGTGCCAAGGCTGGCACGTCGCCTATTACCTGTCCCACCTGTCACGGTTCGGGACAAGTGCAGATGCGCCAAGGGTTTTTCGCGGTGCAGCAAGCTTGCCCCACCTGTCAGGGGCACGGCAAAATTATTAAAGAGCCTTGCCATAAGTGCCATGGTCATGGACGGATAGAAAAGTCCAAGACGCTGTCGGTGAAGATTCCGGCCGGGGTCGATACTGGCGATCGTATCCGCCTCACTGGCGAAGGCGAAGCGGGGGAGCAGGGTGCGCAATCCGGCGATTTGTATGTTCAGGTACAAGTGCGCCAGCATCCCATCTTTGAACGTGAAGAGAACAACCTGTTCTGTGAAGTGCCGATTAACTTCGCCATGGCGGCGCTGGGGGGCGAGATTGAAGTGCCGACCCTCGATGGCCGGGTCAAATTACGAGTGCCGGCTGAAACGCAAACAGGCAAACTATTCCGTATGCGAGGAAAAGGGGTTAAGTCGGTGCGCGGTGGCAGCCAGGGCGATTTGCTCTGTCGGGTGGTAGTGGAAACCCCCGTCAAGCTCGGTGAAAAGCAAAGACAATTACTTCGTGAATTGGAAGAGAGTTTCGGTGGGGCGAGCGGTGAACAAAACAGCCCACGCTCTAAAAGCTTTCTCGATGGGGTAAAGAAATTTTTTGACGATTTGACCCGTTAATTTCAATTTCGCCGCAATGACACTGATCCTCGGTTCTCACACCGGGGATTTTTGCATTTTGCGAGCGCCTTCCAGTAATTAATCGCTCTTATGATGGCCTTATTATTTACCTACGGTTAAATTTCACGCACAATATTGTTACCATTTATTTTGGCACAAGAAGGACAGCCTTTTGACTATATTTATTCGCCGCTGGTTACAGCATGAGGCCGCAGGCGGCGTTTTATTGATCATCGCCGCGCTTATCGCCCTGGTTATGGCCAATAGCCCGGCGCAGCCCTTCTACGAAGCTTTGATCCATTTTCCGCAGGAACCGACGGCAGGACATAGCGCGTCGTTCTCGCTACTGTTGTTTATCAACGACGCGCTCATGGCGGTTTTCTTTTTGATGATCGGCCTTGAGGTGAAGCGTGAATTAATGGAAGGGGCGTTAGCCACCCGCCGTCAGGCGGCTTTCCCGGCCATTGCTGCGGTGGGAGGAATGATTGTCCCGGCGCTGATCTATTTGTTGATCAATTGGCGCGAACCCAGCTACCACGTCGGCTGGGCAATCCCGACCGCCACGGATATCGCGTTTGCGCTCGGCATATTGGCGTTGTTGGGCAGTCGGGTGCCGGCCAATTTGAAGACGTTTTTGCTCGCGTTGGCAATAATCGACGATTTGGGCGCCATTATTATCATCGCACTGTTCTACAGTCATGACCTTTCGTTTTTCGCGCTGGCGGGTGCCGCAGCGGCCATTGTAGCTCTGGTGGTGATGAATCGATGCAACGTCAGGCATCTCGGCTGGTACTTGTTGGTGGGCGCGGGGCTGTGGGGCATGGTACTGCTGTCGGGTGTCCATGCCACACTGGCTGGCGTGGTTCTTGGCGCGCTTATCCCATTGCGCTTGCCACCAAAGGGCTCAACTCTCCCCGAGAACCGGGCTGCACGGCACACCTGGCATTCTCCCGCAGTGGTGCTGGAACATAAGCTTCAGCCCTGGGTGATCTACATGATTCTACCGCTGTTTGCGTTTGCTAATGCTGGGGTTGCACTACAGGGATATTCGCTGGATGATGTGTTTTCTATCCTTCCCATGGGCATAGTTTTAGGGCTGGTGTTGGGCAAGCCATTGGGTATTCTGACTTTTTGTTTACTGTCGATCAAACTGGGATTGGCACGGTTACCAGGCGGAGTAAGCTTTAGGCAAATTAGCGCCGTCTCGCTGCTGTGCGGCATTGGTTTTACTATGTCGATTTTTCTTGCCAGTCTGGCTTTTGGCGGCGACAATCCTGGCAGTATCACTCTGGCCAAGCTGGGCATTCTTATTGGTTCGGTATTGGCAGCGGTGTCGGGATACTGGATGCTGAAAACGTCGCTACCGCGATAACCCGCTTAAACAGCACGCAACAAAAAACCGGCAAAAGCCGGTTTTTTTAACAAAGTACTTTTTGCAAAGAACCAACGAAGCGGCAGGTGTTACTGCATTGCGTTGATACGCGCGGTCAAATTTGATTTATGACGTGCTGCTTTGTTTTTGTGGATCAAACCTTTACTGGCTTGACGGTCCACGATAGGCTGCATGGCAGAAAAAGCATTCTGCGCTGCATCTTTATCACCTGCATCGATAGCGGCGTATACCTTTTTAATAAAGGTACGCATCATGGAGCGACGGCTGGCATTGTGCTGACGACGCTTCTCAGACTGTACGGCGCGTTTCTTAGCTGATTTGATATTAGCCAAGGTCAAACTCCCAAACATGTTCTATGAGACAATTCAAAGGCCGAGGAATATGCCCTTTCGGCCTTCTTTTGTCAATGGATTTGTGCAAATAAGCGCCGCTTAACTACGCAACGCTTGTTACAATGTGATGGCGCAGGATTCTACCAGTTTACGCCGCGGGAATACAGTCTTTGACGCGAAAAAAGCGAGTATCGGCCAGAAAGAAAATATTGGATAGGGTGTTTCCTGCCATGGTGGCGTGGATTTGACCCTGTGGCACGTCATAATCCGTCTAAAACCCCCCGGTTGGGCAAAATAACCATGACTTTCTCCGCTGTTACTGTCAAAGATTGGATTAGCGGGTTAACCTTATCTGCTGTACAAGGTATAATCCGCCGATTTCCACTGTCTTGAGCCTGCTGATGAAACTTATTCGCGGTTTACATAACCTGCAGGCGTGTCACTGCGGTTGCGTGCTTACTATTGGCAATTTTGATGGTTTTCATCGTGGGCACCAGGCGTTGATTACACAATTGCAAACCGAAGGCCGTAAATTTGGCCTGCCGGTAATGGTGATGATTTTTGAACCCCAGCCGCAGGAACATTTTGCGGGCCGGGACGCGCCCACGCGGCTGACTCGCCTGCGGGATAAAATTAAATACCTGGCCGAGGCCGGGGTCGACGTAGTGCTATGCGTCACCTTTGACGTACGGTTTGCCGCCATTAGCGCCGAATCTTTTGTCACAGACCTGTTGGTGAGGAAACTTGGCGTACGGTTTCTTTGCGTCGGTGATGATTTTCGTTTTGGTACACAGCGGCGGGGCGATTTTGCCTTTTTACAACAGATGGGCGCGGCGGCGGGATTTGACGTCATGAGTACCGCCACCTACGCGACCGGCGGCAAACGCATTAGCAGCACCGCAGTGCGTGAAGCGCTGGCGAGCGATCAATTGGTTGTCGCCGAGATGTTGCTGGGGCATCCTTATCGCATCTCAGGACGTGTAGAGCATGGTGATGAGCTTGGCCGCACCCTGGGTTTCCCTACGGCTAACGTCTCGCTGAAGGGCCGCCCCGCCCCGATAAACGGGGTTTACGCCGTAGAGGTGAACGGGCTTGGCCCACAACCCATCGAGGGCGTGGCGAATATCGGCACCCGTCCGACGGTCGCCGGGCTGCGCCAGCGCGTCGAAGTCCATTTGCTGGATGTGGCAATGGATATCTACGGTTGTCACATAGAAGTCGTGGTACGCGCAAAATTACGAAATGAACAACGGTTTGCCTCCCTTGATGAGTTGAAGCGGCAAATCACGAATGATGCGGTGGCAGGCCGGGAATTTTTCAGACTGGCGGCCCCCCTTTAAACTCTCTCACCGAAAACGGAACCGAGAATCGAATGAGTGATTACAAAAATACCCTGAATTTACCTGACACCGGGTTCCCTATGCGTGGCGATTTGGCCAAGCGTGAGCCTGGCATGCTGCAGCATTGGTATGAGCAGGATCTGTATGGGAAGATTCGTGACGCTAAAAAAGGCAAAAAAACCTTTATCCTGCATGATGGACCTCCGTACGCCAACGGCAGTATTCATATCGGTCACTCGGTTAACAAAATTCTCAAAGATATTATTATCAAGTCCAAAGGACTGATGGGTTATGACTCCCCTTATGTGCCGGGCTGGGATTGCCACGGTTTGCCTATCGAACTGAAGGTTGAGCAGCTGATCGGCAAGCCTGGGGAAAAAGTCTCTGCCGCGGAATTCCGCGTTGAGTGCCGTAAATATGCCGCTGAACAGGTGGCGGGTCAGAAAAAAGACTTCATTCGACTTGGTGTGCTGGGTGAGTGGGAACGTCCTTATTTGACGATGGATTTTACCACTGAGGCCAATATTATCCGCGCTCTCGGCAAAGTGATCGGCAACGGGCATATGCATAAAGGCGCCAAGCCAGTGCATTGGTGCATTGACTGTCGTTCCGCACTGGCGGAAGCGGAAGTGGAATATTACGATCGCACCTCTCCTTCCATTGACGTGGCTTTCCAGGCGGTTGACGCCGTAGCAGTAGCGGCGAAATTTGGCGTGTCCGACATTGACGGCCCGCTGTCGCTGTTGATCTGGACCACCACTCCCTGGACGTTGCCGTCTAACCGGGCCATTTCGGTTAATCCGGATTTCGAATATCAACTGATATTGGCGGACGGAAAAAACCTGATCATGGCGGCCGAACTGGCAGCCAGCGTGATGCAACGTGCTGGCATCGCCACCTGGACGGTATTGGGCAGTTGTAAAGGTACGGCATTGGAGCTGTTGCGTTTTAACCATCCGTTCATGGGTTTTGACGTCCCTGTTATCCTGGGACAGCATGTCACGCTGGAAGCCGGCACCGGTGCGGTACATACCGCGCCAGGCCACGGTCCGGACGACTATGTCATCGGCCAGCAGTATCATTTGGAAGTGGCCAACCCGGTCGGTCCCGACGGCTGTTATTTGCCCGGGACCTATCCAGGGCTAGATGGCATGCAGGTCTTCAAAGCCAACGATGTGGTGGTCGATTTGTTGCGCGAACGCGGCGCGTTACTGCACGTGGAAAAACTGCTGCACAGCTACCCTCATTGCTGGCGCCATAAGACGCCAATTATTTTTCGGGCGACGCCGCAGTGGTTTATCAGCATGGATCAGCAGGGTCTGCGTCAGCGTTCGTTGGAAGAAATCAAGGACGTGCAGTGGATACCGGGTTGGGGCCAGGCGCGGATTGAAAACATGGTGGCCAACCGCCCTGATTGGTGTATTTCACGCCAACGTACCTGGGGCGTGCCGATGTCGCTCTTTGTGCATAAAGATACCGAGGTGCTCCATCCACGGACACTGGAATTGATGGAAGAAGTGGCACTGCGGGTAGAAAAAGACGGTATCCAGGCGTGGTGGGATTTGAATCCGGCCGATATTTTGGGTGCCGATGCGGAAAATTATGTCAAGGTGCCCGACACGCTGGATGTCTGGTTCGATTCAGGATCGACACACTCCTCAGTGGTGGCGGTGCGGCCAGAGTTTGCCGGTCATGAGCCTGATATGTACCTTGAAGGTTCCGACCAGCATCGTGGCTGGTTTATGTCTTCGCTGATGATTTCCACGGCGATCAAAGGCCAGGCACCCTACCGGCAGGTATTGACTCACGGGTTTACCGTCGACGGACAGGGACGCAAGATGTCTAAGTCCATCGGTAACACCGTGAGCCCGCAGCAGGTGATGGACAAGCTAGGGGCGGATATACTGCGTTTGTGGGTAGCGTCCACCGATTACACCGGTGAAATAGCGGTATCCGACGAAATTCTTAAGCGTTCCGCCGATGCTTATCGCCGGATTCGAAATACCGCGCGCTTTTTGCTGGCCAACCTAAAAGGTTTCGACCCGGCGGTGCACAGCGTACGGCCGGAGGATATGGTGGTACTGGATCGCTGGGCGGTGGGACGAGCCCAGGCGGCGCAGGCGGAAATTGTCGCCGCGTACGACAGCTATGATCTGCATAACGTGGTGCAACGCATGATGCAGTTCTGCTCGATCGAAATGGGGTCTTTTTACCTCGATATTATTAAAGATCGGCAATACACCACCCAAGCGGATAGCCTGGCCCGCCGCAGTTGCCAAACTGCGCTTTACCACATTGTCGAAGCATTGGTTCGTTGGATGGCACCTATACTGTCGTTCACCGCAGACGAAATCTGGGGTTTCATGCCAGGAAAACGCTCGGCGTTTGTGTTTACCGAAGAGTGGTATGACGGGTTGTTCGGGCTCGATGCCGATGAAACGATGAACGATGCGTACTGGGAGCGGATGCTGAAGGTGCGCAGCGAAGTCAATAAAATACTTGAGCAGGCGCGCACGGATAAAACCATCGGCGGTTCGCTGGCGGCGCAGATCACCTTGTATGCCGACGCAACCGTGGCCCCCGACCTGGAAGCGCTTGGCTCCGAGCTCTATTTTGCGCTGTTGACGTCACGTGCGACCGTGGCGGCTTATGATATGGCGGGGGCTGATGCCCTGCAATGCGAAGGTATTAAAGGGCTGAAAATATCGCTGGCGCTGGCAGAAGGGAAAAAATGCCCACGCTGCTGGCATGTTGAGACCGACATCGGTACTGATGCCGATCATCCGGAAATTTGTGGTCGCTGTGTCACCAATGTGGCCGGCGCGGGCGAAGAGCGAAAATTTGTCTAATGAAGAGATCACTGAGCAGTACCGGCCTGCGTTGGCTTTGGCTGACGCTGGTCGTTCTGATTATCGACCTTGGCACCAAGCAATGGGTCATGCAGAATTTCGAGCTGCATGAAACCCTGCCGATCATGCCTTTCATTAATTTTTTCTATGCCCATAACTACGGAGCAGCGTTCAGCTTCCTGGCGGATAAGGGCGGTTGGCAGCGCTGGATGTTTGCGGTTATTGCGTTGGTCATTGCCGTTACGCTTATTGTTATGATGTACAGGTCAAGTTATCGCCAGCGTATGACCAATTGCGCCTATGCCCTGATTATCGGCGGCGCGTTGGGCAATCTTTCCGATCGCCTGATACATGGCATGGTTATCGACTTTATCGATTTTTATGTCGGTGATTGGCACTTTCCCACGTTTAACATGGCGGACTCCGCCATTTGTATTGGCGCGGTGTTGATTGTGCTGGAAGGATTGATCCGTCCCGCAGATAAAACGCCCCATCAAAAAGAGTAAACATGATGACTGAACAGGTAGGTTCCGATAGCGCGGTGCTGGTGCATTTTGATCTCAAACTCGACGATGGCGCCCTGGCTGAATCTACCCGGCGCGAGAACAAACCGGCGTTGTTCCGCCTGGGTGACGGTAGCCTGTCCGTGCCCTTGGAGCAGGCCTTGCTCGGCCTGCGGGTCGGTGACAAAAAAGCATTCTCACTGGCACCTGAGGCGGCATTCGGTCCAAGCAATCCCGATCTGGTCCAATTTTTTTCCCGGCGGGATTTTAGTGAAACCGGTGTACCGGAGGTGGGGACAATTATGTTGTTCACCGCCATCAGTGGGGGTGAGATGCCCGGTTTGATACGCGAGGTGGCTGACGAATCCATTACCGTGGATTTTAACCATCCGCTGGCCGGTCAGCCGGTCTATTTTGATATTGAGGTTCTGGCAATCAATCCGCAGCAGGAGAATAAAAATGCGCATCTTACTGGCTAATCCGCGTGGTTTTTGTGCTGGTGTTGATCGTGCCATCAGTATTGTGGAGCGCGCGCTGGAAATCTATGGTGCGCCGATCTATGTCCGGCACGAAGTGGTACACAATCGTTACGTGGTGGATTCCCTGCGGGCCAGCGGCGCAATTTTTATCGAGCAACTCAGCGAAGTTCCCGATGGTTCAATCCTGATTTTCTCCGCCCACGGCGTATCCCAAGCGGTGCGGGTCGAAGCAAAAAACCGCGATTTAACGGTATTCGACGCCACCTGCCCACTGGTGACCAAAGTGCACATGGAAGTGGCGCGCGCCAGCCGCAAAGGCACCGAAGCAATTCTTATCGGTCATACTGGGCATCCGGAAGTGGAAGGCACCATGGGGCAATATAGCAACCCCAAGGGCGGGATGTATTTGGTGGAATCGCCTGCGGACGTCTGGCAACTGCGAGTCAAAGACGAAAAAAACCTGTGTTTTATGACCCAGACGACACTCTCGGTGGATGATACCTCCGAGGTTATCGATGCGCTACGAGAACGTTTTCCCCGCATCGTTGGCCCGCGTAAAGACGATATTTGTTATGCCACGACCAATCGGCAGGAAGCGGTGCGTGAACTGGCGGCCGGCGCGGACGTGGTGCTGGTAGTGGGCTCGAAAAACTCATCCAATTCCAACCGGCTGGCCGAATTGGCCCAGCGCGTGGGCAAACCGGCCTATTTGATCGATGCGGCCACTGACATCCAACCAGAATGGCTGCAAAATATTGCGACCATTGGGGTAACCGCCGGCGCGTCGGCACCGGATATTTTGGTGAAAGAGGTCATCAGCCGTCTGCAGGAACTCGGTGGCAGCGCCTCGGAAGAATTGGTGGGACGCGAGGAAAATGTCGTTTTCGAAGTGCCAAAGGAACTGCGGGTCAATATCAACGTCGTGGAATAGACGTCGGTGGCGGCTTTCCTGACCAATCCTTTTTTTGATCCTATTCTGAATAAAAATTCATTTGAATGCACGTTACTGCACTGGGCTCGACAATATGCGGGTCCATTGCCCTTTCTGATGTAAACCAAGCGCTAACAGAAAATGCTTATTAGCCGGCAATTGCACTGGCGGCAAAACGGTCACCCGGTTAACCTAACGTGATTATCGTCGGACTAATCAATCAGAGAGTATATATGAGCAAAACACCAATTCGCATCGCCATCGCTGGTGCGGGAGGCCGTATGGGCCGCCAGTTAATCCAGGCAGTCCAACAGTCGGATCACGCGAGGTTGGGTGCTGCCCTGGAACGTTCAGGTTCAAGCCTAGTGGGCACCGACGCAGGTGAGTTGGCCGGTATGGCGCCGCTGGGCATTACCCTTGGCGACAACCTGGCGTCGATTAAAGATGATTTTGATATTTTCATTGATTTCACCCGTCCCGAGGGCACCTTGGCCCATTTGGATTACTGTGTGCAACACGGCAAAGGCATGATTATCGGTACTACCGGTTTTGATGCTCAGCAAAAAGCCCAAATTCAGCGCGCAGCAGAACACATCAGCATTGTCTTCTCCGCTAATTTCAGCGTTGGCGTCAATGTGATGCTTAAACTTCTGGAAAAGACGGCCCAGGTCATGGGTGATTATTGCGACATTGAAATTATCGAAGCCCACCACCGGCATAAAGTTGATGCGCCGTCGGGCACGGCGCTGGCCATGGGCGACGTTATCGCTGCGACCTTGGGACGCCAGCTAACGGATTGCGCGGTATATAGCCGTGAAGGTCATACCGGCGAGCGTCAGCCTCATACGATTGGTTTCGCCAGCGTGCGTGCCGGTGATATTGTCGGTGAACATACCGCCATGTTTGCTGATGTGGGCGAGCGAATCGAGATTACCCATAAGGCTTCCAGTCGCATGACTTTTGCAAATGGTGCCATTAAGGCGGCAATTTGGTTGAAAGATAAAAAACCAGGGCTTTATGAGATGAAAGATGTGCTTGGACTGGATGGTTTGTAACACATGTAACCATGGTGATGTGATTTTTTTAAACTTAATGTAATGATTAATGGGTGATTATTTGTTATCGCCCACTTTTTTATATGAAAATAGGGATTTAATTAAAAAAAATATCATAAACAGCTATTTATCTTTCTTTCACACACATTGTGTCACCATGGAATGCAGATGACACCATTAAATCTCTTTTTTCAACACCAGTCTGTCTATTTTGCAGTCATCGTGATAGGCAACCGATTCCTAATGTGTCTAATCCATGGTTTTTAACGGGTTCATGCCGAATAATGGTCCTTATTGCTATTATTTAGCAAATAAAGTCATCTCGGGGTGGACAAAAGACCAGTCCATCTTTAAAATGCGCCCAATTTGCCGAAAATCCACCTTGAAGGTGTTTTTTGCATTGATTAAGATCGCTAAATCTGAATTAATATGCAAATACAATGACTGAATATTCCTTGGAGGGTGTTTTGATAAAGTCAGCGCTATTGGTTCTGGAAGACGGAACCCAATTCCACGGTCGGGCCATCGGGGCAGAGGGAACGGCAGTGGGGGAAGTGGTCTTCAATACATCGATGACTGGTTATCAAGAAATCCTCACCGATCCCTCCTATTCCCGCCAAATCGTTACTCTCACTTATCCCCATATCGGCAATGTTGGCACCAACGAAGACGACGCAGAATCATCCCACATTCAGGCTCAGGGCCTGGTTATTCGCGATTTACCCCTTATCGCCAGCAACTATCGTAGTACCGGCTCGTTATCCGATTACCTAAAGCAGAATAATGTTATCGGCATTGCGGATATTGATACCCGTAAACTGACCCGATTGCTGCGTGAGAAAGGTGCGCAGAACGGCTGCATTATTGCCGGTGACGCACCAGACGCCGATCTGGCCTTGCGCAAGGCGCGTGAGTTTCCGGGTCTTAAAGGTATGGACCTGGCTAAAGAGGTCACTACCGCCAAACCCTACAGCTGGACCCAGGGCAGTTGGCAGATGGGTTCTGGTCTGCCGGCGCCGGTCGCGGCGCACACTTTGCCCTACCATGTGGTGGCCTACGATTTTGGCATCAAACGCAACATCATGCGTATGCTGGTAGACCGCGGCTGCCGTTTGACGGTGGTACCGGCCCAGACGCCGGCCGACGACGTGCTGGCCATGAATCCCGACGGCATATTCCTGGCGAACGGCCCGGGTGACCCGGAACCTTGCGATTACGCCATTGCAGCCATCCAAACTTTTCTGACCACCGAGACGCCGATATTCGGCATTTGCCTCGGTCACCAGTTGCTGGCCCTGGCCAGTGGGGCCAAGACTGTTAAAATGAAGTTCGGCCACCACGGTGGCAACCATCCGGTAAAAGACCTCGTTGCCAACCGGGTGATGATCACTGCCCAGAACCACGGTTTTGCCGTCGATGCGGCTTCGCTGCCCGCGACACTGCGGGTGACGCACACCTCGCTGTTTGATGGCTCATTACAGGGTTTGCATCGTACCGATAAACCGGCATTCTGTTTTCAGGGGCACCCCGAAGCCAGTCCTGGCCCCCATGATGCTGCGCCGCTGTTCGACCATTTTATTGAGTTGATCAAGATATATCGTTCTCAGGTAAAATAATCAGGAGCAAAACAATGCCAAAACGTACAGATATAACCAGTATCCTGATTCTGGGTGCCGGTCCGATAGTTATCGGCCAGGCCTGTGAGTTCGATTACTCTGGAGCGCAGGCGTGCAAGGCCCTGAGGGAAGAGGGGTATCGGGTGGTGCTGGTTAACTCCAACCCCGCCACCATTATGACCGACCCTGATATGGCGGACGCCACCTACATTGAGCCGATTCATTGGGAAGTGGTGCGCAAAATCATCGAGAAAGAGCGCCCTGACGCCATTCTTCCGACCATGGGTGGCCAAACCGCGCTTAACTGCGCACTGGATTTAGAGCGTCATGGCGTGCTGGCTGAATTTGGCGTAACCATGATTGGTGCTACCGCTGATGCCATTGATAAGGCCGAGGATCGGCAGCGTTTTGATAAGGCCATGAAAAAAATCGGCCTGGAAACCGCGCGCTCCGGTTTTGCCCATAATATGGAAGAAGCCCTGGCCGTGGCGGCCGACGTTGGTTTTCCTTGCATCATTCGCCCCTCGTTCACCATGGGTGGCTCCGGCGGCGGTATTGCTTATAACCGCGAAGAATTCGAGGAGATCTGCGAACGTGGTCTTGATCTTTCCCCTACTACCGAACTGTTGATCGATGAATCGCTGATTGGTTGGAAAGAGTATGAAATGGAAGTGGTGCGCGATAAAAACGATAACTGCATCATTGTCTGTTCCATTGAAAACATGGATGCCATGGGCATCCACACCGGTGATTCTATAACCGTGGCACCGGCGCAGACCCTTACGGACAAAGAATATCAAATTATGCGCAACGCCTCGATGGCGGTACTGCGTGAAATCGGCGTGGAAACGGGGGGTTCCAACGTGCAGTTTTCAGTTAATCCAGAAAACGGCCGGCTGATCATTATAGAAATGAACCCACGGGTGTCGCGGTCCTCGGCCCTGGCATCCAAGGCTACCGGGTTTCCGATTGCCAAGGTGGCCGCAAAGCTGGCGGTGGGTTATACCCTTGACGAACTGATGAACGACATCACCGGTGGGCGCACACCCGCGTCGTTTGAACCCTCCATCGATTATGTTGTGACCAAGATCCCCCGCTTCAACTTCGAAAAATTCGCCGGTGCCAACGATCGCCTGACCACCCAAATGAAATCAGTGGGTGAGGTGATGGCGATTGGTCGTACTCAACAGGAGTCGTTGCAAAAAGCCTTGCGCGGTCTGGAAGTCGGCGTAAACGGTTTTGACCCTAAGGTTAGCCTGGATGATCCGCAAGCGTTGACCACTATCCGGCGCGAGTTAACAGATGCCGGATGCGATCGGATTTGGTATATCGCCGACGCTTTTCGTGCTGGACTGTCGGTGGATGACGTCTTCGGCCTGACCAATATCGACCGTTGGTTCCTGGTGCAAATTGAAGAGCTGGTCACGTTGGAAAATGTGGTGGCGGCACAAGGTGTTGAGGCTTTGGACGCGGTTTTTCTTCGGCAGCTCAAGCGCAAAGGTTTTGCCGATGCTCGCCTGGCCACTTTGGCCAGGGTGCCCGAAAGTCAGATTCGCCAGTTGCGTGAGACCTATGATCTTCACCCGGTATACAAGCGGGTGGATACCTGCGCGGCCGAGTTTGCCACCGATACCGCCTATATGTACTCCACCTATGATGACGAATGCGAATCCAATCCTACCCGCGATCGTGAAAAAATCATGGTGCTGGGCGGCGGGCCGAACCGCATTGGTCAAGGTATCGAATTCGACTACTGTTGTGTGCACGCCTCGTTGGCGCTGCGCGAGGATGGTTATGAGACCATTATGGTCAACTGTAACCCGGAGACAGTGTCCACCGATTATGATACCTCTGACCGGCTCTATTTCGAACCGGTGACGCTGGAAGACGTGTTGGAGATCGTGCGCATCGAACGGCCGAAGGGGGTTATTGTACAATATGGCGGGCAGACCCCGCTTAAACTGGCCCGTGAGCTGGAAGCTGCAGGGGTGCCGATCATCGGTACCAGTCCGGACTCTATTGACCGTGCTGAAGATCGTGAGCGTTTCCAGCACGCGGTAGAACGTCTGGGCCTTAAGCAACCGGCCAACGCCACTGTAACCACTATCGACCAGGCGGTGGAGAAAGCAGCGCTGATCGGTTATCCGCTGGTGGTTCGTCCTTCCTATGTGTTGGGTGGCCGGGCCATGGAAATCGTCAATGATGACGTGGATCTGCTGCGTTATTTCCAAACGGCAGTCAGTGTTTCCAACGATGCGCCGGTGCTGCTTGATCGCTTCCTGGACGACGCAGTGGAAGTGGATGTGGATGCCATCTGCGACGGTGAACAGGTGCTTATCGGCGGTATCATGGAACATATCGAGCAGGCCGGGGTGCATTCCGGCGATTCGGCCTGCTCGTTACCGGCGTATACCCTGAGCCAGGAAATTCAGGATGTCATGCGCCAGCAGGTGAAGCAGTTGGCGTTTGAACTGAAGGTGCGTGGCCTGGTCAACGTGCAGTTCGCGGTTAAAGCTAATGAAGTCTACCTGATCGAGGTCAATCCGCGCGCCGCGCGTACGGTGCCGTTTGTTTCCAAGGCCACCGGCGTTCCTTTGGCGAAAGTGGCGGCTCGCGTGATGGTAGGGCAGTCCTTGGCCGCGCAAGGGGTAACCAAAGAGGTGATCCCACCTTATTATTCGGTGAAGGAAGTGGTGCTGCCGTTTAATAAATTCCCCGGTGTCGATCCGATTTTGGGGCCGGAAATGCGTTCTACCGGTGAGGTCATGGGTGTCGGTCGTACCTTTGCTGAAGCCTTTGCCAAGGCCATGCTGGGCAGTCAGTCCACGATGAAGAAGTCTGGGCGGGCATTATTGTCGGTGCGCCAGGGAGATAAAGGCCGGGTGGTTGATCTGGCAGTGAAACTGCTCAGGCATGGTTTTGAACTGGATGCGACTCACGGCACCGCAGTGGTGCTGGGCGAAGCGGGCATTAACCCACGACTGGTCAATAAGGTTCACGAGGGGCGGCCGCATATTCAGGATCGGATTAAGAACGGGGAATACAGCTATATTGTCAATACCACCGCTGGACGGCAGGCTATTGCGGATTCAAAGCTTATCCGCCGCAGTGCGTTACAGTATAAGGTGCATTACGACACCACGATGAACGGCGGGTTCGCCACCGCCATGTCGTTGAACTCCGATCCGACTGAACGGGTCATTTCTGTCCAGGAAATGCATAAACAATTGCTGGGGAGATAAGTTTAATCCTGACTGCTAGGCGAATAATAACGCCCGGCAGCCAGGATTGAGCTGTCTATGTTCTGGTCAGTATGTAATGTGCTCGAAGATTGGCCATTGTTCACTTTTACTCACTGGCGGCACGCTGATGCAGTGGCTTGACCAGGCTTAAGCGAACGTTGATATAGCTGAACGGGGGTGACGAGGTTCGTTATACCGCTGGGTATACGTTGCCACCGAGTTCACAGGAGATCTTCCATGTGGAAGCTGAAGTCACCTTTACTGGTCGTTGCCTCAGCGGTGCATTTCGAAGACGCTACCGTCTCTCCTTTCAAAATCAGATCTTCGCGGCCGCGCCGGGTTACGCAATAGACCTCACCCTGTTGTAAAGACTCAAGAGCGTGCGCCAAATTGTTCCGCAGCGCGGTATAACTAATGGTCCGCATACACTTCTTTCCTTCTATCAATAATTGTTTCCGGCGCCGTGGCGCCGGGTCTATCAGTTGAGCTTAATATTGGGAATTTCGAAGCGTGGTGAGATGATGCCGTATAATGTCCAGCCGAGGAAGGTGACAATGGCACCCCACATCATCGCTTCTTCTCCTGAGCTATAAAGTGCATAAAAACTGTACATCGCGCCGATAAATGCAATCCCATTGGTCATTTTCGCTTTTTCCGGTGGTAATCCTGCCGCCTGCTGAATCACTACAGTGGCGGCCATGGACAGAATGTATGGAATAATATTGGTTACCACTGCCAGATTGACCAGCACATTGAACTGTTTATTGAGCGACGGGCTGATGGTCATCAGCGACAATCCGGTCTGGATGATGCAGATAATCAACATCCCCTTGATCGGTGCATCAGCCTTACTTGTATGGGAAAAAACTCGGGGGAAGTAACCGGCGTCGGCGGATGACTTGAATACCTGCGCGATAGTGAATTGCCAACCCAGTAGTGAACCAACGCAGGACATAATCATCAGCGCCATAATGATTTTGCCAATAAAAGGGGTAAACATATAGGCGAATGCCAGTCCAAACGGTGCAGTAGAATTAGCCAGTGCGCTATTCGGCACAATGCCAGCGATAACGTTGGTGGACACGACATAGATAACCGCCGCGCCAAGTGTGCCACCTAATACGGCGATGGGGACATTGCGTTCTGGATTATCGACCACATCCATATTGGCACATGCTGATTCTAGCCCCAAAAATGCCCAAAGCGTCATGGAAATAGATGCGCCGATAGCCTCGAAGGTCGGTGTGGCGTGCGGGTTCCAGGCAGCAATATAGGCGGACCCGCTAAACCAAAACCATCCGAATATGGAAATGCCCACCACCGGTATTATCACGCCCCAAATGGTAATACTGCTAATGCTCCCGGTAAGACGTGCGCCGCCAAAATTGGCTATTGTAGCCAGCCAGAGCACTGCGATAGTAGCGATGCAGATCCCCAGCGGCGTCAGGCTATGGCCCATAAGCTCAGTGCCGTACCCTACAGCAGAAATTGCAATGGCGACATTTGCGATCAGGAGGGAAACACCATAGGTGTAGTTGGCCATAAAATTGCCGGATTTGCCAAAGGCATACTCCGCATACCCTCCCATGCCGCCGGTTTTTCGGCTAAACATACCACATTTGGCAAAAGCAAACGCCAACGCCATTGATCCTACGGCCGTAACCAACCAGGATACGATGGATATGGTACCGACCTCTGCCAGCTTAGTGGGTAGCATGATGATACCTGAACCCATCATATTTACGGCAGTCAATATAGTGAGTTGAACCACACCCATTTTGTTTTTTGACTTGGTCATAATCATTTTCTCTTAGTAAGAATCATCACTTTTGCACCAATACGGAAGGTATTGCCCACGTGAGCCGTTATTGGTCTGCAGCGTTTTATCAGAAGGTTATGATTTAATGACATAACCGCAGGCGTGTTTGATCCCATCCTGATCGCTTTCAAGATAGACGCCTTGTAATTCGGGGGAAAAACCGGGTAGCTGATTGATACCTTCCTCCAAAGCGAGGAAATAACGCTGTACCGGACCACCCCAAACTTCTCCCGGTACCATGCACAGTACTCCGGGGGGGTAAGGCAGCGCCCCTTCGGCGGCAATGCGTCCTTCTGCTTTGCTCAGACGCACTAGTTCGACGTGGCCACGTACCAACTCGCTGTTGGCATCCTGAGGATTCATCGCTATACGGGGGAAATAGGCCTGGCGGAACATTTCTTTTTGCAGTTGCTTTACATCGTAGCTAACGTACAAATCATGCATTTCCTGGCAAAGGCGCCGGAGGCCATAACCTTGATAACGTTGCTTGTGGTTGGCATAAATCGTTGGCAAGACTTCGTTCAACGGAGCATCTTCGGACACATAACGTTCAAATCGTGCAATTTGCGCAACCAGATGCTGCATTTTCGCCATATCCTCAGCTGGCGTGAGCAGAAAGAGGATAGAATTCAGATCGCATTTCTCTGACACAATACCGTTTTCGCGCAGAAAATTAGCCAGTATGGTCGCGGGAATGCCGAAATCGGTATATTGACCGCTGGCGCTATCAATTCCTGGTGTCGTTAACAGCAGTTTGCACGGATCAATAAAGTATTGGTTTTTCGTGTAGCCTTCGAATGCATGCCATTTTTCATCCGGTACGAAGTCAAAAAAACGTAGATCCTTGACCATAATCTCAGTGTCAAAATCCTGCCAAGGGCGTCCGTCGATGGTGAGTGGTACAAAAGGCTTAATCATCGAGCAGGTGTTTAGCACGATTTTTCTGGTTTCTATCCCCAGTTTCACGCAATCTGCCCAGAGACGTCGCCCGCTTTCACCGGCATGCATTTTGGTATTGACATCGAGTGCCGCGAACAGTGGATAAAATGGGCTGGTGGATGCATGCAACATAAACGCATTATTGAATCGTTTATGATTACAGTAACGGGACTGGCCCTTGATATGTCGATCTTTTTTATGTATTTGTGAGGTTTGCGAAAACCCTGCCTGCTGTTTATGAACCGACTGGGTAACGATAATGCCCGGATCGTTTTCGTTCAGTTCCAATAATAAAGGTGAACACTCTTTCATCATCGGGATAAATTGTTCATAACCGACCCAGGCTGAATCAAACAGAATGTAGTCGCATAGATGGCCGATCTTGTCCACTACCTGGCGCGCATTGTAAATCGTGCCGTCATAGGTGCCCAGTTGAATAACCGCCAGGCGAAACGGCCTCCGTTCGCCGGCGCGCTCGGGCATGACATGGCGAATTTGCTCCCGCAGGTAATGCTCGTCAAAGCAATGGGCATCTATCCCGCCAATAAAACCAAACGGGTTACGCGCGGTTTCCAAGTAAACCGGCGTCGCGCCTGCCTGGATGAGTGCGCCATGGTGCACTGATTTATGGTTGTTGCGATCAAATAGCACCAGATCTCCCCGTGACAGTAGGGCGTTGGTGACTACTTTATTCGACGCCGAGGTGCCATTTAGGACAAAATAGGTTTTATCGGCGTTAAATACTTTGGCTGCCTGCATTTGTGCGGCGCAGGCCACCCCTTCATGAATCAATAAATCACCCATTTTGACGTCGGCGTTGCACATATCAGAGCGGAATAACGTTTCACCAAAAAACTCAAAAAACTGACGTCCTACCGGATGTTTTCGAAAAAATTGTCCCCCTTGATGGCCGGGACAGGCAAAGGTGGTATTTCCCATTTCCACGTATTTTTTTAATGCGGAGAAAAACGGCGGCAAGAGTTCGCTCTCATATTTTTCCGCAGTGGCCTCCAACTGTTTCCCGTAAAAATCAGCATTGCCATCGCCCAAGGTGAATACGCCATTAATTCTCGAAAGATCTTGGCTATCCAATTCTTCATTACTATTGATGGCGACAAATATGGGAATATTCAACCCAGTGAGCCTGATGGTATCGAGCGCGCCATCATGGGCCTCGCGCAATGACAACACCACCGCTGCGACATCTGAAAAGTCAGAATAATTAATATCCACTATGGGTCGATGAGTATTAAAACATTTATCAAGTCCACGACTGGTGGCAATTTTTAACTGGTTCATATATAAACATTCTCCTAATTTAAAAAAAAGATTAAATTTTGGTCAATAGGGGCCCAGCTACCCAATGTAGCGTTTTATAAATAATGGGCACTCTATGACCTTTTGTTAATAGATGCGAAACACTCCGCAAGTGGGATAGATAATTTCCACGGCAATAGCCATTGCTCAAGATAAATGAGATCGTCTTGATTGAAAATATTTCAGTGGAAACAGGTCAATAGCAGGCCCGCTTGGATGGAATGATATTCCTTGGGGGGTTATCTGAATGAAAAAAATGAGAAAGAGAAATAGTCGCGAAACCGCGGCATCATAATATGTCTGACTCTCCGGATATGCGCCATTTTACTATTATTGTTTTCCATTTTGGTTACCTATTCATGCGTAAGAAACAGACTAACAATAGCTATACTATCGGCCGTAAGGCTATTTACCGTGATCTGTATCATGATTGGTACGGCTTTTATCGTTAGGGATTAACAGGCAAAAAGCAATTAAGTTGGCTTAATTGATAATTTTTCCATGTAGGGTTTTTTAGTAGAACGCATGATAATTCATCACGGTTTAATACAACATAGATGACAAATAAAACCATATTAATTTATTGCTAAGTGGAAAATAATAAATGACATGTACAAGTAATGAACATAAACAGCATTTAATCATTTATTCCATAAAAAATTTAGACAAAAGGTGCATTCGTGGATTTTTAATTTTTTTGAGCCCATATGCCAATCGCCCCTAATGTGTGCAGCAATTTTGCATGAGAACACATAATAACTGCATGAACTAAAAAAATATTTTTTGGTGCGTTATCGCATACAGTGTGAAAAAACACCTTTTTTGCCGTAATATGACTGTTGCTAAAATAGCACAAAAAGCTAAAATCCAGCATGTTTATGATAATATATGCCATGTACAAGTATTGACATTACCTAGCGAGAAAATCCCAAGCTTTAGTTTAATAAAGTTAATATGGTGTATGTATTGAGTTATCATGAGGAAATCTTACGTGGCGTACGGGGAATATTACACGAGCCAGCGTATTCACCGTTCGTAGTGGCGAATAGTTGAGGTTTTTGTTACAAATTAAGGCAATAACGGCTATTATTGCCCAGATTTTGCCGAGTGAATGAGCGGGATATTGGCCGATGAATAAGAGGATAGCGCAGGATCAGCAGCGGGTCATCACCCGGTTATGTATTGAATGCGCCTTGATGTTGTTGCAACACGGCGCCGAAAGCATGCTGATAGAACAGCTATCCACGCGTCTGGGCCGGGCTCTGGGCGTGGATCGCGTTGAAAGTTCCATCTCCGCCAACGCAATTGTATTGACCACTATCGTTAATGATTTTTGCCTGACCTCCACGCGCAAAAATAACGATCGCGGTATTAATATGCATGTGGTAACCCAGGTTCAACATATCGTGATAATGACCGAACATCAGCTATTGGATACAGATGATGTGGCCAAACGCTTGGCCAACATCAAGTCACTACGTTATCCCCGTTGGCTGATGGTGGTGGTGGTAGGATTGTCTTGTGGCTGTTTCAGCCGCCTTAACGGTGGGGGGTGGGATGCGTTTATCGTTACGCTGTGTGCAAGCGGTTTGGCGATGTATGTCCGTCAGTTATTGACTGCCCGGCAAATTAACCCGTTGATAAATTTCTGCATTACTGCCTTTGTCGCCACCTCTGCTTCGGGTCTATTGATGCGGGTGCCGGTATTTTCCGGCTCGTCATTAGTGGCTATGCCGGCCAGCGTTCTGTTGCTGGTACCGGGTTTTCCGTTAATTAACGCAGTGGCGGATATGTTTAAGGGGCATGTGAATACCGGCCTGGCGCGCTGGACCATGGCCAGCTTGCTGACGCTCGCCATCTGTATTGGCATCGTATTGTCCATGGCGGTGTGGGACTTTCGGGGCTGGTCATGAATCTGCTGCTGGCGTTACTGGAAGATATGCTGTTGGCGGCGGTACCGGCGTTGGGGTTTGCCATGGTATTTAATGTGCCGGTCAAGGTGTTGCGCTACTGCGCGTTGCTGGGCGCGATAGGGCATGGCTCGCGCATGCTGATGATGCATTATGGGCTAAACATCGCCTGGGCTTCCCTGTTGGCCGCCATCTTAATTGGCGTGATCGGCATTCACTGGTCGCGCTGGTTGCTCGCGCATCCCAAAGTGTTTACCGTGGCGGCGGTGATCCCCATGTTTCCAGGCATTTCCGCCTATAGTGCCATGGTCGCGGCGGTAGAGATCGCCCAGTTTGGTTACAATGATAGATTGATGTCTATTTTAGTCACCCAGTTCCTTAAGGCTGGTTTTATCGTCGGTGCGCTGTCCATAGGTTTGTCGCTGCCCGGATTGTGGCTGTATCGTAAACGCCCTGGTGTCTAACGCCTATACTGAATACGTTGCCTGGCAGCGAGCAGCCAATGTACCTGCGGCTTGAAAGCGAAAGAGCATGATCATTTTGTTAGGCGCTTTCTGAATTTTGTGACAACCAGTGGGTGAAGCTATCGACGGCTGCCAACGGTTTCCGTATAGTGGCAGCAATTTTCAAGCCTTCAAGAGTCCATATGATAATTAGCCTGATTGCCGCGTTGGCTGTTGACCGCGTGATTGGCCTAGAGAATGCCATGCCATGGCATTTGCCCGCCGATTTGGCATGGTTTAAACGTCTTACGCTTAATAAACCCGTGGTGATGGGGCGTCGCACCTATGAGTCCATAGGACAGCCTTTACCAGGACGTCGCAATATCGTATTGAGTCGCCATCCGGGTACTGACGACCGGGTTGTCTGGGTGGGGTCTCCCGATGAGGCCCTGGCCGCAGCGGGTGAGGTTGAGGAGTTGATGGTTATTGGCGGCGGTGCGATTTACCACGCTTTTTTACCAAAGGCTGCCAGGCTTTATCTGACCCATATCGACGCAGAAATCAACGGTGATACCTATTTCCCCGATTATGAGCCCGACCAGTGGCAGTCGACGTTTAGTGAGTTCCATGACGCCGACGAAAAAAACAGCCATAGCTTTTGCTTTGAAATCCTTCATCGCCGCTAAGGCTTAACCCAGGCGTGTGATATCACGCGCCTGGGCATCAGACTGAGTTTCAATCCCACGGTCATCCGGGCGGCTGGCGGGTTGACGGAAATACTGTTTATCTTCCCAGCGCAGCATGGTCAGATCGCCGCCCCAGCAGCAGCCGGTATCCAGGGCATAAATGCCCGCAGGTGTACCTTTGCCCTCCAGCGATGCCCAATGACCGAATGCGATGCTGTAGTGTTCCGACACTGGTCCGGGGATCATAAACCACGGGCGCAAGGGCGGCGGCGCGCTATCCGGTGCGTCCTTACTGATCATATCCAATTGCCCTTTGGGGAAGCAAAAACGCATGCGGGTCAGGGCGTTGGTGCTAAAACGCAGCCGTGCCAGGCCGCTTAACTCCGGTAGCCAGTTGTTTGGCATATCGCCATACATGGAATCGAGGAATAGCGGGTAACTGTCGCTCGATAACATGGCCTCGACTTCCCTGGCGCAAACACGCGCGGTATCGATATCCCATTGCGGAGTGATACCTGCATGCGCCATCACCAGCCGTTTTTCCTCATCTACTTGCAGCACCGGTTGGCGACGTAGCCAATTAATCAGCTCGTCGGCATCGGGCGCTTCGAGTAGCGTGGTAATGCGATCCTTAGGTTTATTACAACTGATACCGGCATATACCGCCAATAGATGCAGATCGTGGTTACCTAGTACCAAACGGACGCTATCGCCCAGATCGCGTACCAGACGCAGAACGCCAAGGGAGTCTGGTCCGCGTGCCACCAGATCGCCGGTGAGCCAAAGCTCATCGGTTGAGGCTTGAAAGTTTACCTGCGACAACAGCGCGTTAAGCTCGTGGTAGCAGCCGTGGATATCTCCGATTAAGTATGTCGACATAATTAGTGTATAAGAGTTGGGATCGCTAAGCGGAAGACGGGAATGGCAATACGGAACGACTGCCCTTCATGATCCAGCATTTCGTAATGGCCTTCCATGGTGCCTAATGGCGTTTCCAGGATGGCCCCACTGGTATATTGAAACTCATTGTTGGGCAGGATCAGTGGCTGCTCGCCAATCACGCCTTCTCCTTGCACATGGGTTTCCTTGCCGTTGGCATTGGTTATCAGCCAATAACGGCCGACCAGCTGTACGTTATGTCGTCCGAGGTTACGCACGGTGACAGTATAGGCAAAGACATAGCGCTCCTGTTCGGGAAGCGACTGGGTCTCGACATACATACTCTGGACCTGTACACAAACGCGTGGCGAATTAATCATCACAGCTGCTCCTGTTATATCTGTTGCGAAGGATGCTCCGCCAACCAGTTAGCGAGATGGCAGTATTGCGCCACTGAGATATTTTCGGCGCGCATGATGGGATCGATACCCAATTCTTTCAGTTGTTCTACGCTAAACAGACCACCCAGACTATTGCGTACCGTCTTTCTGCGTTGATTGAACGCCTGGCTGGTGATCCGCGCCAGTACCTGAAGATCGCTGACCGGGTAGGGCAGTTGTGCGTAGGGTACCAGACGGACCACTGCGGAATCGACTTTCGGCGCGGGCCTGAATGACGCCGGCGGAACTTCCAGCACCGGAATGATCTGACAATAATACTGTGCCATTACGCTCAGTCGACCATAGGCTTTACTATCCGGTCCGGCAACCAGTCGGTTAACGACCTCTTTCTGCAACATAAAATGCATATCGCGAATGGCCTGAGTATAGCCGAAAAGATGGAACATCAGTGGCGTGGAAATATTATAAGGTAAGTTGCCAAATACTCGTAACGGCTGGCCCAATTGCCGTGACATCTCAGCAAAATCCACTGTCATGGCATCCTGCTGCAAGATGGTTAACTTTGATTGCAGAAATGGATGCGTGGCCAACCTGGCCGCCAAATCACGGTCCAACTCTATCACCGTCATATGGTCAATACGTTCAGCTACCGGCGCGGTTAATGCGCCTAAGCCCGGTCCGATCTCCACTATAGCCTGATCCGGCTGTGGATAAATCGCCGAAACGATGGAATCGATGATATTTTCGTCGTGTAAAAAATTCTGACCGAAACGTTTACGGGCTAGATGGCCCTGATGTACAAGTTTACTCATTACGATAATTTATCATTTTATGGCGAGATTGGACGCCGGTTTAATACTTGCGGCCCTCGACGACAGGTTCCGGTTTTAACCACGGGATGCTATCGACGAAGGGACGAATTAAGGCAAGATCACAGACACCCCGTCGGTGCCGCACGGACACGCTTGCCGGGGTGGGGTGACCGCGGTGGTTTATTGAGCGCTGTTGTCCATGATTTTAACATAGGCGCCGGCGCGTTGTTCCTGCATCCAGGTTTGCGACTCTTCGGCAAACTTACGGTTAAACAGTAAACGATAAGCCTGATCTTTTTTGGTAGCCTCAGTACGATCGACCTGGCGGGTATCGAGCAACTGAATCAAATGCCAGCCGAAAGACGAGTGTACCGGCGGACTGATTTGACCTTTTTTGAGGCGCATAAGTGCGTCTCGGAACGTCGGATCGTAAGCGTCCGGTGCGGACCAGCCCAGATCGCCGCCCTGATTGGCCGAGCCGGGATCTTGAGAGATCTGTTTGGCCGCGGTAGCGAAATCGATCTTACCGCTTCTTATCTGCGCCAACACCTCATTTAACTTGGCTTCCGCTTGTTGATCGGTCATAACCACCGACGTACGCAACAGGATGTGTCGGGCATGTACTTCGGTGACCGAGACTTTCTCATTGCCGCCACGAATATCATTAACCTTGAGGATATGAAAGCCAACACCTGAACGAATCGGACCGATAATCGCCCCCTTTGGCGCGCCATGCAGACGTTCAGCAAATATTGTCGGCAATTCTTCCAGTTTTCCCCAGCCCATTTGACCGCCCTTCAACGCCTGGGGATCGGCAGAATAGCTGATGGCCAGCTTGCCAAAATCCGCCCCTTTTTTCAATTGCTCAACCAGCCCGTCGGCCCTGGCTTCGGCTTTATCGACCTGTTCCTGAGTTGGGTTCTCTGGCAATGGGATCAGAATATGGCTGAGATTGTACTGGGCGCCGTCACCGGTTTGGGCAGCGATTTGTTGCATCAAGGAGTCCACTTCTTGTGGCAGTATGGTGATGCGGCGACGAACTTCACCGTTACGCACTTCCGCGATCATCATCTCCTTGCGGATTTGTTTACGATAGGTGTCGTAAGTGGTCCCTTCAGCGGCTAAACGGCTACGCAGCTGATCCAGTGTCATCTGGTTCTGTTCTGCAATATGGGTGATGGACTGGGTCAATTGATCGTCGGTAATGGTAACGTTATTACGTTTGGCGATCTCCAGGATAATATTATCCATGATTAAACGTTCAAGGATCTGGTGACGCAGCGTTGCGTCATCGGGGACCTGTTGTTTTGCCTCTTCAGCATTGCGCTTAACCGATTGTAACAGCCCATTAACGTCACTTTCGAGAACCACACTGTTATCAACCACGGCGGCGACGTTATCCACCATCTGCGGCGCTGCGAACGCGGAACCGGCGTACATCGCCATGCAGAGTATAAGCGTTCTCCAGTTTTTCATAACTTTTCCATTTATATCAGCCGCATTTGCGGATTCAAGTTTAATGTTCGCTGGTGTGAAACAGCCTTAAAATGCCCGTTGATAAGGAATGATGCCGGACGCCAGCATTTTATCCGTTCCCAGGCCGTAATCGCTGCTCAGACCACGTAGTTGTATATTAAACGACACGGCATTTTCGTAGGTACTGGTACTGTTGTTGTAGTTCCAACTGGTAATCTTATGCGAGTAACCCACAGTAGCCGCCCAGCAACAGGTATTGTACTGTACGCCGATCAGCTGTTCGGCGGGTTTGCTCGCCTTGGTATCATAATAATACGCCCCAACCACCGACCAACGGTCGACGATAGGCCAACTGGCGATGGTGCCGACCTGCGAAATACCCTGCTGATAACCCGGATTGGTAATATTAGGCAACATGGCCTGAATATATTCGGGGCTGGCATAACGGTAGCTCAGCTGCACCATCCTGTTTTCATCACGGCGGTATTCCAGTACGGCGTCGCCCAGTGCCACCTTGTCCAAGCGGGTATCATACTGCACCCCACCCCGTACGCCCCATTGATTATCAATCTTCCAGTAGCTATCTCCCGCCCATACCGCACTGCCGGTTTGCGCATCTTGATCAAGGCTACTATTAGCCACGCCGGTGCGCGAACGGGTGAAGTAGTAGATTTGACCCAAAGAAGCGTTAAAACGTTCAATCATCGCGTCATCATAAAGTCGGGTGGTGACGCCACCGGCCAATTGGTTAGCGGACGCGATGCGGTCCAAGCCGCTGTAGCTGCGATCGCGGAATAAGCCGGAATAGTCTGTCTGTAGCAGCGTGGAGTCGTAAACCTGGACATTACTCTGGTCGCGATACGGGACATAGAGGTATTGCAGTCGGGGTTCCAAGGTTTGGGTATAACCTTGCGACCAATCCATATTTCGTTCAAAGACCATCTTACCGTCAGTTTTAAACTGCGGCATGACCCGGTTGACCGAGCCTTGCAACTGCTGATCGGGGTTATTGGCATTGTAATAATCGAGATTTTCTTGTTGCCAATGGGTCGCCATCACCTTGGTTTCGGTGTTCAGGCTGCCCCAGCGGTTGGCCAGCGGCAGGCTGATCGCCGGTTCGATATGTAACCGGGTAGCATTAGGAAGCGAATCGTTGACATTGGTAAAATTGGCGGCCTGGCCATAGATATGGGTATTAAACGGGCCCACATCGTTCTGGTAGTAGTTAATGTCTAACTGGGGCGAGGCACGATAAATATCGTTATTGCTTTGGGTAGAAAACACCTGGAACTGTTTGTTCGCCAGCGTAACGTCCCAATGCTCATCGGCGTAACCCACGCTGAATTTCTGGGTGGCGTAACCGTCAGTAGTGGCGCCGTACTGCGAGGTCAGATCGGTGAAATAATTGGGGTCGCTGACCCGCGTATAGTCGACGTTAAAGCGCCAAACGTCGTCCATAACACCGTTATGCCGCCAATAAAACATCCAGCGATCGGTGTTGCTGTCTTTCGGATAGATAGTGCCAGCATCTTTGGCATATTGTGAATCACTCGGCAACCAGTCGAACTGCACCAGTCCCAGGCCGGGTGTGGTCAGATAGCGGAATTCACTTTGCAACTGCGTGCCGCGGTTGCTCATATAATGCGGCGTAAGGGTGGCGTCATAGTTGGGCGCCAGGTTCAGATAATAGGGTATTGAGGTTTCAAAACCGCTTTTGGAGCTGTATTTGGCGTTGGGAATCAAAAAACCAGAACGGCGCTTATCACCTACCGGTAATTGGAGATAAGGGCTGTAAAATACCGGTACGTTGCCAATGCGAAAGCGGGCGTTGTAAATCTCCGCCACCTGTTCTTCGCGATCGTGGATCACTTCCGAACCCAATACACTCCAGCTATCATCGCCGGGCAGACACGAGGTAAACGTGCCGTTTTCCAATACCGTATAACGATTGTTGCCGCGCATTTTCATGGTGTCGGCATTGCCACGGCCCTGGCGTCCGACCATCTGGTAATCCCCCTGATAGACGTCTGTGTCCTTGGTATTCAGGTTTGACCAGGCTTTGGGGCCGCTGAGTTTAATCTGGTTATCGTCGTAGTGCACATCCCCGGTCGCCGTGACGGTACGCACCGGATCGCCTTTGGCCACTTGTTTTTGATCAAGTTCCACCTGTTTGGCGGTGAGGCTGCTATTACCCTGCGCGACATCCACATTACCGGTAAATGTCGCGTTATCCGGATAGTTGGCCGTAGCCTGGTCAGCCTGAATATGCACCGGTAACTGATTAGGATCGCCTTTCACCAGCGGCTTGGTATAGGCGGGCACGCCCAGCATGCATTGATCGGCGAAATCGGCCAACGCATGCTGACTATAAAGCGCCGACCAGATTAGGCTGGCCAGCAATGTGGGGAAACGTTTCTTCATATGCTTTTAAGGTGTTCCGTCATCTTGGGCTTCATGCCGTCAAACGGTCAGAGACTATCTCACTCACCGGAGTTGCGCCAGTGTTAAATCCCGCCGTTTATCCGCGCACCGTTAGGCACAGCGATAAATGACAGGTATGATAAAGCAAAATTGCACTGACGGCATGATGAATTGAGGAGTATATGCGGTATTGGGGTAAGGTGTTGGGCGTAATTCTGGGATTTCTTTCCGGAGCCGGTTTTTGGGGCGTAGTTATTGGTTTCCTTATTGGCCATATGGTTGACAAAGCGCGTGTCACCAGGCTCGGAGGCGGCGGCTATTTTTCTGACCAGCAAACCAGACAAAATGTTTTTTTTCGTACCACGTTTCAGGTTATGGGCCATCTGACCAAGTCTAAAGGCCGGGTCACCGAGTTGGATATTCAAAACGCCAACCTGATGATGGATCGACTGCGTCTCGATGGCCTGGCACGCACGGCGGCGCAGCAAGCCTTTCGTGAAGGGAAGGAGGCGCAGTTTCCGCTGCGTGAGACGTTGCGTGAGTTCCGGCAGGTGTGTTTCGGACGTTTTGATCTGATTAGAATGTTCTTGGAAATACAGATCCAGGCGGCATTCGCCGATGGTTCATTGCATCCCAATGAGCGCCAGGTGCTGTACGTGATTGCCGAGGAGTTAGGTATCTCCCGCATTCAGTTCGACCAGTTCCTTCGCATGATGGAAGGCGGCCAGCAGTTTGGTGGACACGGTGGTGGTGGCGAATATTATCCGCCAGGGGCCGATCGTGGTCCGACGGTCGAAGACGCCTGCAAGGTATTGGGTGTCAACAGTACCGATGACGCCACCACCATCAAACGCGCGTATCGTAAACTGATGAGCGAACACCACCCGGATAAACTGGTGGCCAAGGGGTTGCCGCCGGAAATGATGGAGATGGCCAAGCAGAAGACCCAGGCGATTCAAGCTGCTTATGATTTGATCAAACGCGAAAAGGGTTTTCATTAACCCCTTGGTATACAGCTAACCTATCATGGCGGCATGATAGGTCAGGTTCAAAAATCCGCCTCGCAGCGAAAATGAATCGGCGTATGAAATGCCGGATGGGTAATGGCCAATTCCTGGGCGTGTAATAACAATCGGGGCGATTTGGCCAAGGCTTCTGGCGTAGCATAAAAACCATCGCCCAAAATCGGATGTCCCATAGCTTGCATATGTACCCGCAGCTGATGGGATCGTCCGGTCACCGGCGTCAGTAACATTCTGGCAGTGTTGTCATCGTCATAGGCTAATACCTGATAGTGGGTTTGTGCCGCTTTGCCGGTGTCAAAACACACTTTTTGTTTAGGTCGGTTCGGCCAGTCGCAAATCAGAGGTAAGTCGATCTCTCCCTCTTCCCGATCAGGATGTCCCCACACCCGGGCAATATAAGATTTTCGTGGCTCACGATCGCGAAACTGCCGTTTCAACTCTCGCTCTGCTGCTTTGGTCAACGCCACCACGATCACCCCGCTGGTCGCCATATCCAGACGGTGTACCGATTGGGCCTGGGGAAACTGCTGCTGCACGCGCGCCATGACGCTGTCATGATGCTCCGGTGCCCGGCCGGGCACCGACAGCAGTCCGCTGGGTTTGTTCACCACCATAATATGTGCATCTTGATATAAAATATGCAGCCAAGGCTCACTGGGGGGATTATAGGGTTCCATACTGCTCCGTCTTGCTCCGCAAACGGGTTGCGGAGCATATAGGGTACTTATTGGTGGGTCACCACGATCAGCCGAATGGCATCCAGGCGCCAATTGGCCTGATCCAGATGGGCCAGCACCTGTTGACGGTTTGACGCCAGCGTTTCCAACTCGTCCTCACGAATCGCCGGATTCACGGCTTTCAACGCTTCCAGTCGGTTGAGCTCGGTGGTGAGGCTGTCATCAGCCAACATCCTGGCTTGCGCGATCAACTCTTGCGCCTGTTTAGCCACCAGTGCTTCGCTACTTTTTAATAGCGCATGCACTTCCGGCTGTACAGCGCTGACCAGCTTACCGGCGGTGTGGCGTTTTACCGCGTTAAGCTGGCGATTAAATTGCTCGAACTCTACCTGACCGGCAAGATCGTTGCCGTTTTGATCGAGTAACAGTCGCACCGGTGTCGCCGGTAAAAAGCGGTTGAGCTGCAATTTTTTTGGTGCCGGGGCTTCCACCACATAAATCAATTCAACCAGCAGGGTACCCGCCGGCAGTGCTTTGTTTCTTAGCAACGATACCGCGCTGGTGCCGCTGTTGCCGGATAATACCAGATCCAGGCCGTTGCGAATGATCGGATGTTCCCAACTGATGAATTGGGTTTCTTCACGCGCTAGTGCCTGCTCACGGTTAAAGGTAATGGTACAGCCCTCTTCCGGCAAACCGGGAAAGTCAGGTACCAGCATATGATCTGACGGCGTCAGGACAATGAGACTATCGCTACGGTCGGTCTGGTTAATGCCGACAATATCAAATAAATTGAGCGCGAAATTGATCAATTGCGGATCGCTGTCCTGTCCGGCGATGGCTTCAGCCAAGGATTGAGCCTCGGCACCGCCATTGGAATGCTGTTCTAGCAGGCGATCTCGGCCCTGTTCTAGCTGAAGTTTTAACCTATCGTGCTCCAGGCGGCTGTCGTGGATAAAGGCATCGAATCCCTCAAATTTGGTCGGTTCAGCGAGGTAACCGATCAACGGTTGAAAAAAGTGATCGTAGAGCGCGCGGCCGGTCGGGCAGGTATGCTCGAAAGCATCCAGTCCTTCATGGTACCAGCGGATCAGCACCGCTTGAGCCGTTTGCTCCAGATAAGGAACAAAAATGCTGATGTCGTGATGTTGACCGATACGATCCAAACGGCCAATGCGCTGTTCCAGCAGATCGGGGTTAAACGGCAAATCGAACATCACCATTTGACTGGCGAACTGAAAATTACGTCCTTCCGATCCAATTTCCGAACACAGTAGCACCTGTGCGCCCTCATCGTTGGACGCGAAATAAGCGGCGGCACGGTCGCGATCGAGCAACGACAGACCCTCATGGAACACAGCGGCGCGGATACCTTCACGCTCGCGCAAAACTTGCTCCAACTGCAGGGCGGTGGCGGCATGAGCGCAGATCACCAGCACTTTCTCCTGGCGATTTTGCAGCAAAAAATCCATTAACCACTCTACGCGCGGATCAAAGTTCCACCAGGTGGCATTTTCACCTTCGAATTGCTGGTAAATTTGCTCGGGGTAGAGCATGTTACGTGCGCGCTGTTCCAGGGTTTGTTTCCCGCCCATAATGCCGGCCACCTTGATGGCGGTCTGGTATTGGCTGGGCAGCGGCAGTTTAATCTGGTGCAGTATCCGCTGCGGGAAACCTTTTACGCCCTGGCGGGTATTGCGAAACAGCACCCGGCTGGTGCCGTGACGATCCATCAGCATGGCGATCAGCTCGCGCCGGGCGGCTTGCGCCCGTGAATCCTGGCCATTGGTCACCGAGAGTAATGGCTCAATATTCTGCTCGCCGATCATCTCGGATAGCAGATTTTTGGCATCGGCATCAAGTGCCTTGCCGTTAAGCAGCAAGGTGACGGCGTCGGCGATCGGCCGGTAACGCTGCTGTTCCGCTACAAACTCGGCGTAGTCGTGAAAACGGTCGGGATCGAGCAACCGCAACCGGGCAAAGTGGCTTTGCAGCCCCAGCTGTTCCGGTGTGGCGGTGAGCAGCAGGATACCGGGGATGGTGTTCGCCAGTTGTTCGATGACCTGGTATTCCCGACTCGGGGTTTCTTCGTTCCAAGAGAGATGATGGGCTTCATCCACCACCATTAAATCCCAGTCGGCGTTGCCCAGCTTTTCCAAACGGTCGTGATTGCGCCTGACAAAATCCAGCGAGCATAGCACCAACTGTTCGGTTTCAAAGGGGTTGTCACTGTCTTGCATGGCTTCGGCGTAGCGCTCTTCATCAAACAAGGAGAACAGCAGATTGAAGCGACGCAGCATCTCCACCAGCCACTGGTGCATCAGCGATTCGGGCACAATGATCAGTATCCGTTCGGCCCGGCCGGTGAGGAGTTGCTGATGAATGATCATGCCGGCTTCAATGGTTTTGCCCAGGCCGACTTCATCGGCCAGCAATACCCGCGGTGCGTAACGCTGCCCGACTTCGGAAGCTATATGCAGTTGGTGGGGGATCAGATTGGCACGAATGCCGCGCAGTCCGTTCCAGGCCTGGCGGAATTGTTCGCTGTGAAATTTTCGCGCCCGGTAGCGCAAGGCAAAGCGATCCATCCGATCGATTTGGCCGGCAAACAACCTATCCTGTGGTTTGCTAAAGGTCAGTTTACTATCAAGTAATACTTCGCGCAGCGCCGTATTACTCTCGTTATTATCCAAACGCGTACCAATATAGGTCAGCAATCCCTCGTTTTCCTCTACCGATTCCACGTTGAGCTGCCAGCCCTCATGGCTGGTGATGGTGTCGCCTGGATTGAATATCACCCGGGTAATAGGGGCATCCGCGCGGGCATACAAACGGTTTTCACCGGTAGCGGAAAACAACAGGGTAATCATGCGGGCATCCTGGGCGACCACGGTTCCCAATCCTAATTCACTTTCCGTATCGCTGATCCAGCGTTGACCTAAGGTAAAAGGCATAAATTCTCGGCTCGGTTTTATGTTGGTCAAAGTATGTTAGGCAAATATCTACCCGTGATCTTTCGAGTCGCAGGTACGTTGGCGGTACTCATGCACCCGAATTGCCCAGTCAGTTCATCGGGATTTATAAGCCTCATCCTGAGGCTCACCCTTCGGGCCAGCGTAAGCGCGGTTCAAATCTGTTCCCGACAGAGTTGTCTCTCGCTTGCCGCCTTCTTGCAACTCGACATCTATTGGGTATAACGGCAGTAACGCGGCATACCCAGGAGGACGGTAGGGCCGTTGCCAGTATAGGCAGAGGCCGATAACCTAGCAGGTGATGGCCGGTACTGCGGCGCAAAAATCGTTTAGGGTTAATATTGCGATCTGGAAGGGCGCTATGTTAATGGATGAGGGTGGTTTCGTCACCTACCAATCGACCTCTTTTATGTCAAAACAACCCCATCTGACCTGATAGCAGTGTCGCAAAGTCATCCTCTAGGAAGGGCAATATGGCGTCTGCCACCGGCTGCAGCTGTTTTTGCAGGTAGTGATCGTAGTCCGGTTTGGCTAGCACGATCTCTAGTGGCTCGGGCCCCTGGGCGGTCATGATATAACTTATCCAACCCCCGTTCTGGTAACGCTGCGGGCGACCCTGTTGCAGATTATACTCATCGGCAATTCTGGCAGCGCGGGCCTGCGGTGGGATATTGCGCTGATATTCAATCAGTTTTTGTCTTAGGCGTTTACGGTAGACCAGCAGATGGTCCAACTCACCATTCAGGGTACGACGCACGTAGTCCAGGATAAATTCCCGGTAGGGCTCGCGGCGAAAGATACGTTCATAGAGTTGTTGCTGGAATTGTTGGGCCAGGGGGGTCCAATCGCTACGTACCGTTTCAAGTCCTTTGAATACCATGCGATCGCCTTGACCATCATGCACCAGGCCAGCATAGCGTTTTTTACTGCCCAGTTCAGCGCCGCGAATGGTTGGCATTAAAAAACGGGTAAAATGGGTTTCATATTCCATCTCCAGTGCGCTTTCCAGTCCCAAGGTACTCGATAAATGAGTTTTCCACCATTGGTTGATATGAGTGACCAACTGTTGACCAATGGCGTCTGCAGCCAACGGGTCATGCGCCCGTTTTAGCCAGACGAAGGTGGAATCGGTGTCGCCGTATATGATGGGATAACCCTGGGCTTCGATCAGTTCACGGGTTTTATGCATGATCTCATGGCCACGCAGGGTAATCGAGGAGGCAAGCCGGGCGTCGAAAAAACGGCAGCTAGGCGCTCCCAGTACGCCATAAAATGCGTTCATAATGATTTTCATGGCCTGGGACAGTGGCTGATTTTTCAGACGTTTCGCGCGTTCGCGGCCCTGCCATAGGTCACTGACAATGTCTGGCAAACAATGATGGGTGCGTGAAAAACGCGCATTGATAAAACCGTCGACGGTGTGGGCTGAGTCAGTTTCGGCCATACCTTCGATCAGCCCCACCGGGTCGATTAAAAAGGTGCGGATAATGGAGGGGTAAAGGCTTTTATAATCTAAAACCAGCACTGAATCATAGAGGCCGGGGCGGGAATCCATGACATAACCGCCGGGACTGGCATGTACCGGCACATCCCCCACATTGGGTGCGACAAAACCGGCGCGATGCATCCGCGGTAGATAAAGCCAGGTAAATGCGGCCACCGATCCGCCGTTGCGATCCGCCGCCAGACCGGTCACCGTTGCCCGTTCGAGCAGGAAAGCCAGCAGTTGGGTATGCTCGAAGATGCGGGTAACCAGTTCGCAATCCCGAAGATTGTAGCGGGCTAACGCTGGCCGGTCCTCGCGGTACAGGCGGTCAATTTCGTCCATGCGCTGGTAAGGTGTTGCGATATCCTTACCCTCTTTGAGCAAGGTTTGCGCGACGTTTTCCAGGCTAAAGGAGGAAAATTGCCAAAAAGCCGACTTCAATGCCTCAATACCGTCGATAATCAGCCGCCCGGCGGCGTTGGCAAAATAGTAACCGGCCTTGGCCCCATGTTCACGCCATTCCAATGTACCACCATCACGCCCGAGCAGCAGCGGCAACTGGTAACGCTCGGCATGTTTTTGCAAGATACGTAAATCGAACTGCACCAGATTCCACCCGATAATAGCATCGGGATCCCACTCGGTGAACCATTGGTTCAGGCGTTGAATCAGCAGCGCACGGGTGGCAACATATTCCACATTCTGCTGTTCGAACGGCCGATCTTCGTCGGCGGGGATGATAATATCTGATGGTGCAGGCGGCTCGCCCAGCATGTACACCTGCCGCTGGCCACATCCTTGCAGGCCAATACAATAGAGCTCGCCAAAGCGGTTGGTTTCAATATCCAGTGACACCAGTTTCAGTTTGGGACGGTAGTACATATCCGGTTTAAGACGCGCGTCGGTAATGCTATTTTGATCGCAGGTTTGGCCGCTAAACCATACCGGGGCGGTAATAAATCTTTCCATCAAATAACGTTCGGGTGGGCGGATATCGGCTTCATAAAGCGGAATGCCGGCAGTTTTCAAGCTTTTTTCCAGTCGCCCCAGGTCACGATAATGCCGACAATAAACGCCTAGCACCGGCCGGTGATGAAAGTCGCGCAGATCCAGTGATCGCAGGCTACAGCCTTTTATTGCCAGCAATAATGGCTGTGCGCGCTCCCGGTATTCCGCCGGCATAAAGGCGATGGCGGGTTGTGGCGACAGGGTGATTTTTTGTGCGCCCGCGTCGGTCGCCAGCCAGAAGTCGATGACAATGCCATTAGGGGTGTCCCGCCAATGGCGGGTCAGGACAAAACCTTGACGTGGCGGCGATAGGTCTAGCATAGCGTTTGAATATCCACGAACACATACACTGTCGACGGCTAAAGCATAAGTATGATTATTTATACAGTTATTGTCCAGCGGCGCCTATCGGGCGCTTATCAGGGTGTGGTTACGCCCTTCGGCAAATCTGTATACAATTGATGGGTTGACCCAGTGGCTATATACCCTGACAATCCGGCCTCTTCGATTACCCAGGGAGGGTTATGAACGCGTTATTTGAACATTGGGTAACCCAATCCTTGGCTTTTTCGCTGATCGCTGTTTTTCTGGTGGCGTTTTTAGAGTCACTGGCCTTGGTTGGGCTTTTGTTGCCCGGCACGGTAATGATGGCGAGCTTGGGGGCGCTGATCGGTCACGGAACGATGGGATTCTATCCCGCCTGGGGGGTTGGGGTGATCGGCTGCATTATCGGCGATTGGATGTCTTATTTTATCGGCCATGGTTTTAAAAAACCGTTGAGAAAGTGGTCGTTTTTAAACAAATATCGCACCTTGCTTGATAAGACTGAGTACGCGCTGCATCGACACAGTGTGCTCACCATTTTGATTGGCCGGTTTGTTGGCCCGACCCGGCCGCTGATACCGATGGCTGCTGGGATGCTAGATTTACCGCCTCTGCGATTCGCTGTGCCTAATATCATCGGTTGCATAACCTGGCCACCGGTTTATTTTTTGCCGGGTATCCTGGCAGGTGTGGCCATCAACATTCCCGACGGTGAGCATAGCGGCCAATTCCGCTGGCTGTTGCTGACCGTAGCCCTGTTAATCTGGTTGACCCTGTGGTTTTCCTGGCGCTGGTGGCGCACGGGCAGACGTTCACCCGATCGCCTGGCGCGCTGGTTACCACTGTCAATGTTGCGCGGGTTGACAATACTGACGCTGTTTGCTGCTATGGTGGCGTTGATAACAGTATTGCACCACCCGCTGATGCCGATATACGCCAGCCAATTCTGGCAAGTGCTACGCTTCTAAGCGCTCGGGTAAGGAAAACATCGCATAAATGGCCCGGCCAAGATCCGGCTGGGTACCCATCAGTGCGGAGTTATTCTCTTTTAATATCGTTCCATTACTGGTAAGGATCAGCCTTAATTGCTGTGGCGAGAGCGACTTGTTATAGGCGATGGCGATGCTCGACAGACATGCCACTGCCCCGGCAACGATGGCGGTAGCGGCAGCAGTGCCGGAATAATTGTTGATATACCACGCGTTAGGTTGATTAAATAACGTAGCCTGGCCATAAGACGTGGTGACGACCGATGTCCCCCAACTGGCGTTGTCCACGCGGGATCCAAAGTTGCTGAAAGGAAGCCGTAAGCCGGTGCGCGGATCCAGTGCCCCGACGATGATCGCGCCCGAATCTCGTTGGCTCCGATCAAATTTGCCTTTTAATGCTGGATGGTCGAGGCTGACGCCGCCGTGGCCTGCGGACTGGATAACATGGATACCCTTATCCGTTAACATAGAGATGATATCAAACCAGGCTGATTCAAATTCCACCGGTAAATAAGCCGGTGTGTCGCTGTAGGCCATTTTCACACCCAGGTGCTGCATCCCGATTTGGATGATATCTCCCGGTTTGAGCCGATGGTAGAGATGATACAGATTTTGTACACCCTGACTGGCGTATCCCAGCATGGCAGCGGGAGTGATACCGACAATGCCCCGCCCGATACTCTGGCCAGCCATGATGCCCACCGTGGCACTATTATCGCCGCCTATCTTGGTGTTGCCTTCAACCAGCGACCGTTTGTGGGGCAGGTTAATATGGTCGGTAAACCAGGCATCTAATTCATTGGTGATAAGAGTCACGTTTTCGCCTCTTCCACCGCGATATGCCAGGCCGGCGGTACCGTCTATTCCACCGAGTTTATAACCGGTTGATACATGCTTCGCCGGCCAGAGGTAGTGCTGCATAGGCTGATAATTTGCCAGGGATAGGGTAGTCGTATCATGACCGGTCGTGGGTTTGGTGTACGCTGGTTCGAACGATAGGCTGTCCTGGTTACCGCCGCGTAATGATATGGGGTCGCTCGCGGGATAGACTAACTCAACGGTATTAGTCAACGCGATGGCCAGCAGGATTTCATTGATATAATTTTCGGCGTTTACATTTTCATTAAAAAAACTCACCATAAAATAACGATCCAGCCCGTGTCGATGACTGGATTCTCTGGTGACGCTATCCTCAAGCGTGGTGGTAGTATCAAATAACGGCTTAACTCCCAAGGTTTCGTAGGTGAGTTTTAACTCATGTTCAATGCGTTGAGCTTCGGCAAAGTAATATGTGTTACTGCTTTTTCGCAATTGAAATACTATATAGGTGTATTTCACCCCACGCCGTGCATAAAAATCGATTTTTTTGTGACTTTTAAGGTTCATTGTTTAAATTCTCCAGAAGTCGTTAACTTCAAATAAAAAATATGCAACATACTTAATATCAGTTTATGTTTTATTCACTATTAAGAACGCATGGTCTTCATTTATGTAACAACAGCGGATTGGATCGCTTCGTTACGATGTAAGCAATAGTGGGGCGGTAAGATTTGCATCATTTTTATCTTTTTTGAAACAACCATTAGCCTTCAAACATGAGCTAGGGCATCCGGCGTCACATGATTCGCCACCGATGGCAGACGTGTCATCCCCGTTATATTTCATGTTGCTGGTACGTAGCCCTCCTATAACATAAATTATTAAGGGCCAACTGGGCGGCCATTTTTCACGCTACAGAGCTGAATGATACGTTCGGACTCACCTGGACAAGATCCTGGGTTATCTGGTCTGCCGCCTAACCATGGTATGAAATATGTGCACATGTTCCCTTTGTTGTTCAACGCTATTATGTACGAGGATTTCCCTGGTGTGGATATCGTCGACTGGGTCTACCTTGAAAATGGTGTAATGATTTATATAATATTTTTATATTTCTTATATGAAATTATCAACATGCATGGACAGTAAAATGCTTATTTTTAGTATGTGTGAGAATAATGATAATCACAATATCTCCTTATTTTTATGTATTTACCATACTTAAAAATATAAAACCAGTAAATTGCTTTGAATGATATTCCAAAAAAAGCAATTCACATTAGTGGGATTAATGGTCTCTTTATTGGGATTATTTGATTGCGCCGGTTATTTTTTGGGTAACCGGTATCGGGGCTACATTCGTGTGGGAATGCCTAATATGGCCGCCTCGGGCGTTTCGCCGGTTACCAGGCAACGAGTCGGTCCGTCATAATATATTCGGCCGTCCACCACTAGTAGGGTGCGCGGCGCGATGCGCGCGGCATCATCGAGGTTGTGTGAAACCATCAACAAGGTTAATTGTCGCTGGTCGCACACCTCGGCGACCTGCTGGAGCATGTCATTACGCAGTGCCGGGTCCAGGGCGGAAAAGGGCTCATCCAATAGCAAAATGGGCTGTCGGCGCACCAGGCATCTGGCCAGCGCCACTCGCTGGCGTTGGCCACCGGAAAGCTGGCTGGGTAGACGGGTTAAATATTCCACCACACCTACCTGTTCTGTCACCCGTCGCAGCGCCGCACGTTGGTCTGGGGTCAGTTTTAAATTAGGATGCAATCCCAGCCCGATGTTTTGCTCAACCGTCAGATGGGCGAAGAGATTATTTTCCTGAAATAGCATTGAGACCGGCCGCCGGGCCGGTGGTGTTGCACTATGATCCACGCCGTTGAGGTATATGCTTCCGCTGTGCAGCGGTAGAAAACCGGCGATCAGGCTGAGCAGAGTACTTTTGCCCGCGCCGCTGGGACCGAGAATCGCCACTTTTTCACCCGCAGCGACACTCAGTTCGAAACGCATCGGCAGATGTTGGTACAAATACGTCAGCTTAGTCAGTTTTATCATGCGGCCCCGACAGTTTTTCGATGAGGGTAAAGAGTAAGAAGCACAGTATCAAAAGAAATAGAGCAGTAACCGCGCCATCCTGACTGTGATATGACCCGATCTGCTGATACAAATACCAAGGTAAGGTACGGAAATGCTCATTGCCAAACAGTGCCACCACGCCAAAATCGCCCACGGACAGCACACTGGCGAACGCCATGGCCCGGCCAATGGATAAACGCAACGCCTGCCATTCCACCCAGCGCAGCCGTGAAAGGCCGTGGATATCTAGTGACAGGCATAAGCGATTGTAACGCTCCGCCATATCGAGCATCGGTGTTTCGAGAATTTTCAGAGCATAAGGTATGGCCATCAACGCATTGGTCAATATCACCAATGCGTAAGGAGAGCGGGGTAACCCAACGGTTTTGTTGGCAATCAGAAAAAAACCCGTCGCCAGCACAATGCCCGGCATTGCCAGGATCAGCATGCCGCTTAAGTCCAGCAATTGTGCCGCCCATTCACGGTGGCGCAACCGCAGTTCGCGGCTGCTCCACAGCAGCATCAGGGTAAACACCACACACAGCAGCCCAGCGCCAATGGCAATGCGCAAAGATGTCAGCAGCGCTGACCATAATGCGCTCTGGGACAGGACCCGGACCAACCCTTGGTTTATCCCGCCGGTAATGACCGCCAGCAAGGGTGGTATCAGCAATAACATCGCCAGCAAGATAACCACTGCATCGATAACTCTGCGTAACCGACTATCCTGCGGATCACGCCAGCGAGTTAACTGCGTGGCACCTACCTGAAACGTTCGTGTCAGGCGCTGGCTTAGCAACACCAACCCCAGGCAGCAGACCATTTGAACCAGCGCAAGAATGGCCGCCCGCGCGGGATCGTAGTCATAGCTCAGCGCCTGGTAAATCGCCAACTCAATGGTGGTGGCCCGTGGCCCTCCGCCTAACGAGAGTACAGTAGCAAAACTGGCGAAACACAGCATAAAGATCAGCGCGGCCGCCGGAAAAAGTTGGCGGCGCAGGTATGGCCATTCCAAAATCCGGAAAAAAGCCCACCCGCTAATGTCCAACTGCGCGGCCAACTGCCGCTGCTCCACCGGAATGCTGTCTAACGCTTGTAATAACAAACGGGTGGCCAGGGGCAGATTAAAAAATACATGGGCTAACAAGATACCTTGCAGACCATAAGGAGAAAAACCATAAGGGATGTGCACCCAGGCACAAAGCTGTGCCAACCAGCCCTGACGGCCATAGACGCTGAGAATACCAAACACCGCAACCAGCACTGGCAATACTAATGTCATGGCGCAAAAACGCAGTAGTAGCCGCCGGCCGGGAAATCGCCGGCGAAACAGCGCCCGGGCCAGCAATAGCGCAGGCATAACCGATAGTAGCGCTGATAACAGCGCTTGCCAAAAAGTAAAACGGAGTACATGCCACAAATAACTGTCGGACCACCACAACCGCCAATGCTGCGCCGGGGCATTAAGCCATAACGCACCGACGGCGGCGAGGGCGATAGCGGTTAAGACTAATGCGGCCAGCAACCCAGGCCATAACCAGCGTGCAATCATTGGCTTACTGAACGTAACCACTCCTGGGTCCAGGCGGCGCGGTGTGCCGCCACATCGTCGGGACTGAAGGTCAGGGTTTTGGCGGGTAAGGCGTCAAATCCGGCGGGAAGCGTGGTTTTAATCACCGGATACATCCAATTTCCTGTGGGAATAGTCTGCTGAAAGGCCGGTGAAACGATAAAATGCATAAACTGTTGCGCCAGCTCGGGGTGTTTGCTGGCGGCCAACTGACCAGCGACCTCAACCTGCAGGTATTGTCCTTCGCTAAAGGCAGCGGCCGCATAGTTGTCTTTTTTCTCCTCAACGATGTGGTATGCCGGCGAGGTGGTATAGCTCAGGACCATATCCGCTTCTCCTTTGAGAAACAGACCGTAAGCTTCACTCCATCCTTTAGGTACCGTGACGGTTTTTTTCGCTAATCGCTGCCATGCCTGTGCTGCATCATCGCCATAGACTTTTTTCACCCATAACATCAAGCCCAAACCGGGCGTGCTGGTCCGCGGATCCTCATAAATAATTTTAAGCGGTACCGGGCCGTCTATTAGATCATGCAGACTTTTCGGCGGGTTTTTCAGGCGATTTTTATCGTAAACGAAGGCAAAATAACCGTAGTCAAACGGCAGAAAGGTGGCATTGTGCCAGCCATCCGGCAGGTTTAATCCGGTGGTATCTACGTGATGCTCGACGAATAAATGCGTATCTTGGGCGGCTTTAAGTAAATTATTATCTAACCCCAGCACTACATCGGCATCGCTGTTTTTGCCTTCGATGCGCAAGCGATTTAACAACGCCACACCGTCTTCCTGCACGACATATTTCAGCTCGCAGCCACATTGTTTTTCGAACGCGGTTTTTACCGCCGGTCCGGGGCCCCACTCCGATGCGAAGGAATCATAGGTTAGTACCGTAAGGACAGGTTTAGCCAGCGCCGGAGCGGCGGCCAGCAGTAACAGACAAGGAAACCATTTTTTTAACACTTTGCGCTCCTGAAAAAAAAGGTGGCAAAGGTTTTTGAGGCGATGAGGCACACTCTCAAATCCCTTCGCCGGTATTAACCGGATCAGGTTCGACGGGTTTACTCTCAGCGATCATCTGGCGTCGTACCGTGCAAGATGTTTCGCACCCCGTTGAGAACAGAAGCAATTGTAATGGTTTTATGTTTGGCTTGCCAACAATACCCGGCTTATTGCGTCTTTCGGGGGTACGAACCCGGCGGATTTAACATCAAACCATGCCAAGGTGTTCATGCCACCATTAAGTGGATGGCAGCGTTATTCTCTTGGAGTATGTTGCATCAGCTGAAGGATATCGCTGTGGGGGGTAACATAGTGGTGACAATAAATCACCGTAATAAACAGCATCAGTGATGTGAAGCAAAAACCAGGATGTGGCCATAGTTGTAAACGTAATGCTGAGTTTTGGTCTCTTCCACCCGCCAGTGGCGTGAGCTGACCGCTTTTTTGCTGCAATGGTGTGGTGCAACATGATCGGTATTGGCTTATGCGGCAGGTTCTGTCAGGGCATCAAGCTCTGCGCTGCTCAAACCGGTGGTCAGTTCAATGGTTGCACGCTCCAGACCTATCGCCAGCATATTACGGGCGATGTTTCTACACCCTGCACTGAGTCCTTCTTGGCGGCCTTCTTGCAGTCCTATCTTGTGTCCTTTTTGTTCCAGTTGTTCTGCAATGGTCATCATTTCCTCCTTGTAATGGGGTGTTTTTTTTCCCAGATTACGGAAAAAAGCGTCCGAGTCAAGGGTATTTGCCTCCTGCGCCAGATAGTGCAGCAGGCATATCATCTGCTCTTTACTGGGCTGGGTTAATTCAAGCAGAAAGGCGATATCGCGCAAGCGGAGGTTAATATCCCGCTCGCGGATGTGTTTTTGCACATATTCGAGCAATGCCACTTTGCGGTGGGTTTTGATCTCCGCGTCAGGGACCACGGTGATGTCCACCAGAGGGAACGCCTGGCGGTACAATTCTTCCGCCATGGCGGGATCGTCAAAGCCGTCCAACCAGCGGGTGCTATAAGGATAAGGGCTCTGAACCCCATGGTAAAATACCATCGGTATGACGAGCGGCAGCTTTTTATTGCCCTGCTCAATATGCAACTGCATGGCAAGTAAGCTGTAGCGCAGCAGACGAAACGCCATCAGCGCATCGGCACTGGACTGGTGCTCGATCAGGCAATAGATGTAACCCGGTCCGGCGGTGGTCTGCAGGCGATAAAGCATATCGCAGTAATACGGGCGCATATCATCTTCAATAAAACTGGTGGAGGTGATGGCCAATGTGCTGAGATCGCATTTTTCCCGCAGCGCCGGCGGCAAATGTATGTGCAAAAAATCGCTCGCGACGCTGACATCGCTAAAGAATTTTTTGAACAACGAATCATGAGGTGTGGGGATAGTTTTCATGGGCGCACTATAAAAGCGCCCACCTCGACAAAATATAAACACCTCCCGGGCTGGGTAGATCACTGATTAAATTTACGCGCAGTCTCACAGTTTACTGAAACGCTCCCGGGTTTTTCAGTCCGAGCCCGAACTAACCACACACCAATAAAAGTTCGAAATAAACAGCGCATTTAATTGATTTAATTTATTTAATTATTAAATGAATGATAGGGTACAGAGGTACAGAGGTACAGAGGTACAGAGGTACAGAGGTACAGAGGTACAGAGGTACAGAGGTACAGAGGTACAGAGGTACAGAGGTACAGAAGTACAGAGGTACAGAGGTACAGAAATATTGAAAAATTTAAGTATGTAGGTGTTTAGGTATTAATCTTTCAGTCCTAGTCCTAGTCCTAGTCCTAGTCCTAGTCCTAGTTTAGGTTTAGGTTTAGGTTTAGGTTTAGGTTTAGGTTTAGGTTTAGGTTTTGACCTTGGGCCGGCATAAAGCGCGCTGATGGCACGGCAACCGACCGGATGAGCCGCCGGGAGCGGCGAAAGCAAAGGGCCGCGCCGGGAGCGCGTCCCGTGCGGTCCATAGGGTGGTCGCCGGGACGGAAGGCACCGCAACGCGGCGCGTGATCTGCCGAAAACCCGGGAGTCGAGAGGGCCGGGCTAGCGGTCCTCTCGTCGCTTGCCCGCACCGGGCTAACGACACCACCACTGCTCGCGGCAAGAGAAAGCCCCTCGGGCTAACGACACCACCGCCTGCGGTACTCTCTCTTATCCCTTAATGCAAAAACGCCGGCTGCTTGGCCTCATAACCCGCAATTGCCTCATCATGCTGCAGCGTCAGGCCGATACTATCCAGGCCGTTAATCATGCAGTGCTTGCGAAACGCGTCAATTTCAAATGAATAAACCTGTTCGCCGGCAATCACCTGCTGGCGTTCTAAATCCACCGTAAAGCACGCGCCTTCCTGGCCGGCGACCAGGGTGAATAAGGTATCCACTTGTTCCGCCGACAGGGCGATGGGCAGCAATTGACTATTAAAACTATTGCCATAAAAAATATCAGCGAAACTGGGGGCGATCACAACCTGGAAGCCATAATCCGCCAGCGCCCAAGGTGCGTGCTCTCGAGAAGAGCCGCAGCCGAAATTTTCCCGCGCTAACAAAATGCTGGCACCACGATAGCGTGGTTGATTAAGCACAAAATCCGGATTAGGTCGCTGGCCGGCATCGTCCAGAAAGCGCCAATCGTTAAACAAGTGCTGGCCAAATCCGGTGCGGGTTACTTTCTGCAAAAACTGTTTGGGGATAATAGCATCGGTGTCCACGTTTGCGGCGTCTAACGGTACCACCAGCCCGGTATGTTGCGTAAATTTTGCCATGTTGCTGTTTCCCTTAATGTAAATCACGGATATCGGCAAAACGGCCAGTCACCGCCGCCGCCGCCGCCATGGCCGGACTGACCAAGTGGGTTCGGCCGCCGCGGCCTTGACGACCTTCGAAATTACGGTTGCTGGTGGAGGCGCAGCGTTCACCGGGATTCAGTCGGTCGTTATTCATCGCCAGGCACATGGAGCAACCCGGCAACCGCCACTCAAAACCAGCATCTAAAAAGATCTTATCCAGGCCTTCGGCCTCCGCCTGGGCTTTTACTGGTCCGGAACCCGGAACAACAATGGCCTGCACACCACTGGCAACATGGCGGCCTTTGGCAATCGCCGCCGCCGCGCGCAGATCTTCAATGCGGGAATTAGTACAGGAACCGATAAAGACTTTATCGATGGTCACATCGGTCAGACGAATACCCGGCTGTAAATCCATATAGACCAGAGCTTTAGCCGCTGAACTGCGTTCCGCTGGGTCGCTGAACGAGTCCGGCGTGGGGATAGGCTGGTTGATGGCAATAACCTGGCCGGGATTGGTCCCCCAGGTTACCTGCGGTGCAATATCTTCTGCGTGCAGCGTAACCACTTTATCAAATACTGCGTCGTCATCAGATGTCAGCGTATTCCAATATGCGATTGCCTGCTGCCAGTCGTCGCCTTTTGGTGCGAACTGGCGTCCCTGCAAATAGGCAAAGGTGGTCGAATCAGGGGCTACCAATCCGGCCTTGGCACCCATTTCAATGGCCATGTTGCACAGCGTCATACGGCCTTCCATGCTCAGGGACGTCACCGCCGCGCCACAAAATTCCACCACGTGTCCGGTACCCCCAGCTGAGCCAATTTTTCCGATGACCGCCAATACAATATCCTTGGCGGTAATACCGCTGGCGGCTTGGCCAGTCACTTCCACTTTCATGGTTTTAGCGCGACCTTGCTTTAGCGTCTGTGTCGCCAACACATGTTCGACTTCCGAGGTACCAATACCAAAAGCCAGAGCACCAAAAGCGCCATGGGTGGCGGTATGGGAATCTCCGCAGACGATGGTCATTCCGGGCAGCGTCATGCCTTGTTCTGGGCCAATGACATGGACGATGCCTTGATAAGGGTGGTTCAGGTCATACAGCTGGATGTTGAATTCTTTGCAGTTTTTGATCAGTTCCTGCATTTGGATTCGGGCCATTTCTCCACTGGCGTTAATATCACGGGTTTGGGTGGAAACATTATGATCCATGGTGGCGAAAGTCTTCGCCGGCTGGCGTACCGGGCGCCCCATGGCCCTCAGTCCGTCAAACGCCTGAGGGGACGTCACCTCATGCACCAAATGGCGATCGATGTATAACAGCGGCGTCTCATTGGCAGTCTCAACGACAACATGCGCATCATATAATTTTTGATATAACGACTTGCCCATACGATTTAAGCCCCCTGAATAATATAATCGGCGATGATGGAGCCTTGCTCATCGGTGCCGATCGATAGGCCGCTGCCGGCCAGATCGGCGGTACGGTAGCCGGCTTCCAGAGCGTGGTTCACCGCCTGCTCAATCGCGTTCGCTTCCTCGTCCAATCCCAGGCTGTAACGTAACAACAGGGCGAGGGAAAGAATTTGTGCCACCGGGTTGGCCAGATTCTTTCCGGCGATATCCGGCGCTGAGCCTCCCGCAGGCTCGTACAGACCGAAGCTTTGTTCGTTAAGGCTGGCTGATGGCAGCATCCCCATGGAACCGGTAATCATGGCGCATTCATCGGAGAGAATATCGCCGAACAAATTGGAACACAGCAGTACATCAAACTGTGACGGGTCTTTGATTAACTGCATGGTGGCGTTATCGATATAGAGGTGAGATAACGCAACATCAGGGTAATCACGCGCAATTTCAATGACAATTTCACGCCACAGAATCGAACTTTGCAGCACATTGGCCTTGTCTATGGATGTGACGATGCTGCGGCGTTTACGTGCGGATTCAAACGCAATGCGTGCAATACGTTCGATCTCAAAGCGGTGGTACACTTCGGTATCAAAGGCGCGCTCATGCATGCCGCTGCCTTCGCGTCCTTTCGGCTGGCCGAAATAGATACCACCGGTCAATTCCCGTACGCACAAAATATCAAAACCGCGGGCGGCGATATCGGCTCGCAGGGGGCAAAAAGCCTCCAGTCCAGGGTAGAGCTTTGCGGGACGCAGGTTGCTAAACAGTTTGAAATGTTTACGCAGCGGCAATAACGCGCCGCGTTCAGGTTGTTCCGCCGGTGGCAAATGTTCCCACTTGGGTCCCCCTACGGAACCAAACAGAATGGCATCGGCCTGTTCACAACCGCTGATGGTCGCCGCTGGCAGCGGATGGCCATGCTTATCGATGGCGACACCGCCAACGTCGTATTCGCTGGTGGTGATGCGCAGGGAAAACCGTTCGCGTACCGCGTTCAACACTTTATACGCCTGCGCCATCACTTCCGGACCAATGCCGTCGCCCGGCAGTACCGCTATATGATATGTCTTGCTCATGTTCACACCGTTTCCTGATAATCACGTTGATTGTTTTGCCCTTGCAGGCGCTGCAGCTCAATCTCCACTTGCTGTGCCCGCCAGATATTATTCATCACATGCACCATTGCTTTGGCGGAGGATTCAATGATATCGGTATCCAAACCGACCCCGTGGAAACGGCGGCCATGGTATTCCACCACAATATCCACCTGACCGAGCGCATCGCGGCCGTGGCCTTTAGCGGTCAACTGATATTTTTGCAAGGTAATAGGGTAGTCGGTAATACGATTTAACGCCTGGTAGACGGCATCTACCGGGCCATTGCCGGTGGCGGCTTCCGATTTTATGTCGTCACCACAGGCCAGTTTTACTGACGCAGTGGCCATGTCGCCGGAGCCAGATTGAACGCTGAAATAATCCAGGCGAAAATGTTCTGCTTCCTCCTGCTGCTTACTGATAAACGCCAGCGCTTCCAAATCATAATCAAACACCTGGCCTTTTTTATCCGCCAACTTGACGAAGGCAGCATAGAGTTCATCCAGGTTATAGTCCTGTTCCTGATACCCCATTTCCTGCATCCGGTGCTTCACCGCTGCACGACCGGAGCGAGAGGTCAGATTCAGCTGTACTTCCTTAAGACCGATGATCTCCGGGGTCATGATTTCATAATTTTGGCGATTTTTCAGTACCCCATCCTGGTGGATACCCGATGAGTGGGCGAACGCGTTGGAACCGACGATGGCTTTGTTCGCGGGGATGGGCATATTACATAATTGGCTGACGATTTGGCTGGTACGATAAATTTCTTGATGATTAATAGTAGTATGCACACCCATAATATCGGCCCGCACCTTGATCGCCATGATCACTTCCTCCAGCGCGGTATTGCCGGCCCGTTCGCCGATGCCGTTCAGTGTCCCTTCCACCTGCCTGGCCCCAGCCTGGATCGCCGAAATCGAGTTACCAACTGCCATGCCCAAATCGTCATGGCAATGCACCGAGATAATGGCGCGATCAATATTGGGTACTCGCTGGTAGAGCGACGTGATAATGCCGCTGAACTGTAATGGAGTAGTATAACCCACGGTGTCGGGAATATTGATGGTACTCGCCCCAGCGTTAATGGCCGCTTCCACAATCCGGCACAGATTATCGATAGGGGTACGCCCCGCGTCCTCACAAGAAAATTCCACGTCGTCAGTATAGTTGCGTGCACGTTTTACCGATTGCACCGCCATCTCCATCACCTGATCAAAACTTCTTTTCAGCTTGGATTCAATATGTAACGTCGAGGTAGCCAAGAACACATGGATGCGAAAAGCTTCGGCTACCCGCAATGCTTCTGCTGCCACGTCGATATCTTTCTCTACGCAGCGCGCCAGGCCACAGACTCGGCTGTTTTTAATATGACGGGCAATGGTCTGTACGGACTCAAAATCACCAGGAGAGGATACCGGGAAACCAACTTCCATCACGTCGATGCCCATTCTTTCCAATGCCAGGGCGATTTGCAGTTTCTCTTTGACACTCAGGCTAGCTTGCAATGCCTGTTCACCATCACGCAGAGTGGTATCGAAAATTATAACGTGTTCGCTCATGGTTAATCCTATTGGTTTACTTTAGCGCGCATTGCAGGCATAAAAAAACCCGCGCAGTGCGCGGGTTTTTTTATCTGGAACGGTAGAGTCAGCTTTTAACTCCGTGTACCAGCGTACCGCGCATCGTGGGTGCGAGTAGTAGTAGGCTTAGTAGACGGGTAGAAACAAACATCATTGCGTAGTGTTCCAGATCATGAATAGGTCAATGCACTATTGGTACATGAATCATTAGTGCATGTCAATAGTACCTCCTTCATCTTTCAAGCCGTAAGTGCGTT